>JANOCR010000381.1:0-7017 GCA_031412355.1 Ilumatobacteraceae bacterium | reverse complement strand
CAGGAATGCAGCCGACAAGGCGAACGTGAACAGGTGCACCGGCTGGCCGAGCCAGTTGGGGAAACCCGACACCAAGGTGATCAGCATCTGCAGACCGATGCTCAGCCACACCAACCAGACGCGGCGCAGCGACAACCTGGCAAGTGGGGCAAGTGATCGACCCGTCAATGGAACCGACAGGATCGCCAGCAGCGCCGCAACGACGATGATCACGACGACACGTGCTCCAGGGCCGCCATCGATTGCCGGATCTCCAGCCATTCGACCAGATCGGGCAACGACACCGGCCGGCAGATCAGATAACCCTGGGCGACGTCGCAGCCCAGGTCGGCCAGGGCGATCCACGATTCCTCGGTCTCGACTCCCTCGGCGACCGTCTCGATCCCCAAGCCCTTGGCGAGAGTCACGATGGCTTTGACCAGATGCTGCTGACGTTGGCTGTGAGCGATGCCGTCGACAAAGCTGGCGTCGATCTTCAACCGGTCGACGGTGAAGTCGCGCAGCATGCTGAATGACGAGTAGCCGGTCCCGAAGTCGTCGATCGCCACGCGCACGCCCGCCTCGCGCACTGCGCTGATGGCGAACAGACTGCGCTCGGGCTCGCTGGCGATTGCGCTCTCGGTGATCTCCAACTCCAGTCGGGCCGGGTTGAGCCCGGCCTCATCGATTGCCTTCAGCACGCTCGATGGGAACCGGCGATCCTGCAGGTTCCGTGCCGACACGTTGATCGACAAACGCATGTCGAAGCGATCGACGACGCGGGCATCGGCCGTGGCCTGTGTCAGCACGAACTGCGTCAGCGGTACGATGAGGTCGGTGTGTTCGGCGAGTGTGATGAAGTCGCCAGGAGGCACCTGGCCGAGGGTCGGGTGCTGCCACCGGAGCAGCGCTTCCATCGCGTTCGGCGTGCCATCGCGAAAGCGCGTCAGCGGCTGATAGTGGACCTTCAACTGGTCGGCGCCGATGGCGTGCGACAACTCGCCGAGCAGGCCCAGCCGCCCGCGTTCGGGTCGCGAGCCCAGGGCCTTGTAGCTCTCGACACCGGTGCGATAGCGCTTGGCGCGGTACATCGCCACGTCGGCGGCGCCAAGCAAATCCTCGGGCGTACGTCCATGGGTGGGCACGAACGCAAGGCCGATGCTGACCCCGACCGACAGCGGGAATCCGTCCACGACGATCGGCCGTGTGAGCTCCGTGCGCAGTTGCTCGACGGTTGCCATCGTCGAGGCTTCCGAGCCGACATCGGGGATCAGCACGGCGAACTCGTCACCACCGAGACGGGCAACCACTGCCGCTTCAGGCGCAGATCGGATGAGTTGTTCGGCAATGCCCACCAGCACCATGTCGCCCGTCTGGTGACCGAGGCGGTCGTTGATCTCCTTGAAACCGTCGAGGTCCAACAGCAGAACAGCGCCGCGGACGTCGTCGGGGTGCGAAGCGAGGAATCCGGAGAGATGGTTGTCGAACGTGCGTCGATTCAGAAGATGGGTCAGGCTGTCGTGACTCGCCTCGTGGGCGCGTCGCAGGGCCTGCTGCGTGCTCTGGTAGATCAAGAGTGCGGTGACGCCCAACAGAGGAAGCATCATCAAGCTGTAGTCGATCGCCACCACGAAGATCGGCGACAGTGCCAGCAGGGCGCCGTCGGCGGAGATGCTGAGAAAGAAGCTGCGTCCCATCATCGAGCGCAGGCTGGTCTTGTAGTGCAGCGTCAGGACGATGCACGTCAGCAGACCGTTGGCGGTGAACACCAGTGCGCCGGCGACGACGACGCCGATCCCCCAGCGATACGACAGCCTTTCAGCGTCGGTGATCGGCGACCGCAACCCGAAGAGTTGAAGCACGAGCGCGCCGGCCGCGAGTGATGCGGTGATCTGCGCCGCATTGAAAACGATCTTGGTGATCGACTTGCGATCGCGCAGGTCGACATACAGGGTGCACGCGGCCATTGCCGCAATTGCGACGATCGGGGCGCCGAGCAACACGATGCTGAAGGCGAATGCCCAGCCAGGCGTCACCTGGCCACCGTCGCCGAAGCGGAACCACTTCGTTCGGGTCTCGCCGATGAACAGCAACGCGCAGAAGATGGCGACGTAGATGCCCTGTGAGGGCGGGACAATGGTGGGACGCCCCAGGACATAGACCAAGACGGTCAGGGTCACCGCGACGACGGCGACCGCAGTGACGAATGCATCGACGAGCCTGCGCCCTTGATCGTGGTGGGTCGAGCTTTCCGTCAAGTGAGGCTTCCTTTGTCGAGAGATTCGAAAAAAGCATGTGCGGCGCAGGCACCGGGTGGGGTGCCTGCGCCGCAGTTCAGCTCAGTACCATTTCCAAGGGGCACCGACCGAAGAGATCAGAGCGACGAACGTCGCAATGGCTGCAGCGGCCCGAACCGAAGTGTGATTGATGGCTTTCATCACAGCCACTTTCGAGGCGCGGCGACGGTGATGACGAGCATCACAACCGGCGCCAGCCGGAACATGGTGTATTTTGCTTGCTGACGCATCGAGGCGTCCTCCTAGTCGGCGTTCCGTCCATCGCACGGCGGCGTCCGCCGTTCACCTCCACCGTGCACCGTTGTTATAGGCACGAATGTCATCGGGCGCTAGGCGCCGATCCTTAAGTGATTTTCAGGACTTCATCAAGAAAATCTGCGCGGCATCATCTCGATCAAGCGAAAGGGGGTGCGGGCTGCACACGTGTCCGTGAGCGTGCGACCGCTGGCAGTGGTGTTCGGTCACCAACTGTCAGGTGGACCGACCGCACCCGACAAGCGATTTGAGCCGTTTGACCTACCCAAAAAGGTCGGCGAGAGCGCCGCCCGGGGCCTCGTCGTCGGCGCCGACAAAGGCTGCGTAACCGTCGATTTCGAGCTGGTCGGCCAGCTCAGCGCCACCCGACGAGACGATGCGGCCCTTCACCAGGATGTGCACGTGATCCGGGCGCAGCACTTCGAGCAGCCGGTTGTAGTGCGTGATCGCCAGCACACCGAGGTTCTGCTCGTTGGTCAACGCCTCGATCCGCAGCGCGCAATCCCGCAGGGCGTCGATGTCGAGGCCGCTGTCGAGTTCATCGAGGATCACGATCTTGGGCTGCAGCATGGCGACCTGCAACGTCTCGTTGCGCTTCTTCTCGCCACCTGAGAGGTCGACGTTGAGTGCCCTCTCGAACAGCGCAGCATCGAAGTTGATCTTCGCCGCCTCGGCGTACAGCCGGCTGTCGAGATCGGCAGTAGCCATCCCGCGGGCGTCGAACGCGTGCCGCATGACGTCGACGAGCTGTACACCTGGCACCTCGGTCGGGTACTGCATCACCAGATGAAGCCCGGCTTGGGCTCGCTGCCAACTGGGCAGGGCCAGCATGTCGACGCCGTCGAGAATCACGGATCCGGAGACCACTTCGTACCCGGGCTTGCCCAAGACAACGGCGGACAGAGTGCTCTTGCCTGCCCCATTCGGCCCCATGACGGCGTGCACCTCGCCCGAACTGACCGTGAGGGTGATGCCGTTGAGGATGGTCTTGCCGGAGACCGAGGCGACCAGGTCGCGGATTTCGAGGGTGCTCACTGAACCTCCAGATCGATCTCGACCATGCCGTCGACGACTCGGGCGACATACACCGGCACGGGCTGTGTGGCCGGCAAGGTCTGTGGCTCGCCCGTCTCGAGACTGAACGTGCTGCCATGCTTCCAGCACTCGATTTCCTTGGTATCGCAGAGAAGCTCGCCTTCACTCAGTGACACGTCTGCGTGACTGCACGTATCGCCGATCGCGTACACGTCGTCGCCGATTCTGATGACCGCGACGGCGCGTCCGCCGACGTCGAAGCGGGTCGCGCTGTTGGGCGCTAGATCAGTGAACGAACAGACAGCGGTGCTCATCGGGTGCGCCGATCGAGCTTGGCGGCCACTTGGGAGCGCAGTTCGGCGGCCAAGGTCCCGACCGGGAGTTGGGCCAACACCTCGTCGAAGAACCCCAGCACCACCAGACGTTCGGCGGTCTCGGGCGGGATGCCGCGACTTTCGAGATAGAACCGCTGATCCTCGTCGATCGGCCCAATGGTGCTGGCATGGCTGCACTTCACGTCGTTGGTCTCGATCTCCAGGTTGGGCACGCTCTCGGCCCATGCACCGGCGCTGAGGGTGAGGTTGCGGTTGGTCTGATACGCAACCGATCCCTTGGCCTCGTGGCCAATTCGAATCAATCCCGTGTACACGCTGCGCGCCGTGTCCTGCACCGCGCCCTTGAACAGCAGATCGCTGGTAGTGCGGGGGGCGACATGATCCTGCAGGGTGCGGAAGTCGTGCATCTGCGTCTCGTCGGCGTAGTAGAGGGCGACCTGGCGGGTACTGGCACCTTGGCCGACTACCTTGGCATCGGTGCGCACCCTCGCGTACTCGCCGCCGAGAGCAACCGTGGCCAGCAGGGTGGTCGAGTCTCGATCGCCCACCGCCAACTGGTGGCCGAGCTGCCACACCGACGTGCTGAGCTCGTTGATCGCGACATAGGTGACCCGCGCCGCCTGCTGCGCCCGAACGAACAAGCGAGGGACGACGAGCGCGGCGCCATCGCCGTCCGACACGAACCGCTCGACGACGGTGACTTCGCTGTCCTCGCCCGCGTCGATGACTAGTCGCGGAAACGTCGCCTGGTCGCCGCCGTGAACCGTGTGGGTGACCATGATCGGAGTTGCGAGGTGGGTACCGCGAGGAATCGAGAGCACCGTCTCGCCGTAGAACGATGCGCTGAGCTCGTCGAAGACATCGTGCACCACGGTGGTATCGAGGTCGTGCCGATCAGCCACGTACCCGTTGGCGCCCTGCACGCTGGTCGCGGGAGCAACGGGGTGGAAGCGGTCGAGCTGTAGCTCACCGATGCGACTGTAGCGCCACACTTCCTGTTCGGCCGTCGGCAGCGCCATCGCCCGGGCACGCTCGGCGGCCGCCCTGCGTAGCTGGTCAGAGGGGTCAACCAGGTCGGGAGAGAACGCAAGCACGGCCGAAATTCTACTACCCGCGTAGTGCTAATCCGCCGACCGCACCATCGGAGGGTCAGTCGTCGCGGAAGCGGCGCATCATCCGCCGGAACCGCCGCCTGCGCGGCTTCTGCCGGGCGTCGCCGGCCTCCGACATCACCTGCGGACCAATCGAGTTGAGGAAGTTCTCGGCCTCGTCGAGGATTGCTGCGGCGCTGCCGTCATCGAGACCCGGCGGCTCGGGCGGCGTCGGAGGCGCGACCATGGACCCGTACGTCCACCCCGCATCCATCCGCGGCTCGAACGCCAAACAATGCTCGGGGCACCGCCAAGGAGCGTCGGGCGCGAGATCGAGATTGCACTTGCGAACCGTCTCGCCGTTCGCATACGTGCGACTCTCGAAGTTCTTGCATTCCTGGCGCATTGGCATAGGCGAAGCGTAGAACCGCTACGGCCGCGCGCAGCGTTCACACCAAATGTCACCGGTTCGGGTCTCCCGGTCGCCGAGTACACCGGCATCTGCGGCGCATTCGACCTCCATGTAAGCGCTCAGAACGACTGTCGCTCCAGGAGCTGACACAGACGACGAAGCATGTCAAAGCGGCTGGCGTGCGATGTCAGATCATCGCCCGGACGTCAGCCGACGCTGCCTTCCATCTGCAATTCGATCAGGCGGCTCCACTCGACCGCGTACTCCATCGGAAGCGTGCGGGTGATCGGCTCGATGAAGCCGTTGACCACCATGCTCATTGCCTGCTCCTGCGATAGTCCACGGCTCATGAGGTAGAACAACTGCTCGTCGGCGATCTTGCTGACCGTCGCCTCGTGACCGATTTCGGCGTCGCGCTCGCCGACTTCCATGTACGGCATCGTGCGGCTCTCGCTCTCCTCGTCGAGAATCAGGGCATCGCACTGCACGTGGCTCTTGCAGCCGTAGGCGCCTTCCTCGACCCGAACCAGGCCGCGGTAGGTGGTGATGCCGCCGTCCTTGCTGATCGACTTCGACACGATCTTCGACGTCGTCTCGGGGGCCGCGTGCACCATCTTTGCACCGGCATCTTGATGCTGGCCGGGGCCCGCGTAGGCGACCGACAGCACCTCGCCCGTGGCCTTCGGACCGACCAGATACACGCTCGGGTACTTCATGGTGAGCTTCGATCCAATGTTCCCGTCGATCCATTCCATGTGACCCTCGGCCTCGACGCGGGCCCGCTTGGTAACCAGGTTGTAGACGTTGGGCGACCAGTTCTGGATGGTGGTGTAGGTGACGCGAGCCGACGGCTTGACGATGATCTCGACCACTGCAGAGTGCAGCGAGTCGTTGGTGTACACCGGGGCCGAGCAGCCCTCGATGTAATGAACCTGCGAGCCCTCGTCGGCAATGATCACCGTGCGCTCGAACTGGCCGGCGTTCTCGCTGTTGATGCGGAAGTAGGCCTGCAGCGGCATTTCGCACTCGACACCGGGCGGCACGTAGATGAACGAGCCACCGCTCCACACGGCGGTGTTGAGCGCAGCGAACTTGTTGTCGCCCGCCGGGATGACCGAGCCGAAGTACTGCTTGACCAGGTCGGGGTACTCGCGCAGCGCGGTGTCCATGTCGCAGAACAAGATGCCCTGCGCCTCGAGATCTTCGCGGTTGCGGTGGAAGACAACTTCCGATTCGTACTGTGCGGTGACGCCGGCCAGGTACTTGCGCTCGGCCTCGGGGATGCCCAGCTTTTCATAGGTGGTCTTCATCTGCTCGGGCAGGTCGTCCCACTCGCTGACCTGGTCGGTGGCCGGCTTGAGGTAGTAGAAGATGTCCTGGAAGTCGAGGTCGGGCATGTTGGCGGCGAACCACGGCGCCATCGGCTTCTTTTCGAACAGCCGCAAGCTGCGCTGACGCTGCTTCGACATCCAGTTCGGCTCGCCCTTCCACCACGAAATCTGATCGACGACACCCTGATTCAGGCCCTTGGCGGGCTTGAAGGCGTATTCGACCGCATCGTCACTCCAACCGAGGTTGTACTTGCTGAGATCGAGATCGAAACTGGTCATCGG
>JANOCR010000380.1:0-4230 GCA_031412355.1 Ilumatobacteraceae bacterium | reverse complement strand
TCGACGGTGGTGGTGTGTCGGGCGAACCGGGGCATCATCAGCGCGGACAGCGCGATGACGGCGCCGAGGAGAACCACGAGCCACGCCATCGATGACTCCAGGGCCAGCGACTCGTCGAAGGACTCGGTCTGGACAGCACCGACGAAGCCGGCGATACCCAGTGCAGTGCCGAAGAACGTGGCGCCGGCTCGAGAGCGAGAGACACCAACGATCAGCAAGAAGAGACCGAACGCGATCTCGATCAAGCCCAAGGTGGTGGTGTGTGTGAACCCGAGCACCGTGACAACCGGGTCGGCCATGGGCCCGTCGAAGCCGCCGCGTGTGATCGCGATCAATCCGACAACGAGCAGTACCAGTCCACCGATTGCCGCGATGATTGCATCGGGTTCCCAGCGAGATGTGTACGCGACGCGAACCTGCGATGCGGGTGCGGCCACGACTGGTGCAGCAACTGGTGCGGCCACGACTTGTGGGGCAACTGGTGTTGCAACTTGTGCGGCCACCGGTGCGACATACTGGCCCTCGACGGGTACTTCGACCATCGGCGGGGGCTCGACGATTGTGTCGGTGCGCTCGCGATATGGACCTTCTACGTTCGTCATTTTGGTGCTCCTCCAGAGTCTCGTATTGACTGCTGGACTCAACAACTTCCCTATCGATCATCCTTCTAAACAATCTGCCTATGGCAGTGGTGGACGGCGTTTCGACGAGATGACACCGGTGTCGAATCCGGCCTGATGCAGCCCGCCGCGGAAACGGGCGTGTTCGATCTTCAGGCAACGATCCATCACCGCGACGCGGCCGGCGCCGGTGACGATTTCGACGGCCTTCGTAGAGTGCAGGCCGAGCTGCGCCCAGAACGTTCGGGTGCCTGCAATTGCCACGAATTCTTCTGCGACGTGGGGCAGTTCTTCGGCGCGACGAAACACATCGACCAGGTCCGGCACGCCGGGCAAGTCGACCAGCGACGGGTACACCGGGCGACCGAGGATCTCACCGCCTTTCGGATTCACGAACCAGATCTGGTCGAACGAGCAACTCGACGACAGCAGGTAGGTGGCGACGAAGTAGCTGGCCCTGGCGGGATTGGCCGACATGCCGATGACCGCCACCGTCGAGGTCGAGCGAATGATGTCGAGACGCTCGCGTGCCGTGGGGTTGTGCCACGGGCTCACCCGACGACCGTGCCCGAGATTCGCAGCGCCTGCTCGATGTCCCAGATGATGTCGTCCGCGTCTTCGATCCCGACCGAGATCCTGATGAGGTCCGGCGAGACACCGCCCGCTTCGAGTGCCGCGTCCGAGAGTTGGCGATGTGTGGTGCTGGCCGGGTGGATGACCAACGTGCGTGTGTCGCCGATGTTGGCCAGATGGCTGCACAGCTCCAACGCCTCGATGAATGCCTGCCCGGCCTTTCGGCCTCCGATGACGCCGAACGAGAACACCGCACCGGGACCCAGCGGCAGGTAACGGGTAGCGCGATCGTGATGAGGGTGATCCGGTAGTCCCGCCCAGCGCACCCACGACACATTGGCATTCCGAACCAATGCGTCGGCCACGGTGCGGGCGTTGGCGAGGTGGGCATCCATGCGCTGCGGCAGGGTCTCGACGCCCTGCATCAGCAAGAACGCGTTGAAAGGCGACAGGGTCGGGCCTACGTCGCGAAGCTGTTCGGCGCGCAACCGGGTGCAGAACGCATACTCACCGAAGTTGGTCCACCACGACAGGCCGCCGTACGACTCGACCGGCTCGGTCATCCGGGGAAAGTTGCCGTTGCCCCAATCGAACCGGCCGGATTCGATCATCACCCCGCCGAGCGACGTGCCGTGGCCTCCCAGGAACTTCGTCGCCGAGTGCACAACGATGTCGGCACCCCATTCCATCGGCCGGCACAGGTATGGGGTGGCCACCGTCGAGTCGACCACCAGCGGGATACCCGCCCGGTGGGCGACCGTTGCGAGACCTTCGAGATCCGCCACGACACCGGAGGGGTTGGCCACGACCTCGGTGTAGATCAGCTTGGTGTTCGGTTGCAGTGCTGCTGCGAAGTCGGCGGCCTGATCGCCGCTCACGAACGTGGTCGCCACGCCGAACCGGGCCAGCGTGCCCTCCAGAAGAGTCCGTGTGCCCCCGTACAACTGTGCCGACGACACGACGTGGTCGCCCGTCTGGCACAGAGCGCTGATCACCAAGAACTCGGCCGATTGACCACTGGCGGTCGCGACCGCGCCGATGCCACCCTCCAGACTGGCAAGCCGCTCCTCGAACGCAGCGACCGTCGGGTTGCTGATGCGTGTGTAGACGTTGCCGAACTTCTGTAGTGCGAACAGGTCGGCGGCGTCGGCAGTGTTCTCGAACACGAAACTTGTGGTCTGAAAGATCGGCACGGCGCGTGCTCCCGTGATCGGCTCAGGACGTGCGCCGGCATGGATTGCGCGAGTACGAAAGCCCCACTCGCGTTCGGTGCCCGGTTCGGGAGACATGCGCCCGATTGTCGCGCGTGGCTGCCAACGAGACTGTTGTGGAAGCATGACTTGCAATATGACGACCGTGATCCCCACCACTTCCCACTGGGGCGCCCACGGCGTTCGCGTCGTCGACGACGAGATCGTCGAGGTCGTTCCGCACGCGACCGATCCTGACCCGTCGCCTTTGCTCGCGGGGATCATCGGCGCCTCGCGTCATCGGACCCGGATCCAGCGCCCGGCGATCCGGCGTGGCTGGCTAGAGAGCGGTCCGGGACCAAGCAACGGTCGTGGCAGCGACGAGTTCGTCGAGGTCAGCTGGGGTTCGGCGGTCGATGCGGTCGCGGCCGAGCTGAATCGCGTCCGCACCACGCACGGCAACGAGAGCATCTTCGGGGGCTCATACGGTTGGGCCAGTGCCGGGATCTTCCATCACGCGCAGACACAACTGCAACGCATGCTCAACCTCATCGGTGGATTCACACGATCCATCAACTCGTACAGCAATGGCACCTCGGTCGTGATCCTGCCGCACATCGTGGGCAGCGCCGAAGAGGTGTTGCGCCGACCGACCTCGTGGCCGACCATCGTCGAGCACACGCGCCTCGTCGTGGCCTTCGGTGGCATTCCGGCCAAGAACGTCTTTGTGAACCACGGAGGCATGACCCAACACCACACCAGCGGATACCTCGATCGGGCCGCGGCGCGCGGCGTCGAGTTCGCATTGATCAGTCCCATTCGCAACGATCTGCCTCCGGGTGTTCCGGCAACGTGGTACCCGGTGGTGCCGGGCACCGACGTAGCGCTGATGCTGGGGCTATCGCACACCCTGCTGGTCGAGAACCTCGCCGACCGCGGCTTCCTGGCGCGCTACGCGTCGGGCGCCGATGTCTTCGAGTCGTATGTGCTCGGCACGTCCGACGGCGTCGCCAAGGACGCGACGTGGGCCAGCGAACGGTGCCAGATCCCTGCCGACGACATCCGTCAACTGGCACGCCGCATGGCGGCCGTCCGCACTCTGGTGACGGTGACCTGGTCGCTGCAACGGATCCCGCACGGCGAGCAACCGGTGTGGGCAGGGATCGCCCTGGCGGCGTTGCTCGGTCAGATCGGCCTGCCCGGCGGCGGGTTCGGTCACGGATACGGCTCGATGGGCGATGTCGGGTCGACGGGTCCGGCGGTCGCCCTTCCGCACATGCCGAGAGGCTCCAACGCCGTGCGCACGTTCATCCCCGTCGCTCGCATCTCCGACATGCTGTTGTCGCCCGGGACACCGTTCACCTACGACGGCGGCACGTACACCTATCCCGACATTCGGCTCGTGTACTGGGCCGGAGGCAATCCGTTCCACCATCATCAAGACCTTGCCCGGCTGCGACAGGCGCTGGCAACGACCGAGACGATCGTCGTCAACGAGCCGTACTGGACCGCCATGGCTCGGCATGCCGACATCGTGCTACCGACCACGATCCCGACGGAGCGAGAAGACTTCGGAGCCGGTCGTCGCGACACGCACCTCAACGCGATGCACCGCGCCACCTCGGCACCGGGGGAGGCGCTCGACGACCACGCCATCTTTCGTCTCATCGCCGAGCAGATGGGTGTTGGCGACGCTTTTGCGGAAGGCCGCACGCCGCGGCAATGGCTCGAACACCTCTACGAGAGATGGCGAGCTGGCCTCAGCGCAGCCGTCCCACCGTTCGAACAGTTCTGGGCCGACGGCGGGACCGAGATGCCCTTCCCGCACGAGAACCTGGTGATGTTCG
>JANOCR010000379.1:0-19029 GCA_031412355.1 Ilumatobacteraceae bacterium | reverse complement strand
GACGAGATGGCCGGCATCTGGCGGCAACTGCTGCTGACCCGGGCAACCGACACCACCCAGCACGAACGCGGCCAGGATGGCGGCTTCGTGTCGGCGATGCTGGTCTGGCTGCTGCAGAACGACTACATCGAAGCGGCCATGGTCAGTGGTGTCGAGCCCGACGATGCGTGGAAGGCCAAGCCCGTGCTGGCCCGCTCGGTCGACGACGTGCTGGCCACTGCCGGTAGTCGCTACACGTACTGTGCCAACCCGTTGGCGTTGCGCGAGGCGATCGACGCCGGTCTCACCAAGCTGGCGCTCGTGGGCATGGGATGTCAGACGTCGTCGCCACCAGTGATGTGGGATCGCAAGGCCGGCAAGGTCGGCAAGCCGTTCGTCTTCAACATCGGGTTGCTGTGTTCGAAGACGTTCGACGACGCCATCTTCCCCGAGCTGTTCGAGGCCAAGTACGGCTTGAAGAAAGCCGACATGGTCAAGATGAACATCAAGGGCGTGTTCCAGATCTGGATGAAGGACGGCTCGTACCACGAGATCGATCTGAAGGAGTGCCACCACTGGACCCGTGAAGGTTGTAAGAGCTGCCCCGACTTCGCCGCCGAACACAGCGACATCGCCACGGGCGGCATCGGCGAAGACAACGACTGGACGCTGACAATCGTGCGAACCGAACTCGGCGAGGAAGTGATCAATCGGATGATCGCCGATGGTGTGATCATCGCCCGCCCCGCGCAGGAGGACGAGAAGGCGATGAAGCTGCTGCGGCTGCTGTCGATCGTCAGCCGCCGGCGGTGGCCGGAGTGGGCCGACAAAGCGCCCTCGGTCGGCGTTCCCCCTCCGAAGAAGAAGGTCAGTGCGCCGTAGGTGCCAACCGGCGGTTGCGCTGCTGACTGAAGACGATGGCGGCAACGAGCATGGCGACGATGATGGCCAATGACACGTATGTGTTCATGTGGTACCAGTGCGACACGGTCATCTTGATGCCGACGAATATCAGGATGCCGCCCAGCGCGTGCGACAGGTAGTGGAAGCGTTCCTTCGCGTTGGCCAGCAGGAAGTACATCGCCCGCAGCCCCAAGATGGCAAAAGCGTTCGAAGCGAAGACGAGGTATGACTCGTTCGACACCGCCAGAATCGCCGGCACCGAGTCGACGGCGAAGATGATGTCGGTCACCTCGACGACGAACAGGGCGGCCAACAACGGCGTCGCGGCGCGTTTGCCATTGATCCGTGTGAAGAACTTCTGCCCTTCGAGTTCCTCGGTGACCGGCATGATCTTGCGCAGCACACCGAGCCCACGGGTCGACTCCTCTTCGTCTTCGTTGTCGCGGTGGCGGATGATCTTGGCGCCGGTGTACACCAGGAACACGCCGAACACCAGCAGCAGCCACCAGAACCGGCTGATCAGGGCGGCGCCCAGAACGATGAAGATCGCCCGCAACGCGAGGGCGCCGAAGATGCCCCAGAACAAGACGCGGTGCTGGTACTTCAACGGGATCGACAGCGTCGTGAACAGCATCGACCACACGAACACGTTGTCGACACTGAGCGACTTCTCGATCAGGTAGCCGCTGATGTACTCGCCGAACGCGGCACTGCCGTACGAGATGGCGATCACCCCGGAGAACGCCACGCCACAGGCCACCCAGATCATCGACTCGACGGCAGCCTCTCTGGGTGTGGGCGCGTGAGCTTCGCGATGGCGATAGAGATCGATGGCCAGCATGGCGACGATGACGGCGAGCAGCGCTATCCATGCGGTGACGGAGACGTCGAGATCGACGAACTGGTCACGGTTACCGGCGGCAATGAGCATCAAGACAAAAGTACCTTTCGACTGTCTGAAGTTACGGACAGCCGAAGGTCTCGCTCCCGTTGGTGAAACGGGCGGGGGGCCGGGCAGCAAGCTGCCGTGTTGACGACCGTACCCGAGGGCTACTCCCCTTCGACCCCAGCAGTCTGCCGCACCGAGCGCCGCAACCCAACATCCGTGTCGGCAACAGGCGCTATCCGCTTACTTCGCCGCAGCGTTTGGTGACTCCGGCCCCGATACGGGGGGTGCGTCATCAGACGCAAATGACATCGTCGCATACGATCCGGCGATGAACGCCGACGTGCTCGCTGCAACACTCGTCGCGCCTGGGCAGCTCGTGCTCCGGCGCTTTCCGTATCCCGAGCAACTCGAGCCAGGGGCCGTGTTGCTCGAGATGCTGGCGTCAGGGATCTGTGGCACCGACAAGCACACGTTTCGCGGCGAGACCCAGCAATACGCCGGCACTGATCACGCCTCGTCGACACCGTTCCCGATCATCCAAGGGCACGAGAACGTGGGCATTGTCACCGCCATCGGCGACGGCGGCGCGACGGCTTTCGATGGCACTCCCTTGAACATCGGTGATCGGGTCGTGCCGGCGCCGAACCGAGCTTGCGGTGAATGCGAGTTCTGCCGCGGCGATTATCCGTACTACTTCTGTCGCCGCCTCGAGAACTACGGCAATTCGCTGACGTGTGCCGAGGCACCACATCTGTTCGGTGGGTGGGCCGAGTACCTCTACCTCCGGCCGCGCACTCCCGTGTTCCACGTGCCCGATGGTCTGCCCACCAACGTGGCCGTGCTGACCGAACTGTTCGCGGTGACGCACAGCTTGGATCTGGCAACCAAGATGCCGCGCCCCGGCGGATTCCGACCAGGCGACAGCGTGGCGGTCGTCGGCATCGGCCCCGTCGGAATCGTCCACGTGGCGAAGGCCAGCTTGATGGGTGCCTCACGCGTGATCGCCATCGATCCGTTCGGTCCCCGCGTCGCTCTCGCTGTCGACCTCGGCGCCACCGACACATTGGTGTCAAGCGGCGCCGACCCGGCGGCGGATGCATTCGTTCGCGACCTCACCGGCGGTCGCGGTGTCGACGTAGTCGTCGACGCCACCGGCCATCCGGCAAGCTTCGGCCCGTCGCTGTCATTGCTTCGCGACGGCGGAACCCTGATCGAGGTCGGCGCATTCGTCGACCTCGGCACCGTGCCGATCAACCCTGCCACGATCCTCGGCCGCAACCTCACGATCGTCGGAGTGGCCGGCGAAGACGCCCGCGCCTACGACTCGACGCTGGCCATGCTGGCGCTACATCACGAGCGCGTCCCATTTCATCGGGCCGTCACCCATACGTTCCCGCTCGAACAGGTCGAAACGGCCATGCAGACGGCATTGGCTGCCGACACCGCGATGAAGGTGGTGTTGACGCCCCAACCGATCTAGTGCTGCCAGCTGTGCAACACCTGGTAGTAGTTGGCGCGCTGATAGACCTCGGGATCAGGGACGTTTCGCTGGCTCACACTTCCACGCAACTGGTCGACGCTTTCGTAGTCGCGCTCGCGCATCCAGTCCTGCATCCACGTCAGGATCTGGGCAATTCGCTGCGGACCGTGCTGCAGCAGTGCGCTGGCGGTCATCGCCACATCGGCGCCGGCGAGCAGCAGCTTCATGGCGTCGGCACCGTCGTGCACGCCGGTGGTGGCCGCCAGCGAGCACGACGTGAAACCGCGCAGGATGCCGATCCAGTGGAGCGGCAACCGTGATTCGGCCGATGTCGAGAGCTGCAGCCGCGGCGTCACGTCGAGGGTGTCGAGATCGATGTCGGGTTGGTACAGCCGGTTGAACAGCACCAGCCCATCGGCACCCGCCGACTGAAGTGCGAGCGCGAAGTGACCGAGTGACGTGAACCATGGTCCGAGCTTCACGGCCAGCGGCACGCTGACCTCGGCGCGGACCTCCTCCACCAGTTCGAGATAGCGACGCTCCACATCGGCCGCACTCTGGCGTGGATCGACGATCACGTCGTAAACGTTCAGTTCGATCGCCTGAGCTCCGGCGCTTTCGAGATGTCGCGCGTACTGCACCCACCCTCCCGGAGTCGTGCCGTTGAGACTGGCGATCACCGGGATCGACAGCCGCGCGCGCGCCAGTTCGACGAGGGCCAGGTGCCGAGCCGGGCCGACGTCGTAGTCGTCGGCGTCGGGCCGATAGCTGAGGGCCTCGGCAAACGCGTCGGTGCCCTGATCGAGCGCAGCGCCGACCGCAAACGATTCGCGTTCGATCTGCTCCTCGAACAGTGAGGGCAACACGATCGCCCCGGCACCCGCTTGCTCGATGTCGTCCCACCGGCCGGGATCGCCGGTCATCGGGCTAGCCGACGCGACGATCGGACTGCGGACCCGCAGACCGAGGTATGTGGTCGACAAGTCGATGGTCCGCGTGATGTCGTTGGTATCGGTGTACATCACTCGTCCTCCGTCTCAGGGATCGTGTGCGTTGCGACGTGGACCGGCGTGGTCCGCTCTACTCCTGCCAGCTGCTCGTAGTGATGCCACCTTGCGGTGACGTCGGCCTGGGCGATGGTGAGCAGCTGCTCGGCGCGCTCCGGATCGCTGCGACGCAGCATCGAGAACCGCGCCTCGCTGCCGGCGAAGTCGGCATATGGAACCGACGGCGCCGCGCTGTCGAGCTGGAACGGTTGCGTCGCTTCGACCTCGCCGGGGTGGAATCGGTAGAGCGGCCAGTGACCGCTTTGCACGGCCGCCTTCTGATGTGTCATCGATTCGCTCATGTCGAAGCCGTGGGCGATGCAGGTGCTGTATGCGATCACCAACGAAACGCCCGGCCACGCCTCTGCTTCGAGCAGCGCCTTCACCGTCTGGATGTCGCTGGCGCCCAGGGCAACATGGGCGACGTACACGTCGCCGTACGACATCGCCTCGAGACCGAGGTCCTTCTTGGCGATTCCCTTGCCGCTGGCCGCGAACTTGGCGACGGCCCCCCTTGGTGTTGCCTTCGATGCCTGCCCGCCGGTGTTCGAGTACACCTCGGTGTCCAGCACCAACACGTTCACGTTGCGGCCGCTGGCCAAGATGTGGTCCAGCCCGCCGGCGCCGATGTCGTACGCCCACCCGTCACCGCCGACGATCCACACGGTCTTGCGCACCAATGTGCCGAGCAGCTGCAACAGATGAGTGGCGTCGACATCGTCGATGGCCTCCAGTGCGGAGCGCAGTTGATCGACGCGGGCACGTTGCTCGCGGATCGGTATGTCCCCGAGATCGTCGACGCCGGCGGCCACCGCACCAGCAAGCGCAGGATCGATCCGTGGCGAGGCCCCGGAAACCAGCTTGTCGAGCAGCCCCAACGCGGCATGCTGCTGAGCTTCGAGGCCCAGCCTGATGCCGAGGCCGAACTCGGCATTGTCCTCGAACAGGCTGTTGCTCCAGGCCGGGCCGCGACCCTCGTCGTTCGTGCAGTATGGGGTGGTCGGCAGGTTGCCGCCGTAGATGCTGCTGCAGCCAGTGGCGTTGGCGATCAGCAGGTGATCGCCGAACAGCTGGGTCAGCAACTTGAGGTACGGGGTCTCCCCACATCCGGCGCATGCTCCGCTGAACTCGAACAGTGGCTGACGCAGCTGACTGGTCTTGACCGATGCGGGATCCCACTGGGCCGGGTCGGCCTCGTGCAACCTCAGGAATGCGTCCCACGCCACGCGCTCGGCGTCGAGATGCTCCTCGATCGGGCGCAGGTTGATGCTCTTGCGCTTCACCTCGCTCTTGTCGTGCGCTGGGCAGGCGATCACGCACAGCCCACATCCGGTGCAGTCGTCGGGCGCGACCTGCACGGTCAGCGACATCCCGGGGACGTCGCGACTGCGGAACGACTTCGTCTTCAGCACCTCATTACCAGCGACCTGCAGCTCGGACGGCTCGTACACCTTCATCCGGATGGCGGCATGCGGGCAGACGATGGCGCACTTGCCGCAGTCGATGCACAGGTCCGCTTCCCAGATGGGGATCTCGATCGCGACTGTTCGCTTCTCGACACGAGAGGTGCCCGTGGGGAACGTGCCGTCGGGCGGCAGCGCGCTGACCGGCAGCAGGTCACCCTCGCCGGCCAGAATGCGGGCGGTTACACGCTTGACGAAGTCGGTCACGTCGCTGGTGACCGCGGGACGTCGCTGTTTCGTGGCCGTTACGGTCGACCCGGTCGGCACGGAGAAAAGGTGGGCCAGGGTGGTGTCGACGGCGGCGATGTTGCGCTGTACGACGACGTCGCCGCGCTTGCCGTAGGTGGTTGCGATCGCCTCTTTCAACCTGGCGATGGCCTCGTCGGTCGGCAGCACGTTGGCGAGCGCGAAGAAGCACGTCTGCATCACCGTGTTCACGCGACCGGCCAGTCCGGCGGCCTCGGCCACGGCAGCAGCGTCGATCGCGTGGAGGTGCAGGTCACGGTCCAACACCGTCTGTTGCACCTCAACCGGCAGGCGATCCCAGATGTCTTCGGCGGGGTACGGGCTGTTGATCAACACAGTCGCGCCGGGTGCGGCGACGGCGAGCACTTCGATGCGCTCGAGGAAGCTCCATTGGTGCACCCCAACGAAGGTGGCGCGGTCGATCAGATATGTGCTGCCGATCGGCTCGGGATCGAACCGAAGATGGCTGATGGTCATCGAGCCCGATTTCTTCGAGTCGTACACGAAGTACGCCTGGGCGACGAGGTCGGTGTTCTTGCCGACGATCTTTGCTGTGTTCTTGTTCGCGCCGACCGTGCCGTCGGATCCGAGGCCGTAGAACACGGCCCGCACCCGAGCCCGGTCGGTTGTGAACGACGGGTCGAACGTCAGACTGGTGTGGGTCACGTCGTCGATGATCCCGACGGTGAACCCGTTGCGCGGCTCGTCCTTCGCGGCCTCGTCGAACACGGCCTTGACCATCGCCGGGGTGAACTCTTTGCTGCTCAATCCGTAGCGCCCACCGATGACGCGGGGCGTGTGGCCGTCGACCCACGAGTCGGTGGAGCTGTGCCACAGCGCCGATAGCACGTCGAGGTGCAACGGTTCGAACGGTGCCCCGGGTTCCTTGGTGCGGTCGAGCACCACCACGGTCCGCGTGCTCGGCGGCAATGCCGCCAGCAATGCCTCGGTCGGGAACGGACGGAACAAGCGAACGACAGCGACACCGACTCGCTCGCCTGTGCGACATAGTTCGTCGACGGTCTCGTGGGTTGCTCCGGCACCTGACCCCATCAACACAATCACTCTGTCGGCATCGGGTGCGCCGTGATAGTCGACCAGGTGGTAACGCCGTCCTGTGAGCTCGGCGAGTTGATCCATCGAAGCCTGCACGGCGCCTGGCACCTTCTCGTAGAAGGTGTTGCAGGCCTCGCGTGCCTGGAAGAACACGTCGGGGTTCTGAGCGCTGCCGCGCAGCACCGGCCGGTCGGGGTCGAGGCCACGGGCCCGATGCGCGGCAACCGCGGCGGGATCGATCATCGCGGCCAGGTCGTCGGCGGAGGGAATCTGGATGGTGCCGATCTCGTGACTGGTACGGAAGCCGTCGAAGAAGTGCAGGAACGGAATCCGCGTGGTCAGCGTCGTCGCGTGCGCGACGGCAGCGAAGTCGGCGGTCTCCTGCACGCTGCTGGCGCACAGCATCGCGAAGCCCGTCGTGCGTGCTGCCATCACGTCGCTGTGGTCTCCGAAGATCGACAGCGCGTGTGTGGCGATCGTTCGCGCGGCCACATGGATCACCGTCGGCGTCAACTCCCCCGCGATCTTGAACATATTCGGCAGCATCAACAGCAGCCCTTGGCTCGCCGTGAACGTGGTGCCGAGCGCGCCCCTGGTGATCGCGCCGTGCAGGGTGCCCGCTGCCCCGGCCTCGCTCTGCATCTCGATGACCTCGGGGACCGCTCCCCACAGGTTCGTCCGACCCTTCGCACTCCAATCATCGGCGAACTCTCCCATCGGCGATGCCGGTGTGATCGGGTAGATCGCGATGACCTCCGACGCCAGGTGTGCGATCCGGGCCGCGGCCTCGTTGCCGTCGACCACCTCGCGGGCGCCGTCGTGGGGATGTGAGACCGGCAACCGCTCGGTCACCCTGCTGGTTGTCGTCATAGGGGCACGGTATGACTGGACGGCCCGGGTCACCAGGGGCTTTCGGCCCTGCCTGATCGACGCATCGCCCCAGTGATTCCCGGAGGATTCTGTGCCCAAAAGGTCTTCGATCTCGCCACCCGGGGTACAGGTCCTCTAGCCGTTGGCGTTCAACGGCGGTTCGGTGGACCGTACTGAAGGATTTGTGAATTGGGTGCACATGCGGAGTTCAGCTGATGTGGTTGCGGAGGTAGCGGAGCGTTCAGCTATACCCCACGATCGGCGAGTCAGGCCGGATCACGAGCCCAGGGCCCGGGGTCTGGACGACCGCCGGCGCAAGACGCCACCGTCGCCCCGACATCCACTCTTCACGTTGGAAGTGCTGGAACCGCTGGCTAGAAGGCAGTTGGCGGGCGAAACCGACCGAGAACTGTCGACGGAGCTGTACCACGTGGTGCACCCGTGGGCCCTCTCGTTCGCCGCCGCTCAATCCGCCGGCCTCCCCGCTCATGCCGACCGCAGCGAGGTGCTCTCGCAGGTGTTGCGCCTCACGTGGGAGGCGTGCCTGCGCATCGATTGGACGCGTTACGCGGCGTGGCCGTCGTTCCTGGAGAGCAAGGTCAGCCGTGCCCGAATCGAGGCTGCCCGCTGCGACGACTGGCTGAGCAGGCGCGAGCGCATGCGCCGCCGTCGCTACCAGGGAGAGCTGGAGCGTCGAGAGCAGGTCGAGCAGCGGACGCTGACCGACGGCGAACGGCATGCGGTGGCCGTTTCCGTTGCGCCGAACACGGCTCGCGTCGATTGGACCAAGACACTGCTCGACGCTCGGCACCCTTCGACGGTTGCCGAGGTTCCCGACACGGTCCACGGATCGTCAGACGATGCCATCACGGTCGAGGACCAGGTCGAAGAGCACGAGATCGGCGGCATCCGTGGCCGTTGTCTCACGGAGTGGTTGACGATCGTCGCCTCGCAGAACCAGGGCCTGGCCGACGATGTCTCGCGCTGGTCGGCGATGAACGACTCGACTGACCGGGATCTTCCGGTTCGCCTCGCACACCGCCTCGAGCCCTACACGACACTGCTGCTGGCAATGCTGGGCGATGCTGCCTGATGGTGCCGACTGTCGTCGCAGTCCTGTGCTCGTCGTGCGGCGGGCGGTTGGCGCGCGACAACACCGGCACCACCTGTTCGCCGTGCCGACGAACCCATATCGAGCTCTCCGCGCGTCGGGGAGCCTTGATCGCACGCGATAGCCGCGCGATCAAGGCTGCCTTCGACTCCTTCGGGCTCGTCGGCGTCTCGGAACATCTCGACTGCACGCCCGAAGATGCGGTGGACGTGCTGCTGAATGCACAACTCCTGCCATTCGTCTCACCTCGGCGTCGCCTGATCCTGCGCCGGCTCGTCACCTTGAGCGACCGATCGCACATTGCCGCGGCCCAAGTGTTGAACATCAGCCGCTGGACAGTTGCCACCTACCGGCGACAGCTCGGCATCGACCGCTCGCCGGTAGCGTCGCCTGCCGCGCGGGGCATGTGAGCATCGGGATGGGCCGAAACTCGCGCGCACGTCGCCGCGTTGCCGCAGAAAGTGTCGGCACATCCATCGAGTTTGCCGAGCTCTTGGATCCCGTCAGCGGGCCGCCGGCCAGCCGTGTTCTTGTCTCTGTCCCCGTCAGCGTCCCTGTCCCCGTCGCGATCGACACCGAACCCGCTGTCGATCCGGTCGAGGTTGCGGATCTCGTGACGGAGCCAGAGCCCGAGCCGGCGCTCGTTGCAGTGTCCAGATTCGCCGACAGCGGCATCGACGACGACCGATTGCCACTACACGACACCAAGAAGCGGTCGCGGCGCCACTAATTGGCGGTCAGCATAGAAGCGGGCCAGCAGGACCGATCGGACGGGCGCGGTGACGGTTGGTCGGATCCCTCGCACGCCTTCAGCGCATTCTGAAGTGCCTCGAGCAATGCGGTGCCCGCCGCGACGAGGTCATCGCGCGAATGCGACTCGGCGAGCCCGGCCACATCGGCACGAATGCCACCCGCATCGAGCGCGGCTGCCGCCAGAAGGTCGCGTGCCAGCGTGGGATCGACAAGCGCCGGGCCATACGCAGGCAAGATCTCGTCGATCCACGTGCGAGTTCGATATGCCACACCGTGCAGTTGACGCAACTGCGCAAGCGCGCCACTCAACTGTCCGGTCAACGTCGGCAGGTCGACTACGTACGGCTTGGCGACGCTGACCACCCCGGCCAACGGTGGCGTGACCGACTTGGCTCCTCGTCGCTTCAGTGCGCCGACCATCACCAGCGCAACACCGAATCCGGCGATTATCACCACCGAAAGAGCGGGCAAGTCCAGCATCTTGACGATTGCCGCGAACCCAGCGACCAGGATCCCACCAAGACCAACGGCCACGATCAGTTCGCCGCCGCGGCGCCCCTTGACGTCGCTCGGCCCGGGACCGGGAGCGAAGTCGACGTGCACGCGGGTCGCAGGATCGGGCGGGGGCATGTTCCTGGTGCTCGGCCTTCCCCTGCCAAGCTTCGTTCGGAGTTGCTGGCTGATCTTCATTGACGCTCCCTAGCTATTTGACAAGGTTGATGATTCGGAACATGGGCAGGTACAAGGCCACGACCATGCCGCCAACGGTGACGCCCATCACCACCATCAGCAAAGGTTCGATCAGCGATGTCAGTGCGTCGACTGTGGCCGAGACCTCGGCGTCGTAGAACTCGCCGATCTTCTCGAGCATCTCGTCGAGCGCGCCCGTCTCCTCGCCGACCGCCATCATCTGCACGACCATCTCGGGGATCACCGAGTGGTTCATCAATGCGACCGAGACCGATTCACCGATGCGGACTCGCTCGCGGGCGTCGGAGATCGCGGCTCCGATCACGGCGTTGCCGGCAGTACCGGCGACGATGTCGAGCGACTCCATGATCGACACGCCGGAGCGCGACAGAGCCGCGAGGGTTTGACAGAACCTGGCGATCGCCGTCTTCTTCACGATCTGGCCGGCGATCGGCAGCCGCAACTTGATCCGGTCGAAGATGAGCCGACCGCCAGGTGTCGCCCGCCAACGCTTGAGCCCAAAGACACCGCCGACGCTGACGATCGCGATCATCCACCACGAGCTCGTCAGGAATCCTGAGAGGGAGATCAACAGCTTGGTCGGCAGGGGCAGCTCGCCACCGAGGTCGTTGTACATCGCCTCGAACATCGGAACAATGAACAGCAGCATCGCCGAGACGATGACCACGATGATGCCGCCGACCGCGATCGGGTACGACATCGCCGACTTCACCCGCCTGCGCAGCTCGAGCTGCTTTTCCAGCATCGTGGCCAAGCGCAACAGGACCAAGTCGATCATCCCGCCGACCTCGCCGGAACGCACCATGGCGATGTAGACCTCGGGAAAGGCCTTCGGATGTTTCGAGATCGCCTGCGAGAAGGACAGCCCGTGCTCGATGTCGACGCGCATCGTGTTGATCACGTCGGCCAGCGGCTTGGACTCGGTCTGGTTGGCCAGGATGCCGAGGGCCCGGATAAGTGTGAGGCCGGCACCGACCATCGTGGCCAACTGCCGCGAGAAGATGACGATGGCACGCAGCCCGATCTTGCCGCCGCCGCTGCGCACGGCGACATCGGCGGTGAGCTTCGACTTGCCGCTGCTGGTGACCGACACCGGCACATAGCCCAACTCGCGGAGCTTGGCCACCACGAGCTGTTCACTCTGGCCCTCGATGCTGCCCTTGTGGACCGCGCCCGCCTTGTCGCGGACCTTGTAGACGTAGGTGCTGCTCATCGCCCGTCGCGTATCGGCGAAGCGATGCCCAGCAGGCTGCGCAGATCGTCGGGGTTCGAGGCGTGCTCGACTGCGGTCTCGAGGCTGATTCGCTTCGCCCGGACCAGTTCGGAGAGGTTCTGATCCATTGTCACCATCCCGTACCTGGCGCCCGCCTGCATCTGGCTGGCGAGCTGGTAGCCCTTGCGTTCGCGGATGAGGTTGCGCACCGCTGGTGTGGCGATCAGGATCTCGACAGCGGCGGCGCGGCCGCGGCCATCCGCCCTGGGCAGCAGTTGCTGCGTCACCACGGCTTGCAGGGTCGTGGCCAACATCACCCTGATCTGGCCCTGCTGATCCGGTGGGAACACGTCGACGATGCGATCGACCGTCTGTGGCGCGGACTGTGTGTGCAGCGTGGCGAACACGAGGTGACCCGTCTCGGCAGCGGTGAGCGCCATATGGATCGTCTCGAGGTCGCGCATCTCGCCGACCAGGATCACATCGGGGTCCTCGCGCAACGCCCGCTTCAGCGCCGCGGCGAAGCTCTTGGTGTCCTCCCCCACTTCGCGCTGGTTCACGATGGCTTTCTTGTGGCTGTAGAGGAACTCGATCGGATCCTCGCACGACAGGATGTGCACTGCCTTGGTTTGGTTGATGATGTCGAGCAACGCAGCCAGCGTCGTCGACTTGCCAGAACCTGTCGGACCGGTCACCAACACCAGACCTCGCGGCAGGTGAGCGAACGTTTCGATCACTGCCGGCATGTGAAGGGTGGCGAAATCTGGGATGTTGAACGGAATCGTCCTCAAGACGGCGCCCATCGTGCCGCGCTGGCGGAACACGTTCATCCTGAACCTGCTCTTGCCGGGGATCGAATAGCTCGTGTCCAGTTCGAGCTCCGACTTGAACGCTTCCCTGTTGCGTTCATTGAGGATGGAGAACACCAGGCGCTCGATCATGTCGCCGTGCAGTGCCCCGTACGCCTCGATGGCAACGAGGGCACCGTGGACTCGAACGGTGGGTTTGGCGCCCGCTGCCAGGTGCAGATCGGAGCCGCCCATCGACAGGCACAGCTCGAGCAGCTCGTCGATGTGTTGGGGGATCTTCGGCGTCGACGCGACGGGAGGTCGGAGCGGTTCTGCCACGGGCACAACGGTCAGTCCATTTGGGTCAAGCAACGACACGGGAAACCTCCTGCAATGTGGTGGTGCCAAGCGCAACCTTGGCGAGTCCGTCCGTGCGCAGTTCCATCATCCCCTGCTCCACGGCAACGCGCCGGATGTCTTCCGACGAGGCTCGAGCAACGACGAGTGCGTCGAGCTCCTCCGACATCAACATGACCTCGTGGAGGGCCAGCCGCCCGCGATACCCGGTTCCACCGCACTGCGGACACCCGACGGCGCGGTAGAGGGCCAGGCCTTCAGTTGATACGCGCGAGAAGTCCCACTTCGCTGCGACCAGTTCGGCCTCGCTGGGAACGAACGGCTGCTTGCACCGCTCGCAGAGGCGTCGGGCCAGGCGCTGGGCAAGCACGCAGTCGACCGCCGAGGTCACCAGGAAGGGCTCGATCCCCATCTCGATCAACCGGAGCGGTGTCGACGGCGCATCGTTGGTGTGCAACGTTGTCAACACCAGGTGACCGGTCAAAGCCGCTTCGATCGCGATCACCCCGGTCTCTCGATCTCGAATCTCGCCGACGAGGATGATGTCGGGGTCCTGACGCAGGATCGAGCGCAGCGCGTTGGCAAACGTCAGTCCGGCCTTCGGGTTCGTCTGCACCTGGTTCACGTTCTCGAGGCGGTACTCGACCGGGTCCTCGACAGTGACGATGTTTCGCGTCTCCTCGTTGAGCAGGTTCAGCGTCGCGTACAGCGTCGTGGTCTTGCCGGAGCCCGTGGGACCGGTGACCAGAATGGCGCCGTACGGCTTGCGAAACGCTTGCTCGTACTGCTCGAGCTGCGACGGCAGGAATCCCAGACTGACCAGCGACTGCACACTGCTGGCGCGATCGAGGATACGCATCACGATCTTTTCGCCATGAACCGTTGGCAGCGTCGACACGCGAAGGTCGACCACGGACCCGTCGACCGTCAGGCTGATCCTTCCGTCTTTCGGCACGCGGCGCTCGGCAATGTCGATGTCGGCCATCACCTTCAAGCGCGAGACCACGCCGGGAATGATCGACCGAGGCTGGCGCATTCGCTCGTGCAGCACGCCGTCGATGCGGAACCGAATTCGAAGATCACGCTCGGTTGGCTCGACGTGGATGTCGGACGCCCGCTCGTGAACGGCCTGAACGATGATCATGTTCACGAACTTGACAATCGGGGCCTCTTCGACAACGGCCCGCAGTGACGCAAGGTCCTGGTGGTCGTCGAAGGCGTCCTCCACGACGATCTGGGCGACGTTGTCGACCTCCTGGTCGAGCTTGCGGCGCTCGTCGAGCAGCTCCCCCAACTGGGCGCTGCTGATGGCCACTCGCGTGAACCGCTCGTCGAGCAGGGCGCGCAGGTCGTCGACCGCTCGAAGGTCACCCGGTGTGACCATGCCGACGACCAGTACACCATCCTCGCGTCGCAGCGGAGCTGCCTGATACCTGCGCCCGATGTGTTCCGGGAGCATGGTTCGCAGCGTCGGGTCACTCCACTCGGCGTCGGCGGACCGCTCCACGGGAGCGGCCGCTGGTGCCGTCACAGGAGCTGGGAGTGTTGGCGCGTCCATTGACTACTCGTGTCGGCCAGCTCACCCAGCAATACGGCGGCGAACTCCCCTTTTGGCGACTCAGCTGCCGGTGGTCTCGCGAGTGGAGATGTTGCGGATGGTGAAACTCTGCGGGTTCGCGCTGCTCCAGTCGAAGCCGGGCGCCGAGACTGGCGAATACGAGATCGAGCTGAATGCGCCCAGAGTGACATCGCCGCCCGCGTACAGCACCCCGGTGTAAGTCGAGGAGTTCTTCCCGCTGAAGCTGCCGTTCGTGAACACCAGCGTCTTGACGGTGGTCGGGATCGTCATGTTGTTGGATGCCACCACGTTGCCGCGCACGATGATCACGAGCTGGACGCTCACACCCGACGCAGCGTGGTTCGACACCGTTCCAGGCAACGTGAAGTCTTCGGATACGTAGATCGTCGTATCGCCGGTGAGCTGCAGGGCGTCTTGTTTGCCGAATTGGGCGCTGCCCGTGAGGTAGAACACACCCTGGATGTCGGTGTTCTTCTTCGTCGAGACGAAGTCCGTGCCGGCCATGTTCACCGGAATCACCGGGAGGTAGTTGGCCGGGTCCCACACAAAGGTGGGTAGCTGCTCGGCCGGTACGGGTGGCGGCGGCGAGAACTGGATGCACGATCCCTGCACCTTGGCCGTCGGGCAACCCGTGGTTCCGACGGTGCCGCCGGCCTGGGCGGCATCTCGAATCGTGCCGCCGAGCGAGATGTTGCGACCTGCCAAAACGCTGCCGTAGACGTTGGTCGAGCTGCTGCCAACACCGACGTCCACGTTGGCGTGGAGTGTGCCGGTGATCTTCTGATTCGAGCCAGTCGTGATGCTGCCGCGGGTCGACACGTCTCCGATGTAATCCTGTGAGTTGCCGAGCAAGGCGTTACCGCCGGTGTACATGCCACCCAGCACCGAGGATGCCGACCCATCGCCGTAGTTGCCAGCAGTGAAAACGCCATAGGTGAAGCCCACGGGATCCAGTTCCACCACCTGTCTCACCGTTCGCACCGACTTTGCCGCCGCCTTCGACGGCGCGTAGCCGTGTGACGTCAAGATGCGGCGGAATCCAGAGGCGTCAGAGGTGTCGGTTTCGACGACGACCTCGAACTGCGCGGCGATGCCCGAGTACGTCACCAAACCGCTGCCGCCGTATGCGGCATTCTTTGTCAGGGCCGAGTTGGTCACGACCGTTCCGGCCATCGCCGCATCGATCGCATGCTGGCGCTGGCAGTCGAAGTTCGACGCCGAGCTCTGCCGGTCGGCCAACGACAACAGCACCGCTGCAAGTGCGAAGACGACCACGACAATGATCACGGCCATCACCATTGCCGAGCCTCGATCGCTCGATCGCATTTTGGACCGACCGTCAATGATTCCCGAACTTCGTCTCAGCATGGCTGCCACGCATTCCTTCCTGCAACGGTTGTCTGCAACCGGAACTCTCCGCCGTTCTGGGATCGAATCGGAATGTCGACGACCACGGTTCTCAGTGGTGTCGTTACCTGTCTGAAGCCGGTCGTCGTTGTTCCCACGCCATCGATGACCGTGCGAGGCGCACCGAGGTTCTCGCGACGCGTCACAGAGCCATTGGCGATGGTGTAGGTCAGCGTCGCCAGCGCAGTGGACGACAAGGTCTGGAACGTCAACGTGTTACCGCTGAGGTTTTCGCCGGGGGACGAAATGCAGGTCGCCGAGCGTAGTTCGCGATCCAACGACGCCGACAGCAGCCGGGCGGCGTCGATGGCATTGGTGCTGTGCTCGATACGGTTCGTAGCCCGCTGCACGAGAAACAACGTCGACGCGATCATGGTCGTCGCAATCGCCATCACCAGGAGAGCAATCATCAGCTCGATCAGCGTGGTCCCATGGTCGCGTTGGTCGGTCTCAGAGTGCGTCATGCTCAAGCCGCCTTCTCCAGCCAAGTGCCATGAGCGGAGACCCGGCCGTAGTCGACGACAATCGTGAAGTGGTCGGTCACCACGGGGATCGGCGCGATCGTGGTCGTGGTCGCGGGAATCGTGGTGGTCTCAGCGATCGTTGTCGTGGTCGACTCCGCGATGGTGCTCGTGGTGGTCGGCTCGGGGATCGGCGGCGGGAGCGTGCTGACGGTGACCTCGACGGTGATCACCAGGATCGAAGGATGTTGCGCGGCAGCATCTGTGCGCGGCGCGGTGGCAATGGTGCTGAACGTCGACGACTGCGCCTGCACGCGCGTCACGAAAGTCACGATGTTGGTACCGATCGTGAAGCTTGCGGTTGCGGTGGTGTCGAGGGCCGTGCCCGGCGGAATGCTTACCGCGCGATAGGCCACTCCGTCCCACAGCTGCAGCTGCACACTTGTCGTTCCGGTGGCAACGTCGGGTGGCGCCATGGTGTACCCGGACTGCACTGATGACGTGGCCGTGAAGGCGCTGACCTTGACGGCACCGTCATATCCGGCCGGCGCACCGCCGACCTGAAGCACACGAAGGGCCGGCGCGGCGAGCTGAGCCGACGCCAAGACAGTCCCCCCACCGGCCGGATCGTGGTCGACCGACGCGCTCGGTGACCATGCACTGTCCAACGACCACAGGCTGCCGCTCAGCACATCGCCACCGTGGTAGCTCGCAAACGTCGCCCACGTGGCGGTGGTCGTGGCAACCGACGCGTCAACCCACGGGGAATCGTCGTTGTCGCCGAACGCGCAGGGACCGCAGACGTCGGTACTGGCACGCGAGGTCATCGCGCCCGCCGGAGTCACGATCGTGGCTCCGCCAGGGGTCGACAGGTTGCCCGCCACGAATGCCTGGCCGACGTTGGCCGCCCAACCACCCGTCGACGACGAGGTGGAGTCGTTGTCAGCGATGCTCTCATTGGTCTGGCGGGCGCATTCGCCGCGGTCGTCCCCGATGGCAGTGCAGTTCGTCGACATGACGGGCCCGGCTAGCAGATCCACGAAGCTGGTCGCGCTGGCCGCGGCACCGATCGAGGTACGCAGCGTCGACGAACTCGTCTCGGCCCGTACGCCTGGAAGTACAACATGTACGTTCTCGAACGTGTCACCACCCAGATCGCCGGTCACCGTGATGAGCCCGCCTGTCGACTCCGCCGAGCCGCGGCTTACCGGATACGAGGTGTAGTCCAGCGGGAACACCATCGACGAGAACCGCAGCGTGTGTCGCGGCGATCCCGATGGCCAATCGATGATCACGGTCGTACGGCGGTAGCCGGCGCCGGTCGTTGACGACACCGCTGTCACGAACGTACGCAGCGAGTACGTCGTCCCCACCGCCACGGTGGGGGTGTGAAAGGTCGCCGCGGTGGGACCCCCGAGGATGAGCTGTTCGCCCTCGAACATCAGGTTGGGCAGGACCCCGGTCAGCAGGGGGTCGGCGGTCAGCGTGGCCTGGTTCACCGCTACATCGGAATAGGCGACGCCCTGCAGGTTCTCGATCACCTGCTTGGCCAGGGAAACGGCGATCGTGCGCTGTCGGCCGGTGTTCACACCGGCCGCCGTCGCGCCAAGCGTCGAGAGCAGGCCAAGCAGTACACCGGCGATCACCACGATGGCGATGATCTGCTCGATCAGACCGAACCCCCTGTCGCCTCGGTCGCCGTCGGCGCAACCCACATTCGCCGCACCACGTTGCACGACCATCTGTGTCGGCCGGGTACGTCAGCTCCCGACGGCTGTTTCCCCATATGGGGGATCGCCGGTCGAGACGACGTCGACGAGGCCGACTCAATCACCTGAATCGAGGAGAAACGCGAATGGCTGCAACGGCAATCGGACTGGACGTGGGTACCAGCGCGGTTCGAGCCGTGGAGATCGAGTTCGGCGATACCCCACTCATTCGCCGGATGGGTCAGGTGGGCCTTCCGGTCGGGGCGGTGGTCGATGGCGAGGTCGCCGACGTGGCAGCAGTTTCGATTGCGCTGCAGAGGCTGTGGTCGGAGGTCGGCTTCGGCAGCAAGGAAGTCAGAGTCGGCATGTCGTCTGCCCGCGTGATCGTGCGCACCATCGAGATGCCGAGGTTGTCGCACGACGAGTTGATGTCGACCATTCAATTGCAGCTCGACGACTACGTGCCGCTCCCGCCCGAGCAGACCGTCTTCGACGTGAGAACAATGGATGGCATCGAGCCGACGGAGCAAACCCAGCAGCTCCTGCTAGCAGCAACGCACGAAGATGCCGTCACGCCGCTCGTGATGGCAGTACTCGGCGCCCACCTCAAGGTCGCCGCCGTCGACGTCATCCCAGCAGCCCTCGCGCTCGCGCTCACCCATAACGAACCCGGTCAGGACGATGCCCGCGTCGACATGTTGTTGTCGGTCGGCGCGGGAACCGTCATCGCCATCGCGGCGGCAGGCGGGGAGGCGCTGTTCTCGAGAACCCTGACCAGCGCCAGCGGACGCCGAACGACGGAACGCATCGCAGCCGCGCTGTCGATCGGCGAAGCCGAGGCCGAGATGCAAAAGCGCCTCGGATCAGCGGATGATCCGACATCGACATGGGCAATGATGGCGGCAGCGCCAAGCGTCGACGAGTTGGTCGACGAGGTGAAGGCATCGCTGGAGTTCTATGCCGAGCAGCCGTCGGCACGGCCCGTTCGACGGTTAGTAGTGACGGGCG
>JANOCR010000378.1:0-10137 GCA_031412355.1 Ilumatobacteraceae bacterium | reverse complement strand
ACATGGATCGCGTTCGTCCCATCGCTGCGCCATCCCCTGCTCGTCGCCGACCTAGCGGCTCGGATCGGTGCAGCAGTCGACCTACCGGTGCTCGACGTGGTCCGCAAGATTCGAAATACGCCTCAGCAGAAGGGCATGCAGAACAGCGCTCATCAGCACGCGAATGTCGATGGGGCATTCGAGGTCAGCGACGCCGTGCGTCCGGGCCCGCTCTTCCTCATCGACGATCTGGTCGATTCTCGATGGACGTTTACGGAGATCGCCAGGCTTCTGCGACTCGCTGGAACAGGCGAAGTTTTCCCGCTTGCCCTTGCGTCGACCATGGGGAGAGACTCGTGATCGTGTCCGAGGCATCCCTTGCGGCCTTGCTGCTTACCAATCGCCTGGTCGACGTCGGAGCGAAACCGCTCAGCGCGGGCGAGTACTGGGCACTCGTGGCGAAGGTTGCCGACCTCGGCATCTTGCTCGAATCCGACGAGGCCGGGGTCACTGAATTGCTCGACGGTGACGCTGTCGAAGCCGAACGGATCACCACTCTGCTCGCTGCAACGACGGCCTTCGCATACGAGCGGGAACGTCTGGAAGAGGAGGGCATGGCACTGCTGTCGACCTTCGACACTGCCTTCCCGCAGCGACTGATCGATCGCCTGGGCACGACCTGTCCGAGTTTTTTATCGGTTGCCGGCCCGACCGAATGGCTCTCTGCTGGCGGGCTCGGTGTGGTGGGTTCACGCGACGCCAATCCCGCCGCGCTCGAGGTCGCCCGCTCTGCTGCTCGAGTCGCTGTCGACGCGGGCGTACCCGTGATCAGCGGCCTCGCCCGCGGTATCGACCAGGAATCGATGGCGGGGGCTCTTGATGGTGGTGGCGCCGTCGTCGGGGTTCCTGCCGAAGGACTTCGTGTTGCCGCACGGAGCCCCGAGGTCAGGCGCAGAGTCCACGCTGGCGAACTGTGTATCGCTAGCCCCTACGCCCCCGGCATGCGGTTCACCGCCGGCAACGCGATGGGGCGCAACAAGATCGTGTACGGCCTGGCCGACGTCACGCTCGTGGTGTGCTCCGACAACGGGTCGGGCGGAACCTGGGAGGGTGCAAAGGAAGCAATTCGCCGAGGCTTCGGGCCTGTAGCGATCTGGTCGGGTGACGGTGAGGGCCCGGGCAACGCTGCGCTCGTGGCGCTCGGAGGCACGCCCATCACCGACGTGCACTATGTGCTCGAGATCGCAGCGAAGGAGCCCATCGAACCGAAGGTGCAAGGTTCGCTGTTCTGACGTGACCCGACCGGCGGGCGTGCTCATGTTCACCGGAACGCGCGAACAACGCCGCCGCGTGATCCCGAGAGCCGGCGGATCAAATTCCGCCAACGTGGGACTACGACGGTGTGAGGATGCTTACGATCTCGACGTAACCGTTGGCTCGAGCGTGTTCCAGCGGCGTGACGCCCTCGTTGTCGGCGATGTTTGGATCGGCGCCGGCGTCGAGCAGGATCTGCACGATCTGTTGGTAACGCTCGCTGCCATCGCCGAGGATCACGGCTTCCAGCAGCGCGGTCCAGCCGGGGTCGTTGACGTGGTTGATGTCGATGTCGGTCTGCACCACGCGGCGCACGTAGTCGACGTGGCCGCGATGGCTGGCCGGGATGACGGCAACACCGCCGAACCGGTTTCGGACGGTGAGGTCCGGCTTGGCCGGTAGGAGCACCTCGAGCATCGCCACGCTGCCGGTGACACCGGTGACGAGCCACGGCGTGTCGTGGCGGTCGTCGAGTGCATCCGGGTCGGCACCGTTGGCGATCAGAACGCGAGCAACATCGACCTGGTCGTGCGTCGCCGCCAGAAGCAGAGCAGTGCGTTCGTGATCGTCACGGGACTCGATCTCGGCGCCGTTCTGCAGCGCTGCCGTGACTCGGTCGGCGTCGCCTGCCGCCGCCGCGTCGAGGAGTTCAGCATTGGGGTCGAGGTTGGCGTCCATGCCAAGTTCTTAGCACTCGGACGACAACTGACCGCTCGGGCCAGTCGGCCGACTCCTGCGATCTCGCTCTGCAGTGCAACTCTCTTCTACTCTCAAATGTTTAGAGTAGAAATATGTCCAGCGTTGGCAGCTGAGCAGACCCTCACCGCCCGCGCGGTCATTCGCAAGCGACGCCATCGTTGTCGCGATCGAGCGCGTTTCGATAGCCCGGTTCACCGATCTGGATGGGCGCTGCACCAGCGGCGCGGGCCGCAGTGCAGTTCTGGTAGTACACGTCTGAGTCCGGTGGATCAGAGGGTGCTGCGGCTGGGGATGACGGGACAGACGGGGTCGACACCGGGAGCGGCTCGAGCGGCACCATCCTCCATCCCACGCACGGACGCCCGGAACAGCCTCGCGACCACGGTCGGCCACACTCCCTGGGTGTACTCGGCTGGGGAGTGTCGCAAAGCGCTGAGCAGCCGGAAGTGGGCCTTGGGACCGACGACGGCACAGTAGAGTTGCTTCATGGCCGACGATGCCAAGACCATCATCACAGCAGCTGAAATGGACAAGATGACTCCGCAGGAACGCGCTGACGCCGTCGCTGCAGCAACGACACGATCCTGGGATGAGGTGCCAGAGCCGTTCCGGTCAGAGGTACTTGCCATCGCTACAGAGCTCGGTCAGCAACGTCGCCAGCGTGCCTGAACGCCAAGTCCGCTTTACCGAGGAATTCTTCGACCGCATCGACACCCTCCTTCCGAGCGAGCGTGGTGCCGACGGAACACCTTCAGTCACAGACTTTCTTCTGCTCGACCTGCCCGCCGTTCGAGACCGACTTGCCGTGGACTATGAAAACAACACACTCGCCACTGACGACCCGGATGTCCGGGTCTACATCGGGTCCGGGATCCTCGTACAGCGATTCGCCATTTACACCGCGTTGGAAGCTGACATCGTCGATGCATTCTGGCTCACCATCGACCTCCACCGAGGCGACAACTGAGCCGCGGGTGCGGGACTCGCTGTTCTGACTTGGGCACAGCGCTGTCAATCAGGCTGGCGACTTGACTGCGATCGCGCGGGCAGGCCGAGTTTGGTTCGGAGTCGGTCGAAGTCGTACGAACCGAAGCCGATCACTGGGCGGCGTTCGAAATCCTCGATCAGCTTGATCACGTCGTCGCGACGGGTCGGATCGTCGACGGCTTGGCGAGGCGTCATTCCGTCGAAGGCAGGAACGTTGTCCCGGATCCAGCGATCCTCCATCTGGTCGCGGATCATGTCCAGGTCATCCGCTGAGAGCTCGGATCCGGCCGGCAACGTTCCCGCATCGCCCACGTTCGAGGGGTCGGGCCTTTCGATTCGCTGAAATTCGAGACCCACCGAGACGAGTGCATCACGAACACGTTCGAATCGGGCGACCGAGTTGGTGAACACGGCAAGCTGATCATCGTCGCGGCGCATGCTCGCTCGAACGATGTTCTCGCCATCGAGATCGAGAAACTCGACCCAACCGTCGCCGTCGCGTTCGTACAACTCGCCGAGTGCCGCCTCGATCGATTGCCAGTCGGTTCCACCGACGGGCGAGAAGTACGCCGTGCTGAGTTCCAGCGAATCGCCCTCTCGATTCTGAAGCACGGGCGGGGCCATCTGTGCGCCGTACCAGGCCGCCAGTTCGTGGCCGTCGGCCCCGGCGTCGAGCAAAGCGATCAACCCGCCTCGTCGGGCAAGTGAGATTTCAAGAGCAGGACCGGCCACCCCCACTGTGCCGCCGATTCCATCGTCGACGATTCGCGCGAACAGGTACCCCTGGTCACTCAGGCCTTGATCATTCAGCGTCATCGATTCACGGTCTTCGCCAGTCTGGACGTCGCGTAGCTCGAACTGATTGCCGTCGAGGCGACGATATTCCCAGAGCCCCCTCGGGCTCCCAGCCAGCGAGCGCAGCCACTCCCGCTCGGGTGAAGGGATGATCTCGGCGCGCTCGCGTACGTAGCCGTCGATTCCACCCTCGTCAAACAGAGCGACATCGACGAGGAACGGATCCGCCATCAACCCGGTCACGCGTTGCCGCATCTCGGAGAACGGCGCACCACTCGCCTCGAAGGCCTCCAACGCCAACGAAACCAGTCCGTCGTGGCGATGGGGTTCGTCGAGCGACAAGGTCGCCTGGCGAATTGCAAGACCACGGCGGGCGGACGACGTCAACTTCGGCGCCCGCTGACAGCACTGCTTGAACTTGCGCCCGGAACCGCAAGGACACGGGTCGTTGCGGCCGGCTCGGGCGAACGGCTCCAGCAGCTCGGTGAGAAATGCCGCGTCGTGATCCGAACCGCCGAACGCCGTTGCCGTGCGACGCGCCGACAGTGCGTCGGCCGGCAGCCCGGCATCAGCGAGCAGCGTGGCGCGAAGGTCCAGGGCGGGTCCGAACTCGCCGTCAAGCGTGGTGGACCGGCCGATCGCTTCCAGCGCTTCGCGCGCCGAGCCGCCGCGAAGTGCGTTGCACGCCACCAGGTAAAACGCAACCGGCTCGAGTTCGCGAAACTGAGACAACAGCGCGGCGAACTCGTCGAGCCGGTCGGAGCGGTCGTGGTGTTGTTCCAACATGTAGTCGACGAGGGCCAGCGAGACTGCACCATGGTGGAAGTCGTCGCGGAGATGGCGGGGCTTCCACGTGGCTGCGACCTCGTGCCTGCGCTCGGGCGTGGCGATCACGAAGTCCAACCAAGCCTGCATCAGCCGTTCAAGCGCATCACGGCAACACGTATCCAGTTGGTAATCCGACACGAGGCGCTCCACCCGAGAGTCGCGCCAGTTCTCCCCCGGTGTCGTGAACTCACGATCGGCGCGACCGATCCACGCACCCCGAAAGCGAAGACCCGCCTGCTCGATAAGCTCGACCACCGGCTTGGTCGGCGTCCGGAAGACTCGAACGTCGCGAATCAGCGATTCCAAGATCAGCTCGTCGCACTCCATCGCCGAGTCGGGGTCGCACAGCTCGTCGAACAACTCACGCACCAACTCGGCCGCCTGTTCGACATAGTCGACGGTCGGGTTGCGCACGATTTCGAATCGCTCACCATCACAGGTCGCACTGATGAGTTCGCCCGGTTCGATTCCGTCGAGCCAACCATCCGGGCCCACATAGGAACCGTGCTCCGCCAGATGTTGCTCACCCTTGAATGGATACGCATGGGCGACCTCGCCGCCGCCCGCCAGACTCCAGGTTTTTCGTGACCCCCACGTGATCGTTCCCAGATCAGGTGTCGCGTCGAGTACGCCTCGGTCGAGCTCATCGCCCGACACCCGGTGTGTCAGAACCACACCTCGAAGCAGTTCACTGACGAGGCTGACCGTGCCACTGGCCGACACCCATGTGTCGTCGGTTTCGAGCAACGCCTGATCCACGATCTCCAACAGCTCGTCGAGTTCGCAGCCGTCGAATGCCGCCAGAACCCCATCTTGGGCGAGCGTCACCGTGAGTACATCCATCGCCAGAGGCCCGGCAGCAAGGATTGTGTATGCGGCCGCGCGGATGGCGGCGTCGGCCGCATCCCACTGTTCGTCCGACCACTCATCCGTCATCGGCACAGTTCAGCCCCGATCGCGTCGTGATGAGAAATCGGCAAGCGACGGACGGTTGTATCAGGCTTGACTGCTGCGTCACTCTGTTCAGTAACAAGCGATCAAAGGAGAGCGACATGCCACGCCTTCAACCACCGATGTCGACCGACCACCACGCACGACTCGAACGACTACCGGCTCGTACCTCGAACCGGGGCAGGATCACGCAGTCGTTCTTCGTTCCCGGCAGCGAGGAACGGCCGAGCTTCGAGGTCAGCGTCGAACGAACGGGCCGCAAGGCCAAGGACGGCACGTACGTCTACGAAATCAAACTCGACCTCGACGGGTTCAGTCTCGGCGAGCGGGCCCTGCCACCGGGACTCGAAAGCGTCGAGATCACCAAGCGGCTTCCTGCCAAGGTCGTCGCGGAGAAGGCCGAGTTGCTCGAGGCCTACATCCCCGATCACCTCGGGTTCGATCCGACACCCGCCGACATCGTGAAGGCACGCCCGCGGCAGCCGAAGCGGATGAAGAAAGACATCCGCTACAACACGACGATCTTCAGTGGCGACGACCGCGCCGTGTTCCGCGACACCAGCTATCCGTGGAGCGCGTTCGGGCGTTGCGAGACCAACTTCGGTCCGTTCAGCGGCGTGATGATCGGGCCACGACATCTGCTCACCTGCAATCACGGCGTCGACTGGACACCACCGCCGGGGTACGCCGCCGACTGGCTGACGTTCACACCGGCCTACTACGACGGTACGGCGCCGTTCGGTTCGACGTACGCAACGCACGTCTACTGGGTCAAGAAGGACAACAACGACGGCTTCTCGAACGGCGACGAAGGTCAGTACGACTACGTCGTGTTGGTGCTCAACGATCGCATCGGCGACCGCACCGGCTGGCTCGGCACCCGCCGCTACACCGATGCCTGGGACCCGCTATCCGCGTGGTGGCACATCGGCTACCCGCAGGACCTCACCAGCCTCGAACGCCCTACGTTCCAGAGTTGGTTCACGGTCAACGGCGACGACAACCAGCCCGACACCCACGAGGCGATCTACCACCTGGCCGACGTGTTCCCCGGCCAATCCGGCGGACCGATCTTCGGATTCTGGACCGGCGATGTCGGGCCGCGCGCCGTGGCCGTGCAGTCATGGCAGAACAGCACCACCAACGGGGCCAGCGGCGGCGGCGATCTGGTCGACCTGGCTATCCGCGCGAGATCCGATCATCCATAAGGTCGGGCAAAGGGGCCGGCTCGACGAAGCCGAGCAACCGTGTCACACCCCTTACCTAGGGTTGTGAGATGGACACCAACCTTGAACCTGTTCGCCCGTTAGAGCAGCTAGAGGCAGTGATTTGTCAGGGTTCTGCCAACCTGACGGCTGCCGAGCACGACTGGCTGTTGGCCGTCGCCGAGTTCGATCGGCGTGAAGCTTGGAAGCTGTGGGAATGCCAATCCTGTGCGGCGTGGCTGTCGTGGAAGGTCGGCCTCGACATCCGCGCCGCTTACGAGAAAGTGCGTGTGGCGCGGGCGTTGGAATGCTTCCCGTCGATCGCAGCCTCGATGGCGACGGGACAGCTGTCGTACTCCAAGGTCCGCGCCATCACCCGCATCGCCACCCCCGAGTGCGAACAGGCGCTGGTCGACATGGCGTTGGCCGGCACCACCAATCACGTCGAACGCATCGTCAGCGCCTACCGACGTGCAGAGCCGATCGCGGTCGAGCGCGAACAGATCCAACACGCCCGGCGCGGCCTGTTCCATCGCGTCGACGACGACGGCTCGGTGGTCATCAGCATCCGTCTTCCGGCTGAAGCCGGCGCAACCGTGCTGTCGGCGATCGAGATGCTCGTGGCACCATCGGTAGCGGAGCCCGATGGCACCCGCGAGTCGGTGTCGGCTCGCCGCGCCGATGCCCTTGTCGACCTGGCCATCGCCGGCAACGCAGCATCGGGCGAAGGCAGCGCCACACCGCGCTATCTCACCCGGCTGCACATCGACGAGGCCGCGCTGCACGGTGGAGACGGGTGCTGTGAGATCGCTGCGCATGGCGACAGCCTCGATCAACCAGTCGGCGTTTCCGTCGAGACCGCCTTGCGGATGCTGTGCGACACCGACATCGAGACCGTCGTCACCGGCGAGGACGGCACCACCAAGCACCGCGGCCGCCGGGCCAGGGTCGTTGGTCGAGCGCGACGGCGAGAAGTCGAACTACGTGACGATCACCGCTGCCAAATCCCCGGCTGCCGTCGCCGAGGCGGGTTGGAAGTGCATCACATCAAACACCGGGCCCACGGCGGCGACCACGAACTACCCAACCTCACCCTGCTGTGCCGCTTCCATCACCACAGACTCCACGAAGGCGGATGGACCGCCGTACGAACCGCAGACGGGCTGGAGCTCCACGACTCCCATGGCCGTCGCATCGCCGCCACTCCACCCACCACAATCGGCGACCGATCAGCGGTCGCCGCCCACGACCGCACGCCAGCCGACGGCCGTTGTCGCTGGACCGGCGAACGACTCGACCTCGGATATGCCCTCGACGCCCTCTTCTCGCGCACCCACCCAGTCTTCCCAGGAAGTGTCGAAGCGGTGGCCCAAAATCTCCCTCAAGAATCGGTCAGGTTTGGCGCCGGCGTGCCGATGACCCTGCATGACGGAAGCAGGGACGCGGGCGACACCTTTGTGGCAGACGATGGCTCGCGTACTCGGAGTAAAGCCCGTTGAGCGATCGTCGCGACTCACTGCGACGCGTGTGGAGAAGGTCGGTCGAGAGCTGGCCAAGCTCCCAGCAGGCTGGCACGGGATGCGCATCGAACATCCACAGGCCGACATCGACCGCTTGGTGATCGGGTCACGCGGCGTCTTCACCGTCATCACCAAACATCATCCCGATGCAACGGTCTGTGTGTACGAGCAGGGGCTTTGGGTGAACGGTCACTCGACGGTCTACTTGCACGACGCGCGCTGCCAAGCCAAGCGTGCCGCCCAGTTGCTGACGCATGCGTGCGCCATGCCGGTGGAAGTACACGCCACAATCGTCTTCGCCGACCCGGCCAAGCTGACACCCAAGGGCACGCCGGCCGACGTTCACATCACCACGTTGCGAACCCTTCGCACCTTCCTTATGCAACTGCCGCAGCGACTGACACAGTCGCAGGTGGAATACATCCACGCGGCTGCGCGCAGCAACGCCACCTGGCAACCGGTCTGACGCCACCAGACCTGCCCGGCCGTGGTCGGCGAAGGATGCGAAGGCTGAGGCCAAGGCGGCGCAGGCCAGGCTCAAGGCGCTGCGGCCGTGGTACCGCAAGAAGCGCTACATCCTGTCGATCGGGATCATCGCGATCATCGGGTTCGTAGCCGCACAGGGATCCACGGACCCGACGCAGTCCTCGGACCGGTTGACGCAATCGGGTTTCGCGCCGTCACGCTGACCGTCACGAACAACAGCAGCGAGCGGTCGAACTACTTGATCGACCTGACAATCGAGTCACCCGATGGGACCACGCAATACGACACCTCGGCCGCCTTCGTGAACTACCTGGAGCCCGGCCAGACGAGGGTCACCCAGTCGTCGCCCGTCACCGTGGACGTGCCGTCTGACGCGGTCGTGACGATCAAGACCATCTCGCGACTCGCCGCCAACTGAGGCGGCTTCGCTAAGCGGGTCGACGCACCCCACCTAGAATCCGCCCGTGGGGACTGGCGAACGTCGGGTGGTCGTTGCGGGCGGGCACATGATCGATGCGCCCGACCAGGACCAGCCGCGATTCCCGCCTGAAGCCGAGCCGCGTATCGCTGCCGCCATTGCCGCGCTCTTCGATATGTGGATGATCGGGGCCGATGACGTGGTGGTCAGCCAAGGGGCGCGCGGCACCGACATCCTGGTAGCCGAAGCGGCACTGGCCCGCGGCGCCACCAGCATCGTGTTGCTGGCGCGCGAGCCCGACGCATTCGTCAAGTCGTCGGTCGACCTGCCGGGCACATCGTGGGCCGAACGGTTCCAGCGCATCGTCGACGCCAGCGACGTCAAGGTGCAGGAGAAAGAGCGCGGCCCGATTCCCGAGGGCGATAACCGCTATGCCCGCAACAACACGTGGGCGCTCGAGGTTGCTCAGGCGGCGACGCTGGATGGAACCAAGCTGCACGTCGTGGCGGTGTGGGATCAGGCGACCAGCGAGAAGCCTGGCGGCACCGGCGACTTTGTCACGCAGGCCCGGGATCGCGGCCACCAGATCGAGGTAATCGATCCCACGCGAACCTTCCGCTACAGCGGCAAGCCGGCAACCATTCGCGAGCCACGCAGCGATGGGCCGAAGCGGATGCTCGCCCTCGACGGCGGCGGGATGCGCGGGCTGATCAGTCTGCAGATCCTCAAGCGCATGGAGAACCAGATCGGCGGGGGGCAGGCCGACTACCGCCTCGCCCACACGTTCGACTACATCGCCGGCACCAGCACGGGCGCGATCATCGCCACCGCGCTGGCACGCGGCGACCGCGTCGCCGACATCGAGGCGATGTACAAGGCGCTGGGCCCGAAGATCTTCCGCAAGCGATGGCTGCCCGGCTGGTGGCGCTCGCTGTACAAGGACGGCGCGATCACG
>JANOCR010000377.1:0-2580 GCA_031412355.1 Ilumatobacteraceae bacterium | reverse complement strand
CTCGACGAACACTGCATCGGCGCAGTCGTCGGCGGGCGGGACCTCGATGGGCTCCCAGCCGTTGGCGACCAATGCACCGACGTAGCCGCGCCACTGCTGGAGAGCCAGGCCGACGTCGACCTCCGCTCGTTCGACGTGCGTTAGCAAGCCTTCGGGCAATCGCGGGCCGGGCCGTCGGACGAGTGCTCTCACGACGGAAGATGTGTTGCCAGGAACGCCATCGTCTTGGTCCACGCCGCGTTGGCAGCACTCTCGTTGTAAAACATCTCACTCTCGTGATTGTCAAAGGCGTGACCGGCGTTCTCGACATTCAGCACGAAACCCGGTCGCCCCGCAAGCGCCGCGCCTACGGTATCCACACCTTCGTTGGGAATGTATGGGTCGTTGTTGCCGAAGTGGAACAGCGTCGGGCACGAGACCTTGTCGATCATTCCAATCATCGACGGGACGCCGGATCCGTAGTAGCTGACGCAGCAGCTCGGGTCGTCCTCTGCGGCCACGCCCCACGCCAGCGTGCCGCCGAGGCAGAACCCCATCACGGCTGGGGTCGAGCCGATGCCGGCCTGGTTGCCAAGGTGGGCCAGCGCGGCGACACAGTCGCCGATGGCCTTCGGGAAGTCGAGTTGCCCGACCACTTCCAGCGACGCGCCCAGGCCGGCTTCGGTGTGATCGCTCTCCCAATTCGGGGCAAACCGCCAGAACACGTCGGGCGCGCCGACCAGGTAGCCGGTTGCGGCCAATCGGTCGGCGACGGCGCGGATGTACGTGCCGACTCCGAAGATCTCTTGGATCAGCAGGACAGCGGCACGCGGCGAGGTGTCGGGAGTCCACACATGTAGATCCATTGCCCCATCGGAGCCACACGCCACTTGGTCGGTTCGCAACGTCGTCATACGCTCATGGTGTCACACGGTCATGTGCCCCTGGATCACCGGCCCGGCCGTAGCCTGAGCGGCCGATGCGCCTGACCGACTTTGACTACGACCTGCCGGTCGAGCGTATTGCTCAGGTGCCGATCGAGCCGCGTGACTCGGCTCGATTGTTGGTCGACAGGGGGAGCGCGGCCCCCGATCATCTGCATGTCAGCGACCTGCCGACGTTGCTGCACGACGGGGATCTGCTCGTAGTCAACGACACCAGGGTCATGCCCGCACGCCTTCGGCTGCACCGCGAGACCGGCGGCGCAGCAGAGGTGCTGTTGCTCGAGCCCACCAATGCCGACCGGCGCACATGGGAGGCGATGATCCGTCCCGGTCGAAAGCTGAAGCTCGGCGAGCACCTGTTTGATGCATCCGGCGAGGCGCTGGTTGCGATCGGCCGGCGGATCGACGACGGCGACACGTGGGAGATAACGCTGGTGCCCGACGGCGATCCGAACGCATTGATGCAACGACACGGTGAGATGCCTCTGCCGCCATACATCGGGGTCCCGCTGGCCGAGTCCGATCGCTATCAAACCGTGTACGCATCCGACCCGGCATCATCGGCGGCACCCACGGCCGGCTTGCACTTCACCCCCGAACTCCTCGCCTCCATTGAGGCACTGGGCGTCGAGGTGGCCAAGGTCGAACTCGTGGTCGGCCTCGACACGTTCAAGCCGGTCACAGTCGATGACCCGACACAGCATGTGATGCACAGCGAGCGGTACGAGGTGGGCGCCGACGTGATGCAGCGCTGCCGGCAGGCGCGTCGAGTCGTGGCCGTCGGCACGACCAGCGTGCGTGCTCTCGAGTCGGCGGCGACTCTCGGCGAGTTGCAAGGGCGAACACGGCTGTTCATCAACCGGCCCTACCAGTGGAAGGTGGTCGATGTGATGATGACCAACTTCCACCTGCCACGCACCACACTGTTGATGATGATCGACGCCTTCATCGGCGATCGCTGGCGCAGGTTGTACGACGTCGCCCTCGCCGAGCGATACCGCTTCTTGAGCTTCGGTGACGCGATGCTGCTCGATCGGCGGGCGGCGTAGATGCGCCCTGTTCGATTCGAAACGTTGGCTACCGACGGAGCGGCGCGCAGCGGTGTCGCCCACACAGCGCGCGGCAGCTACCGCACGCCGTGCTTCATGCCGGTCGGGACTCGCGGGGCGATCAAGTACCTCAGCGCCGCGGACTACGAGTTGCTCGGCGCCGAGATCGTGCTGGGCAACACCTATCACCTCATGCTGCGGCCGGGCGCCGAGACGGTCGCAGCGCTGGGTGGCCTTGGGAAGTTCGCCGGATGGTCCGGCTTGACCCTGACCGATTCAGGAGGGTTCCAGGTGTTCTCGCTCGACCCAGACGTCGACGACGACGGCGTCACGTTCAAGAGCACCTACGACGGTTCGGCGATTCGTTTCACGCCCGAGGTCGCCGTGCAGACGCAGGAGTTGCTGGGTGCCGACATTCAGATGGTTCTCGACGTGTGCCCCTCGCTTCCGTCTCCACCCGAGGTGATCCGCCTCGCGGTCGAGCGCACCGCAGCGTGGGCGGCGCGAGCGCGGGCCACGCATGGGCGCGAGGATCAGTCGCTGTTCGGAATCGTCCAGGGCGGGATCAGCGAGCAATTGCGCGCTGAGAGCGCTCAGCGAACCGTCGC
>JANOCR010000376.1:0-15922 GCA_031412355.1 Ilumatobacteraceae bacterium | reverse complement strand
TCGATGTCGAGCCGCCCGACCGGAAACACGCGTGGCTCCTCGGGAACCAGTTCGACCACGGTCTGGCGACCGTGCGTGTCGCTTGCGGTCGTGACGACACCAGCCGGCTTGTTGAGCAGGTAGTAGACCAGACCGGGCTTGACCCCTATCGGCACGCCGTCGACTTCGACGAGATCGTGCTCGGTGTCGACGCGTCGACCTAACACGGCTACCTCGCCGTTGACGGTGACACGCCCGGCTGTGATCAGGTCTTCGCAGACGCGTCGACTGCCCCAGCCGCGAATAGCCAGAACCTTCTGCAGGCGCTCGCCCTGTGGAAGTGCTGCGTTCTTGGCGGCCCACTGCTCCCAGAGGGGCGGTTCAAGCTGGGGCATCGGGCGCTGGCACGTCGATGCGCAGTCCGTATTCGAGCGCTTCGACTACATCGGCCCCTGGAACGAACTCGGCGATGGGCGGTAGATCGGCCAACGAGTTCAGCCCGAGCTTTTCGAGGAAGGTGGGCGAAGTGCCATAGAGAATGGCCTGTCCCGGCCCACTGTCGCGAGCAACCTCGGTGACGTAGCCGCGAGCCTGCAGCGTGCGCAGCACGCCGTCCGGGTCGACGCCACGGATGGATGCGATCTGGGCACGCGACAACGGCTGCTTGTAGGCCACGATCGCCAGGGTCTCTAGTGCGGCCCCGCTCATTCGGGCTCGCTGCCCATCGAGCAGAAAGCGCTCGACGTACGGCGCCAGTTCGGCATGTGACTGATAACGGTAGCCACCCGCAACTTTCACGAGCTGAAACCCGTGGCCGGCGGCGTCGTATGCGGCCGACAGTTCGGCACACAACTGCTCGATCATGGCCGTCGGCTGTTCGAGCAACTGAGCCAACAGGTCGGGCGCTACCGGCTCGACAGCGACCATCACGATCGCCTCGATTGCCCGCACCGTTTCGGTGTCGATGTCGTTCATGTGAAGTTCAGCCTTCGTAGTCGTCGATCGGGATCGAGCCAGCTGCGACGGGCTCGAGCCCACCTGTCCAGAGCACTTCGATCTCGCTGAACTGCTCGTCTTGATCGAGTTCGATCACACCCTGTTTGAACAGCTCCAGGAGTGCCAGGAACCGAACGATCACCTCGAGCCGCTCGACCAGCCCACTGGTGAGTCGCCGAAAAGAGATGCGTCCTACCCGTGGGAGTTCGTCGAGCAGTTCGGTCACCGCATCGGCCACGCTGGCGCGTACGGGAGCCACATGGAACAGGTCGATCCGCTGCACCGGCTTCGGGGTGACGGCACGCAGGTACGCCGCGAGAATTCGCTTCGGAGTCGTTCCCTCGAGCAGGTCGGGCATCAATGCGTCGAATCGCTCGTCGGCGCCGGCAGTGCGCGGGAAGCTGCGATCCGCGTCGTCGGCCAATCGGCTGAACACACCGGCGACATCCTTGAATGTCTTGCACTCGAGCAGGCGTGCCAGCAGCAGGTCCCGCTCTTCCCACAGCGCAAGTTCGTCGTCGAGATCGATGTCGTCGCGACCGGGCAGCAACCGGCGGGCCTTGAGCTCGACAAGCGTCGCCGCAATCAGCAGAAACTCGGTGGCTATGTCGAGATCGACCACCTGGAGTCGTTCGATCTCCTGGAGATACGCATCGACGATCCGGCTCAAGGAGACCTCGTAGATATCGACCTGCTCTTTGAGGATCAGATGAAGCAATAGCTCGAATGGCCCCTCGAAGACGGGGGTTGCAACCGCAAATGCCATACGAGTTCAGGCTAGCTCGCCACTAGCCTGGCGCGCCGTGACCCGCGTCCTGTCGTGCATCCAACCCACCGGTGAAGTCCATCTCGGCAACTACCTCGGTGCGCTGCGCAACTGGGTCAACGGCCAGCACGACGCCGATGCCTTCCATGGAATCGTCGATCTGCATGCCCTCACCGTCACCGAGGCACCTGGTGTCATCGGCGACACCACGTTGCGCCTGTCGGCAATGCTGTTTGCAATCGGCCTCGATCCCGACGTGGCCACCGTGTTCGTGCAGAGCCATGTCGTGCAGCACAGCCAACTGTGTTGGGTGATGGAATGCACCGTGTCGTTCGGTGAGCTCAGCCGCATGACACAGTTCAAGGACAAGTCCTCAAAGCGCGAAGGTGAGTTCATCTCCGCCGGGTTGTTCACCTACCCGGCGCTGCAGGCTGCCGACATCGTGCTGTACGACGCAGAGGAAGTACCAGTTGGTGACGACCAACGCCAGCACGTTGAGATCACCCGCGATGTGGCGATGCGGTTCAACCATCGCTTTGGCGACACGTTCGTGATCCCCAAAGCCGTCACACCGAAGGCTGGGGCGCGCATCATGGATCTGCAGGATCCGACCTCGAAGATGAGCAAGTCGGCCGACAGCGAATCCGGTTGCATCATGATGATGGACGATCCCGCCGACGTGTCGCGCAAGTTCAAGCGCGCCGTCACCGACAGCGACAACGAGGTGCGCTTCGACCCGGCGGCCAAGCCCGGCATATCCAACCTGCTCGAGATCCTTGCGGTCTGCACAGGTTCCACACCACAGCAGTTGGCCGACAAGTACACCCAGTACGGCCCGCTGAAGACCGACGCCGGCGATGCCGTCATCGAAGTTTTGCGGCCCATCCAGAGCCGTTACAACGAGTTGATGACCGACCGCGCGGAACTGTCATCCCTGTTGCGAAAGGGCGCCGACAAGGCCGGCAACGTGGCCGCGGCGACCCTGGATCGCGCCTACGCCGCCATTGGGTTCCTGCCGCGCTGACCCGTTGAGCGGCCGCGTCAGATGTTGTCGGCGTCGGCAAGCGCGCCAGACGCGCGACCGCGACCATGCACCAGTTCGATCGTGATCTGCGACGACCCTGCTACGGCGAGCAGATCGGCGCCGATGCGTTCGTGATCGTGATAGCGACGGAAGCGATCCGTGCGGGGACCGGCCACTGTTGCGACGACGCGTCCGAACACACCTAGACCGGACTCGATCTTGCCGACGTCATGCAGCAGCGCACCGGCCATCTCCTCACGAGTCCACGATCCACTCCTCTCGAAGCGCCGGGCGACGGCAATCGAATGCCGCCGATCCGCCGGGCTCATTCGATGCCAGAGCACCGACTCGTTCTCGAGCAGGTGTGAGTCCACCCATGCTGTGTCGGCCACATCGGGCTCACGCCGCGACAGCGACGTGACGAATCGGCGGGCGAGGTGACCGATCTGCGACACACTCATCGGCCGAGCGCCCGCGGATGGGCCGAACGGTAGACGTCGAACATGCGCTCCTGGCTGACCTTGGTGTAAACCTGGGTCGTCGAGATCGAGGCATGTCCGAGGAGCTCCTGAACGATGCGCAGGTCGGCGCCGTGATCCAGCAGATGCGTCGCGCACGAGTGGCGCAGGACGTGAGGCGACAGCTTGTCGCCGAGGCCGATGCGGTCTCCGTACTTCTTCACCAGCGCCCAGGCGGCTTGGCGCGACAACCGTGCCCCGCGCATGTTCAAGAACACCGCCTCGGCGTCGCCGCGGCGTGCCCAGCGCTGCGGCTCGAGGTGTGGCCGGCCGCTCGGGCCGAGCCACTGCGACAGCGCTGCGGCCGCATGCCGGCCGTACGGCACGACGCGCTCCTTCGAGCCCTTCCCGAGCAGGCGCACGAGTTGCTCCTGATGGTCGAAGTCGCCCAACGACAACCCGCAGGTCTCGGAGATCCGCGCTCCCGTCGCGTACAGGAACTCGAGCATCGCCCGATCGCGTAGACCAACAGGCTCGTTCGTCGACGGTGCAGCCAGCAACGAGTTCACCTCAGCTTCGGTCAGTGGATGTGGGATGCCCGCAGGAACCCGGATGCCCTCGACGTCGACGGTGGGGTCGTCGGCGCGCACGCCTTCTTCGGCCAGGAACCGATGCAGCATCCTGATGGCCGCAACCTGACGAGCGACCGACGATGCGGCACCACCAGCGGACCGGCGTTCGCTGACGAAAGCGTCCAACGCAGCGCGGTCGACACTCTGCAACGTCGCTCCTCGACCGAGAAGCCACGACCAGTAGCCCCGGATGTCGCGCCGGTAGGCAGCCAGGGTGTTCGCCGACCTGCCCCGCTCGGTGGCCATCCACGACAGGAACTCCTCGACTTCCAGTGGGAGCATGGGCGTCGCGGTCACGGTGCCGGACAAAGACTGCCTTCACGAAGACGACGATCGACGAGCAGTAGCCCGATCACGGTCTTGGCGTCGTTTATCTCGCCGCGCACGACCATGTCGACGGCCTCGGCAAGCGGTAGGTGGACGACATCCATGTGCGATTCCTCGGGACCATGCACATCGCGTGCGACAGGCGAGAGCTCGGTGGCCAGATAGAGATGCAACGTCGAGTCAGTCATTCCCGCGGACGAGAAGTAGTGCGTCAGGTATTCGAGACGGCCCGCGGAGAACCCGGCCTCCTCGATCAGCTCGCGCTCGGCCGTGACCTCGGGCGGTTCGTCAGATACGTCGCGCATGCCGGCTGGTACTTCCAGCAGGTAGCGATCCAACGGCCCGCGATACTGGCGCACACACACCACCGAGGCGACGCCGTCGTCGAACAGCAATGGCACGACGCCGACCGCGCCCGGCGAACGAATCACATCGCGCTCGAACAGCTCTCCGTCGGGGGCTTCGAACGTGCTGACAGCAACATTCCAGATGTACCCCTGATGCACGAGCCGATCGCCGAGGTGGCGAAACGCTGGCGATGGACTCACGCGACAGACGAGCTGGCTTCGTCGACGACGAATAGGTGCGGTGCCCGCGATTCGCGTCGAGCCAGGGCGGCGTAGACGAGTTCACGAAACAGCGGATGCGGACGGTCGGGGCGGCTCTTGAACTCGGGATGGGCTTGCGTGCCGACCCAGAACGGATGATCTTCGAGTTCGATGAACTCAACCAGGCGACGGTCGGGCGACAGCCCGCTGCATCGCAAACCGGCCGCTTCGAGCTTCGGCTTCAGCTGAGCGTTCAACTCCCACCGGTGACGATGTCGTTCGCTGACGACCGGCTCGCCGTATGCCCGATACACCCTGGTGTTGGGGTCGAGGATGGCATAGTAAGCGCCGAGCCGCTGGGTACCACCCTTGTCGACGACGTCGCGCTGGTCGTGCATCAACGCAATCACGGGATGGGGCGTGTCGGGATCCATCTCCGTCGAGTTCGCGCCGGTGAGGTTCATAACGTTGCGGGCGAAATCGATGGTCATCGCCTGCAGACCGAGGCAGATGCCGAGACAGGGAATGTCGTTCTCGCGTGCATACCCCGCTGCGGCGATCTTGCCCTCGAAGCCGCGCTCGCCGAACCCGCCGGGGATCAGCATGCCGTCGAGATCGGCTAGACGGCCGGCGGCCAGCAGGCCTTCGACATCTTCGGCCTGGATCCAGTCGATCTCGACCTTGGCACCATGATGGAAGCCGGCATGCTTCAAGCTCTCCACGACCGACAGGTATGCGTCGGGAAGGCTGATGTACTTGCCGATGAGGCCGATCCTCACCGGCTTGCTGGCTTCCTCGATCATCGAGACCACCGTCTGCCACGGTGCGAGATCAACCGGTGCCTCTAGTCGCAGCACATCGCAGACGACATCGTCCAGACCCTCGTCGTGCAGAATCAACGGCAGCTCGTAGATGTTGCCGGCGTCAGCGGCATTGACCACTGCACGCTCGTCGACATCGCACAGGTTCGAGATCTTGCGCTTGAGGTTGTCGCTGAGCGGCTCTTCGCTACGGCACACGATCACGTCGGGTTGGATGCCACGACTGCGCAACTCGGTGACCGAGTGCTGAGTCGGCTTCGTCTTCTGTTCGCCGGACGGGCCGATGAACGGCACCAGCGTCACGTGGAGGTAGCACACGTTGTCGCGGCCGGCCTCTTTGCGGAACTGCCGGATGGCCTCGAGGAACGGGAGGATCTCGATGTCACCCACGGTGCCGCCGACCTCGGTGATCACGACGTCGACGTCGTCATTGGCGAGCCGGTGGATCCGCCGCTTGATCTCGTCGGTGATGTGCGGGATCACCTGCACCGTCTTGCCCAGGTAGTCGCCTCGGCGCTCCGCGGCCAGAACCGCCTGGTAGATCGAGCCGGTGGTGGCATTGGAGTTGCGGGTCAACGGCTCGTCGATGAATCGTTCGTAGTGGCCGAGATCGAGGTCAGTCTCACCGCCGTCGTCGGTGACGAACACCTCGCCGTGCTCGAACGGGTTCATCGTGCCGGGGTCGACATTGATGTACGGATCGAGCTTTTGCATCGTGACCCGCAGACCTCGAAGCTTCAGCAAACGACCTAGTGAGGACGCGGTGAGACCTTTTCCGAGGGAGCTGGCAACGCCTCCGGTCACGAAAATGTGCTTCGGCATTGAACAAAGACCTCCGTCTCAGGCGAACTGACAACGGGACTGCAGCATACCGCGCCGCGCGCCACTCGCGCGGATCTCGCTCGCGACCGTATCCCTGGCACCGGTCTCGTCTGCCTAAGCTGCCCCGAATGGAGACCCGCCAGCTGAGGGATTGGATTCCCTCCGAGGCGCACCGTGATCTGACGGAGACCACACCGGCCCCGAGATCGCATTGGTTGCGCGAGCTCATCATCGTGCTCGTCTTCTACTACAGCTACGAACTGATCCGGCGATTCGCTCACTTCGGCAAGGTGCGACCGCGGGCCTTCCGCAATCAGCTCTACCTCATCGATCTCGAGCGCTTTCTGCACATCTACAACGAGTCAGCCGTTCAGAAGGCGTTCCTGCCGGCTACATGGTTCATCAAGGTTATGAACGTGTACTACGGCACTTTGCACTTCATCATCACCGGTGGGTTGCTGCTGTGGGTCTACCTTCGCCGGCACCAGCACTACCGCCAGTACCGCAACCTGCTCGGCATGACCACGGCCCTGGCCCTCATCGGGTACTTCTCGTTCCCGCTGGCTCCGCCGCGTATGTATCCGTGTCACGACTGCTTCGTCGACACACTCGACACCATCGGGGGACTGTGGTCCTACCACTCCAGCGCGGCGAAGGCCATCGCCAACCCGTTCGCGGCTATGCCCAGCTTGCACTTCGGGTGGGCGTTGTGGTGCGGAACGTTGTGGTGGTCGTTCGCCCGGCATCCCGCCGTGCGGTCGCTCAGTGTGATCTACCCGGCGATGACCCTGCTGGCCATCGTCGTGACTGCCAACCACTACTGGCTCGACGCGGTCGGTGGTGCGATCATCTTCATCGCGGCCAGTCAGGTTCTGCGGCTGATGCGGGCTCGATCCCTACGAAAGGCGCAGGCGGTCAGCGAGTAGATCGGCGGCGTGTCGCCGAGCAGAGTCGCCCGCCTGTTGGCCGCTCAACATCCGGGCGACCTCGTCGACGCGATCGGCGCCCTCAACGTTGCGGGCCGACGCTGTGGTGATGGCGTCACCGCCCGATCCGGCGCTGACGTTCTTGGTGACCATGATCTGGGTATCGGCGAGCGCGGCAACTTGGGCGAGGTGGGTGACCACCATGACCTGATGACGACGACCGAGTCGCGCGAGTGACTCGGCAACAGCGGTGGCGGCCGTGCCGCCGATCCCGGCGTCGACCTCGTCGAACACCAACGTCTCAGGAGCCTCGGTCAACACCAGTCGAAGTGCCAGCATGGTGCGAGCCAGCTCGCCGCCGCTGGCCACACGCGACAGTGGCAGCATCGGTAGACCGGGGTTGGCGGCGATCAGGAACATGACGTCGTCGCCCGGCGCTTCGCTGCCGACGGTCACCTCCATCTCCGCGTGGGGCATGGCCAGCGAACGCACGACGTCGCGCACGGCCACGGCCAGCCGGGTCGCGCCGGACCTGCGCACCTTGGCGACCCGCTGCGCGGCCTCTCGTTCGGCTACGGCCGCACCGGCGCGCTCGTGCTCCAGTGCGGACACGCGTTGGTCGTAGCCCTCGAGCTCGGCCAGACGAGCCTCGGCCTCGCTGTGAAACCTGATCACGTCGGCCAACGAGTCGCCGTACTTGCGGCGCATGTCGTGCAACAGCTGTCGACGAACGCGAATCTCGGCGAGGCGCTGCGGATCCTCCTCGAGCTGCTCGGTGAAGGCCCGCAGGTCTCGACCGAGTTCGGTCAGCTCGGCGGCCACCGCCAGCAGGCGGCCGTTGAATTCCTCGAACGGCGCTCGACCGTGCAGCGCGCGCAGCGCAAGCGCGAGGCTGTCGGCGGCCGCGTGGCGACGGTCGCCGCCGCCGAGATCGGCGGCACCGTCCGTCAGCGCCTCCAGCGCCGATTGGCCCGCCTCGCGATGAGCCGCCGCGTCGGCGAGTGCGTCCTCCTCTGCCGCCAGCCGCTCGTCCTCGTCTGCGTCGGTGATCGCCGCGCCCGCCAACTCGCCGACCTGGAAGCGCAGCAGGTCGACTTCGCGTGCCCGCGAACGCTGATCGCCGCCCAAGGCCGCCAGCGATGCGTCGATCTCGGTCAACCGAGCGCGGGCCGTTCGCAGTGGCTCCAGGTCGGTTGAGCAGAACCGGTCGAGTGCCTCGCGCTGGGCGGCAACCGCCAGCAGGCTCTGATGGGCGTGCTGGCCGTGCAGATCGACAGTGCGCGCTCCCAATTCGGCCAACGTTGTGGCCGTGGCGAGCCGACCATTGACGTACGCACGCGATCGGCCGTCAGTCGGTATCACCCGAGCAACGACATACTCGTCATCGCCGACCACGAACCTGCCCTCGACCCGCGCTTCGGTGGCGCCAGACCTGACGATTGCAGGGTCGGCACGTCCGCCGACCAACAGGTTGATCGCTTCGACCAGCATGGTCTTGCCCGCACCGGTCTCGCCGGTGAACGCAGTAAGCCCGGGCTGCAGCACGAGGTCGAGCGTGTCGATCACACCCATCGACTCGATGTGCAGTTCGTGAAGCATTCAGCGGTCCGACAAACCGAACTTGGTCTTCAGGATCTGATGGAACCGACGCTCGCCGAAGCGCACGAATCGCGCCACCGATGTCGACGCCCGAACGGCCACGGTGTCGCCTTCCGACAGACTTGCCGCCGATCGACCGTCGATCGAGAGTGTCGCGGCACGATGACCAATGACTTCGATCTCGACCTCCTCGTCGGGATTCAGCACCAGCGAGCGGTCGAACAGCATGTGCGGTGACACGGGAGTCAGCAGCAATGCGCGATGTGTCGGCGAAACCACCGGACCGCGTGCCGACAGCGAGTACGCGGTCGAGCCAGTGGGCGTGGCGATGATCAAGCCATCGGCGGCGTACGAGGTGAACACCGCCCCGTCGATTCGTACCAACAATCGGACCGTGTGCCCTGCTTGTTGTTTCTCGATGACCGCTTCGTTCAACGCGGTCCAGGTCTCGATCTCGTCGGCACCGCTGCGCCGCAACGTAGCTTCGAGCATCATCCGTTCCTCGACCCGCCATTGACCGGCCTCCGCGCCGGCGGCCCACCGCTCGAGTGCGGCGGGCAGAGCGGGCGGCTCGAGCTCGGTGAGGTAGCCGAGCAGGCCGACGTTGACGCCGATGATCGGCACGCCTGCCCCGCCCAGCATCTTTACGGCGCGCAGCATCGTGCCGTCGCCGCCCAGGCTCAGCGCCAGGCCTGCCGATTGCGGCTTGCGTTCGCTGACAAGGTCCAGCAGCTCCAACGGCTCGGCGTCCTCGGGCGTCATCCACGCGGTGTGGCCGTGTTCGGTCAACCATGCCGACGCCGATCTGGCCAGCGCGGCGGCCTCCATCCTGTCGTGGTGAGCCACCAGCAACACATCGGTCATGACGCAGATCCTGACCGACCGACACGGGCATGCACAAGGAACTCGCGGTTGCCCTGCGCTCCGGTGATCGGAGAATTGACCCATCCCAACACGTCACAACCCTGCTCGATCAACGCTGCCGACACTTCGTCGCACACGCGCTGGTGAACTGCGGGATCACGAATCACACCACTACCACGATCGACCTCGGCCTTGCCGGCCTCGAACTGCGGTTTGACGAGCAGCACCAGCGCCGCGTGAGGTTGACACGCGCCGACCAACGGCGGCAGGGCGCGGATGATCGAGATGAACGACAGGTCGGCGACTACAAGATCGACCGCCCCCCCGATCGCTACAGGCGTGATATCGCGCACGTGAAATCGCTCCAGAACCATGACTCGCTGATCGTCGCGAATCTTGGGATGCAACTGGCCGTGACCCACGTCGATGGCTACCACGTAGCCGGCGCCGCGCTGGAGGAGACAATCAGTGAAGCCACCGGTAGACGCGCCGGCGTCGAGCACGCGTCGGCCTACTACGTCGATCTCGAAGGCATCGAGCGCGGCGTCGAGCTTGTCGCCGCCACGGCTGACGAACCTCGGCCGGGGGCCCTGCAGCACGACCGCATCGGCCGGGTCGACGAGTCGGGACGGCTTGTCGGCAACGGCACCATTGACCAGCACCAGCTTGTCGTCGATTGCATGTGCTGCATCGGCCCGGCTCAGAACCAGACCGCGGCGCACCAGATCAGTATCCAACCGCTGGCGTCTCGCCACGAGCTACCGCTTCGCTGGTGCTTTCTTGGCAGCAGCCTTCTTCGCCGGAGCCCGCTTCAGCGCGGCCTTCTTCGCCGGAGCCTTCTTCGCCGCAGCCTTCTTCGCCGCGGCCTTCTTGGCCGGCGACTTGCGAACGACAACCTTGGCGACGCCCGACGGGCCGGCAGCCTTGTTGGCAGTGGCCTTCTTGGCAGACGACTTCGATGCAAGACCGAATGTTCCGGCGACATCTTCGAGACGACCCTCAACGTCGTCGAGGCGCTGTGCAAACCTGCCGAGCTGCTTCGACACCTCGGCTTGGATGAGGCTGAGCACGTGCTCTGTGGTTGCCCGGCCGCGATCTACGAGTTGCTGGACCGTCTTTTCTGCATCCTTGCGACGCAACTGGCCAGCCTTGACGAACTCGGCAACGACCTTCTCGGCATTTTTCTGCGACATTTCGCTGAACTGCATGCCTGTATCGAGCAAACGCTTAAGGAGGGGAGAATCTGTCATGAGGGAAGCTTACCCGTGGCCACGCCGTCGTCGATCAGGACCTTTGCCACACCCGCGAGATTCGCAGCAATCAGGTCCGGGGTCGGCACGACCGCACTGCCCGGTGCGGTGATTCCCGATTCGACGTGTGCGTACCGGCAGCCGAGTGTGGCTGCCATCAATCCATCGGTCTCCGGACGATCCCCAACCATCACCGCTGCCTTCGATGCACTGTCACCGATCGTCGCTCTCACCAAAGAGGCCATAGGGCCGTGAGGCTTTCCGGCGATCAGAGGCACAACCCCCGACGCGGTCACGATCGACGCGAGGATGGCGCCACCGCCTGGTATCGGGCCGTCGGGCGTCGGATACGTCGCATCGTCGTTGGTGCCGATCAGTCGGGCGCCGTTGCGCGCCGCGCGGCTGGCAAACAGCATCTCGTCGTAGTCGAACGTGCGATGAAAGCCGACGACCACAACATCGACGTCGGCATCGGTCTTGTCGACGACCACCGCGCCACGACCAACAACTGCTTGCACCACGCCGTCTCCGCCACACACCATCACGCGCTGGCCAGGTTCGATCAGCAAGGCGGCTGCGCTAGCCGAGGTCAGCACATCGCCCACCGCGGGGATGCCGATCGCGGCGAGCGACGCCTCTTGCACCTCGACTCGTGCCGAGGAGTTGTTGGTGACGAACAGGACCCGATGCCCGGCCTCTCGCAGCCGTGCGATCGCCTCGACCGAACCGGGGATCGGCTCGTGGGCCAGCCACACCACGCCGTCGAGGTCGCAGAGCACCACACACGGTCCGACGGGATTATCTGTGGCGACGTCGTCCATATCTGGCCATGTTGGCACGCCAGATGCCAACCTGTACGTGTGCCCCGTTTCGAACCGTTTGCCGCGCTGCGGTACTCCGCCGACGAGTCGCTCGACGACGTGTCAGCACCGCCGTACGACGTACTGTCGCCGGCCGACATCGACGAACTGCGATCGCGCGACGACCACAACATCGTCACCGTCGACGTCCCGCTCGAACGCGATGGCCCGGATCGCTACACGGCAGCAGCCGATCGGCTGCACTCATGGGTCGACCAGGGAGTGCTACGTCTCGACGACGCGCCATCGCTGACGTTGTATCGCATGAATTTCACCGATGAGACCGGTCGACCTCGTCACACAGTGGGGGTGATCGGAGCATTGCAGGTCGTCGACGAGGGTGCCGATGGCGTCTTGCCTCACGAGCGAACCACGCCGAAGGCGAAGACCGATCGACTCGAGCTCACCAGGGCCACGCACTGCAACCTCTCTCCAGTGTGGGGTTTGTCGCTGACGGCCGGGTTGAGCCACCTCCTGCTCGACCGCGGCGAGCCGACCGGCCAGTGCACCGATGAGGATGGCGTTGTTCATCGCGTCGAACGAGTCGTCGACCCACTCCGGCTAGCTGCGATCTGCACGGCCGTCGCGGCGAACTCGGTGCTGATCGCAGATGGCCATCATCGATACGCGATCAGTCGGTCGTATCGCGACGAGGTTCGTTCCACAACGGGGCACACCGACACTGACGCTGAGTTGACGATGACTTACGTCGCCGAACTCGTCGACGAGCAACTCAGCATCGACCCCATCCATCGTGTGTACCGCGGCATCACCGCTGATGCGCTAGCTGATCGGTTGGCGTCGTACTGCGTACTGGCCGAAGCCGGTGCCGTCACGCCGCGATTCGCTGCCGAGGCCACCGACCGCGGGGCGATGTGCCTCGTCCGCCCCGATGGCACCGGGATGTGGTTGACTCCACGGCCTGACGCGTTCGCCGGTGTCCGGGCGCTCGACGGTGCCTACCTCGAGCACGCCCTGGCCGACACGAGCGGCGTCGACGCAACGAGGTTGGATGTCGGCTACCAGCACGGCGTACAGCACGTGGTCGATCTGCTGCGCGCGGGCGACGCCGACGCTGCCGTACTGATTCGACCGACAAGCATCGACGAGATCCGGCGCACAGCCGTCGAGCGTTTGCTGATGCCGCCGAAGTCGACGTTCTTCACGCCGAAGCTGCGAACAGGGCTGGTGGTTCGGCCACTGAACCTGTGATCAGGCGACCGTGATCGAGGCGTCGAGATACACGTCTTGAATCGCGTGTAGTAGGTCAGCGCCCTCGGCCATCGGGCGCTGGAACGACTTGCGGCCGGAGATCAGCCCTTGCCCACCCGCGCGCTTGTTGATCACAGCGGTGCGCACGGCGGCAGCCAGATCAGCATCGCCCTTGCTCTCGCCTCCACTGTTGATCAACCCGATACGACCCATGTAGCAGTTGACGACCTGCCAGCGGGCGAGATCGATGGGATGATCCGTCGTCAACGTGTCGTAGACCAACTGGTTGGTCTTGCCGTACGAACTCGTGCCCAGGCCACTGAGCGCGTTGTAGCCGCCATTGTTCTCGGGCAGCTTCTGTTTGATGATGTCGGCCCCGATGGTGACGCCGAGATGGTTGGCCTGCCCGGTGAGATCGGCAGAGACTTCGTAGTTGACGCCTTCGACCTTGAAGGCGTTGTTGCGCGTGTAGCACCACAGGACTGTGTACATCCCAAGGTCGTGCGCTTCTTTGAAGGCCTTCGATACTTCCTGGAGTTGCCGCGTGCTGTTGTCGGATCCGAAGTAGATCGTCGCGCCGACCCCCGATGCACCGAGATCGAACGCCTGGCGGGCGGATCCGAACATGACCTGGTCGGCCTTGTTGGGATATGTCAACAGTTCGTTGTGGTTGAGCTTGACTATGAAGGGGATGCGATGGGCGTACTTGCGGCTGACGGCGCCGAGCACACCGAAGGTGGTAGCGACGGCGTTGCAGCCGCCTTCGATCGCCAGTTCGACGATGTTGGCTGGATCGAAGTAGAGCGGGTTCGGCGCGAACGACGATGCCGCCGAGTGCTCGATGCCTTGGTCGACCGGAAGGATCGACAGATAGCCGGTGTTGGCCAATCGGCCGTGACCGTAGAGCTGACCAAGGCTTCGCAGCACGGCTGGAGACCGATCCGACATCGCCAACGAGCGATCGAGGAAATCCGGCCCGGCGAGCATGAGCTGCTCGCGCGGCACACCTGCACACACATGGTTCAACAACATCTCGGCGTCGGCGCCGAGCAGGGCGGACACGTCCACGACACTCCTCGAGATTGTTCACGACCCGTTATGGATCGACACCCCCACGTCGCGTGGCGGCACACTGATCGTATCTGGCCCGACCGAACGCGGCCCCGTTACACACCACCGAGGGCGCTGACTGCATGCTCGAGCAGGCGTTGCGCTTGCCGGCGCTTGGTGACCTCGCACACCTCGAGCGCGACGACCTCGGTTCGGCTCTGGGTGCCCGCCGCGCCGCGGTAGAAGCGCCGCTTGACGACGCCTCGTACCACGACGTCGACACCCGCACCCCAGTCAGGGACCGTCGGCGGATCGAACCAGGCGACCGGCACGGTGGCGGTGCCGGCATCGGTCGCCGTCGACACCTCCAGCGAGAGCAAGCGACTACCCGATGCCAACTCCCGCAGCACCGGATCGCTGGACAGACGACCCTGTAAGAAGACAACGTTCATGATGGACGACCTCCGACACGCCGAACCCGGCGACCTGGATGAGTTGTTTGGGGGAAGTCGTGCTGTGAACGTACCAGCGAGGTGTTACAGATGGCCGAGCGGCTCGATAATGGGCTTACCGACCGAGGCCGCGGAGGCGGTCGCTGACATCGGCGAACTGTGGATCGACCACGGCGATCATGCCGAACAATCGCCGCGCCTTGATGATGTCGCCGGATCGATCGTGCAGATCGCCGAGTACGTACCACTGCCGTAGATGGTGGTCGCGCACTTTCTTCGGTACCTCAGCGGCGCGTTCCATCAGCTTCAGCGCGCCCTTCAGGTCGCCTTGGTCCGCCAATGCGCCAGCGGCCACTATTCGGCCTTCAGCCATCAAGGCGGGCTCGGGTGAACCCTCGCGTAACTCCATCCACAACTGCTCGACCGTCTCGTAGCGCTTCAGTGCCCGGTAGCAATCGGCCAGCACAGCGTGGTGGTTCAATGTGCGGTCGAGCTGACGCGCCACCTCGAGTTCTGCGGCAGCCTTGCGCCACTGCCCCGTGCGGTAGAACGCTAGGCCGGCGATCTCGTGGCCGAACGCCATCTCGGGCAGATCGCGCAACACCGACTGCACCATCCGGCGAGCATCGTCGAAACGACCGCGGTCGAGTGCGTCAGCGGCCGTCGTCAAACGCTCGCGGTACTTTGCTGCGCGAGCCGCTGGTGCGGTCTTCTGCAGTTCTTCGGCCACCTCTGGAGCCAGGTCCGACGACCTTCGTCGGCGGGCCGGCTTGGCATCGTCGTCAACCCGATCATCGGCAACGGCGGGGGTGCGCTGGGCGCGTGCGGCGGCCTTGCGCGCGGCTGATCGCAATGGACCGTCGTCGACCCACTGCTCCCGTTCCCATGGGGCCGGAGCAGCCTGCTGACGGGGCTCGCGCACACCCCGTGCAGCCTTGACCTCGGCGGAACGGGCCTGGGCTGCGGTCTTGGGGGGCTCGACCCGGCGCGGCGGCACGCGGTCGCGTCCACCAGGTCGGGGGCGCGATGGCCCTTCGGGAAGGGGGCGAGCGGAGTCGTAGCGCCGAGGACGTTCGCCATCCTCCACACGTGCTGCTCGCGGATCGCGCTTGGGTGGTCCACTTCGACGACCGTCGTTCCCATAGCGCCGTGGACGATCGTCGGTGGCGCCTTCGCGTCGCTGTGGACGGTCGCTCGTGCCGGTGTCACGACCAACGGGGCGGGGCCGACGAGTGGGTGTACCGCCAGGCGTCGCCGGACGTGGGCCCCCTCGACGCTGGTCGGGGGATCGGCCGCGACCGTCGCCCTGCGCAGGGCGTGCGGGTCGCCCCGACCG
>JANOCR010000375.1:0-19075 GCA_031412355.1 Ilumatobacteraceae bacterium | reverse complement strand
CGCACCGGTTCGGGCACGCCCACGGCTCGCCGGCTGCGCGCCGAAGGGCACATTCCCGGCGTTCTGTATGGCCGCGGCATGGAGCCCATCAGCGTCACGGTCGAGCGCCGAGAGTTCCGTTTGGCACTCAGCGGCCCCGCGGGCGCCAACACCGTGCTGGACCTGCAGGTCGGTGGTAACAGCTACCCCGCGGTCGTCAAGGAGATGCAGCGTCACCCGATCCGGCGCACCGTGAACCACATCGATTTCCTCCAGGTCAACATGAACGAGGAGATCACGGTGCACATCAACGTGCGTCTCGAGGGTGAGTCCAAGGCCGTGGCCCTCGCCGGTGGCCTGGTCGACGCCGCTGTCGACTCCCTCGAAGTCAGCTGCACCCCCACCGACATGCCCAACGAGTTCGTCATCGACATCACCGAGATGCAGCCCGACACCGTCATCCGGCTCAGCGACATTCCGATGCCGAAGGGCGTCACCGCTCTCGGAGATCCCGACATGCCGGTCGTCACCGTGCTGACCACCGCCGCCGAGATCGAAGAGCCGGTCGCCGAGGCCGAAGAAGGCGAAGGCGGCGAGGAAGCCCCCGCTGCCGACGGCGACGCCGCCGCCCCCAGCTCAGAATGACCTGACCCGGCGTGATCGACGCGCTGGTCGTCGGGTTGGGAAACCCTGGCAAGGAATACGCACGCACGCGGCACAACGTCGGCGCCGAAACCATAGCTCTGCTGGTCGAACGCGCCGGAGAGAAGTTCAAGGCTGGACGCAACAAGGCGCTGGTGGCCGACGCCCGAATCTCGGGCCGGCGTGTCATCCTGGCATTCCCCACGACGTACATGAACGAGAGCGGTCAAGCTGTTGGGGCCCTGATGCGGCGCCACAAGGTGACAGATCCTGCTCAGTTGATCGTGGTGCACGACGAACTCGACCTGCCGCCTGGCGTGGTGCGCGTCAAGGTCGGTGGCGGTCTGGCCGGCAACAACGGGCTGCGCAGCATCACCCAGCACCTGAAGACACAGGATTTCACGCGGGTGCGGATCGGGATCGGCAAGCCGCCATCGAAAGAACGCGGTGCCGACCACGTGTTGTCGCGCTTGCCCAAGGCCGAACGCGAGTTGCTCGACATCGCGATCGGCACCGCCGCCGATGCCGTGGAGGTTCTCTTGGCCGAGGGGCCCGACGCAGCCATGCGCCAGTTCAACGGCGTTTGATGACTGCGGCCCCGATACGGGGCGTCAACTCACAAACGCTTCGGTCGACCGCATGTGTTTGATGACTCCGGCCCCTATACGGGGCCTCCATCATCAGACGCCGGTTTGGGGTGTCGGATGACGCACCAGCGGCACTCGGGGGCACCGCTACCCTCACAACCAGATGTCGCTCGCCTCGCTTCCTCGACTGCTTCGTGATGACACCGGGCTGACTCAGGCCTTCGGCAATCCCGCGGCGCTGGTCGCGGTGCCCGAATCGGCGCGGGCGGTCACGATCGCCGCCCTGGCCCAACTCGGTGATCGCCACCCGTTGCTGGTCGCCACGCCCACCGGTACCGACGCCGGGCAGTTGTACGACGACCTCTGTCAGTTCATGCCGCCCGACTCCGTCGTGCTGTTCCCGGCATGGGAGACCCTGCCGTTCGAGCGCATCAGCCCCAGCGTGGAGACCATGGGCAAGCGCATGGACGTGTTGTGGCGCCTACGCAACGACCAGACCCAACCGCAGATCATCGTGGCCGGGGTGCGGGCGCTGCTGCAGCGTCTGAGCCCCGAGGCGATCAACGTCGAGCCGATCCACGTGCGACCGAACGACGTGGTCGACCCCGACGCAATGCTCGACACCCTGATCAGCTTCGGGTATCGCCGCGAGGACCTGGTCGAGCACCGTGGCGAGGTCGCCAGGCGCGGCGCGATCATCGACGTCTTTCCGTCGACGGCCGATGCACCGATCCGCATCGACCTGTGGGGTGACGAGGTCGATCGTTTGACCGAGTTCACCGTCAACGACCAACGCAGCACCGACGATCTCGCCGAGGTGCGCATCTTCCCGGCCCGCGAACTGCTGCCGAGCAACGACGTCCGGGCTCGAGCCGCCGACCTCGTTGCCGAGGAGCCGTGGGGCCGCGAGCAGTGGGAACGCCTGGCGGAGGGAACTGTCTTCGACGGCATGGAGAGTTGGCTGCCGTGGCTCGTCGACGGCGACACCCTGATAACGGATCTGCTGCCGGCGACTGGCAAGGTCGCCCTGATCGAGCCGCGCCGCATGCGCGACCGGGCCAACGACCTGCTGGCGGAAGAAGACGACCTGGCGCGCACGCTTGCGTCGACCTGGGCACGCGACGCCGACCGCAAGTTCCCGCGTCTGCACACCGACACCGATCGACTGCTGGGCGTCGCCCAATCGATGTGGACACTGAGCTCGACGCCCGAGCAGCCCGACGCACCGATGGTGCAAGCGACCGGGTGGGGGCCGGTGGTCGGCGACGGCGAGGGACTGGCCAAGCGGCTGGGCGAGATGCTCGCAGAGAAGTACCGCGTTGTCGTCGCCGCCGACGGCGTCGGCAGCGCTACCCGGCTGGCGGAACTGCTCCGTGACCGCGGGCTCGACTTCACCATCGCCAACTCCGCGACCGACCTCACCAAGCCTGGCGGCTACGTGGTGACCGCTCCATTGCATCGCGGCTGCGCCTTGCCAGAGGCCAAGCTGGCCATCCTGGCCGAGGGCGACCTCACCGGCCGACGGCGCACCCATCGGCAGCCCCGTCCTCGCAAACGACAGGGCACCGGGTTCTTCGAAGACCTGAAGCCCGGCAACTACGTGGTGCACTACCAGCACGGTGTTGGTCACTACGAGGGCATGGTCAAGCGCACGATCGGCGGCATCGAGCGCGACTATCTGCTGCTGGGTTACAAAGGCGGCGACAAGCTCTACGTACCCAGTGACCAGATCGACTCGCTGCGCCAATACGTGGGTGGCGAGGCTCCCACTCTTCATCGACTCGGCGGTGCCGACTTCGCCAAGGCCAAGTCACGCGTGCGCAGCGCGGTTCGCGAGATCGCCCAGGAGTTGGTTGTGCTGTATCAGAAGCGGGTCAACGCCGCCGGCCATGCTTTCGGGCACGACACGCCCTGGCAGACAGAGATGGAGGACGGGTTCCCGTTCGTCGAGACCCCGGATCAACGCACCGCCATCGACGACATCAAGGTCGACATGGAGCGGCCGTACCCGATGGACCGCCTGCTGTGCGGCGATGTGGGCTTCGGCAAGACCGAGGTGGCCATCCGCGCCGCGTTCAAAGCGATTCAAGACGGCAAGCAGGTCGCAGTGCTGGCGCCCACGACACTGCTGGTCACGCAGCACGGCAACACCTTCGCCGACCGCTTCGCCGGCTACCCGATACGGGTCGAAACGCTGAGCCGCTTCTTGACCAACAAGGAGGCAAAGCACGTCATCGACGGTCTGGCCAGCGGCGTGGTCGACTGCGTCATCGGTACACACCGGCTGTTGCAGGAAGGGGTGACGTTCAAGGACCTCGGCTTGCTGATCGTCGATGAAGAGCAGCGATTCGGGGTGCAGGCCAAAGAGACGATGAAGAAGCTGAAGGTCAACGTCGACGTGCTGACTCTCAGCGCCACACCGATCCCGCGCACTCTGGAGATGAGCCTCGTAGGCATTCGCGACCTGTCGCTGCTGCAGACCCCGCCTGCCGATCGCCAACCCATCCTCACCTTCGTCGGCGAGTACGACGAGCGCGTCGCCGTTGAGGCATTGCGCCGCGAACTGCTGCGCGAGGGCCAGGTCTTCTGGGTGCACAACCGCGTGAAGACAATCTCGCAGTGCGCCGAGCGACTGCGTGAACTGGTGCCCGAAGCGCGCATTGCCGTGGCCCACGGGCAGATGGACGAGGGTTCGCTCGAGCAGATCGTCGTCGACTTCTGGGAAGGCCGCTACGACGTGTTGGTGTGCACAACCATCATCGAAAGTGGCATCGACATGCCGACGGTGAACACCCTGGTGGTCGAGCGCGCCGATCTGCTGGGCCTCGGGCAGATGCACCAACTGCGTGGGCGTGTGGGGCGAAGCGGATCGCGTGCCTACGCCTATCTGTTCCACCCGCGCGATGTTCGGTTGACTGAGGAGGCGTACGAGCGCCTGCGCACCATCGGCGAGGCCACCGACCTGGGCAGCGGGTTCAAGATCGCGATGCGCGATCTCGAGATCCGAGGTGCCGGCAATCTGCTCGGCGAATCGCAGAGCGGCCACATCGCTGCCGTCGGGTACGACCTGTACTGCCAGATGGTCACCGAGGCCGTGGGCGAGATGAAGGGCGAGCCGCAGAAGGAACCGAGCGAACTCAAACTCGACGTGCCCACCGACGCCTACCTGCCTGTCGACTACGTCGCCAAGGAGGAGTCGAGGCTCGAGGCCTACCGCCGACTGGCGGCCGTCACGTCCGCCGCCGAGGTCGACGACATCCGTGCGGAGTGGGAAGACCGATACGGGCCCGTGCCAACGCCGGCCGACGCGTTACTGAACGTGGGCTATCTGCGCGCCGAATGCCACCGCTTGGGACTGCGCGACGTGTCGATCGCCGCGAGCCAGGCGCGGTTGGCGCCGTTGACCCTGAAGACGAGCGCGGAGATGCGCCTGCAGCGGCTGGCCCGCGATGCCATCTTCAAGCCCGATTCGCAGCAACTGGTCATCCCGATCAAACGCGGTGCCGAACCCGCCGAGTTCCTGGTCGCCTTCCTACGTGAGTTGGTACCCGCGTGAGGCTCCAGATCGCCAAGCCAGGCGAACACGTCTCGTTGGTCGAATGGCCGTTCCAAGAGCGCCTGGACGATTGGACGATCCCGGGTCTGCACGAGGTCGCCGGCCTGCATCGCCACGTGGTGCGTCTGATCGAGTCGGGTGACATTAGCTACGTGGTCAAAGAGCTCCCCGACCACCTGGCCGAACGCGAGTGGCGGTTGCTGCGCGAGCTGGCAGACGCCGGCCTGCCCACGGCCGACGTGATCGGTGTGGTCACTCAACGCGACGACGACATGGATGGTCTGCTGATCACGCGCAACATCGACTACTCGCTGCCGTACCGGGTGTTGCTGTCGGGCCAGGGCCTGCACATCCCGTACCTCGGGGAGCGATTGCTCGACGCCCTCGCCGGCCTGCTGGTGCGCCTGCATCTCGTCGGGTTCTATTGGGGTGACTGCTCGCTGTCGAACACATTGTTCCGCCGCGATGCCGGCGCATTGAGCGCGTACATCATCGATGTCGAGACCGGCGAACGACACCCCACACTGTCGGACGGGCAACGGCGGTACGACCTGACGATCGCCATTGAGAACGTCGCCGGCGGCCTGGCGGATCTGCAGGCAGGTGGCCTGCTGGCTGACGGGATCGATCCGATCCCCACGGCGTTGGCCATCGAGACCACTTACCAGCGACTCTGGACCGAGTTGACCGGCACCGACGAGTTCGACGTCAACGAGACCTATCGCATCGACCACAGGCTGCAACGGTTGCACGATCTCGGGTTCGATGCCGCAGAACTGGAGCTCTACACGACCGCCGACGGGTCGAAGATTCGATTGATCCCGCGTGTCGTTGAACACGGCTTCCACGGTCAATGCCTGAAAACCTTGACCGGGCTGGAGACGGGCGAGAACCAGGCCCGGCGCCTGCTGAACGACATCAGTCGATATCGCGCTGTGCTCGAGAGCCAGGAGTTGCGACGACTCCCTGAACCGGTGGCCGCCGCCAGATGGCTCGAAGAGCGGTTCGAACCGACGATCGACGGCGTGCCGCCCGACCTGGTGGGCAAGCTCGAACCCGCCGAGCTGTACCACCAGGTGTTGGAGCACCTGTGGTTCATGTCAGAGGCCGCCGGCGGCGATGTCGGCCTGGGCGAGGCGGTTACGTCATACGTGCGCGACGTACTGACACCCTTGCCGAACGAGCAACGAACGGCCGACGCCACATTGGTCGACGTCGGCTGGACAATCGACGACTGGGCGGCGGGAGGATGGGTCGCCGACGAGGACAGCCACGAGCTCGACGGGAGCGTTGACGACAAGGTCGACGAGTGACGTCCACGATTAGAGTCGTGGCGTGAATCGACGTCTGCCAGCAGTCTGTGCACTGATAGCAGTGTCCGCGTTGTCATCGTGTGCCACGTTCGACCGCAACGACGTCGCCGCCCAGGTCGGGGACCTGGATCTCACCGCCGAAGCCGTCGAGGCGCTGGCCGCAACCGGCACTCAGCCGGCCACGGGCGATCAGTTGCGGGAACAGTTGACGAAGTGGATCCGGGTGACAGTGCTCGAAGCGGCGGTCGGTATGGAATCGGCTACACCCACGACCTCGACCGGCCTCGACAACCGGCTCTCCGAGGTAATCGTCGCTGTCGCCGGCGACAATGCAGCGACAGCCTACGCATCGGGTGTCAGCGGTAGCCCTGTGATCTGTCTTAGGGCCATCACCACGGATTCGGTCGACGACGCCAACAGCGTGCTGGCGACGGTGCAAGCAGGAAGACCGTTCGCCGACGCGGCGCGCGAGTTCTCGACCGACACGGTCATCGCCGCGGACGGCGGCATCGTGCGCGGCCAGGACGGTGGCGAATGCATCGACCCGGCGGCAGTCAACCCCGCGGTCGTCGCGGCCCTCGAAGGCGTCCCGGTCGGACAGGCCATCGTCGCCGACCTCGATACGTTTGCAGCGGTGCTGATGCTGCGACCGTTCGACGAGCTGCTGCCCGAATCGCGATCGTTGATCGCCAGTGCCAGCGTGCCACAGGACCAACTCGACGCAATCGTCGATGCCGCCGACATCTACGTCGACCCACGGTATGGCCGGTGGGATCCCGATGTCGGTTCGGTTGTGATCCTGACCTCGTGACCCGTCAGCACATCACGATCGTCGGGCTCGGCCCGGCCGGGCCTCAGTACGTCACGCAGGAAACTCTCGATGCCATCGCGGCGCACGATCACCGCTACGTGCGCACGATACGACATCCATCGGCGTCCGTGGTGGGCAACGCGACATCGTTCGACGGGATCTACGAATCAGCCGACACGTTCGCCGACGTGTACGCCGCGATCACCGAGCGATTGGTCGCGGCCGCTGCCGAGCACGGCGACATCCTCTACGCCGTGCCGGGCTCTCCGCTGGTGCTTGAACGCACAGTGCGCCATCTGCGCGGCGACAACAGGGTCACCTGCACGATCCTGCCGGCGATGTCGTTCCTCGACATTGCATTTGCTCGGCTGGGGATCGATCCCGTCGAGGCCGGAGTGAGATTGGTCGACGGGCACGACTTCGCCACCGCCGTGGCGGGCGATCACGGGCCGCTGTTTGTCGCCCACACCCACGCCAATTGGGTGCTCAGCGACATCAAGTTGGCAGTCGAGGGCGCCACCGGCGACGAACCGGTCGTGATCCTGCAGAGGCTGGGCACACCCGACGAGCTGATCACCAACACGACCTGGGCGGAGCTCGATCGCACTGTCGAAGCGGACCACCTGACGTGCATCTACATCCCCCACCTGGGTACGCCGGTCGGTGCGTCGTTGGTGCGGTTCCATAAGTTGGCCCGAACGCTGCGCGAGCAGTGCCCGTGGGATCAGGAGCAGACGCATCAGTCGCTGATCAAGTACCTGCTCGAGGAGACGTACGAGGTGGTCGATGCACTGCAGGCGCTCGACGCCGACCAGCCCGATTCCGACCAGCCCGATGCCGATTCGGAGCTGATCGAGGAACTGGGTGATCTGCTGTATCAGATCGAGTTTCATGCGACGATTGCCGAGCAGCAGGGCCGGTTCACGATGGTCGACATTGTCGACGGCATCCACGACAAGTTGGTCAGGCGTCATCCTCACGTCTTCGGTTCTGTAACCGCCGAGGATGCTGACACGGTGGTTGCGAACTGGGACTCGATAAAGCACGCCGAGAAGGGGCGCACAAGTGTTTTCGACGGTGTGGCGATGTCGCAGCCGTCGCTGAGCTACGCGTACCACGTGCAACGCAAGGCGGCGAAGGTTGGGTTCGACTGGCCCGATGTCGACGGCGCGTTGCCGAAGATCGCCGAGGAGACCGCCGAGTTGCTCGCCGCGCTCGGCGAGGCCGATCAGGCTCGAATTGACGACGAACTCGGCGACCTGTTGTTCGCCGTGGTCAACGTTGCCCGCCACCTCGATGTCGAACCCGAGGCCGCGTTACGCGTCGCCACCCACAAGTTCCGCCGCCGGTTCGAGCAGGTCGAACGGCTGGCGGCCGAACGCGGGATCACGATGAGTGCGGCTGACCTCGCCGTGCTCGACGCCCTGTGGGACGAGGTCAAGACTGCTGAGAACTAACGGTGGGCAGATGCCATGAACGCCGGCAGTTGATTCTCGACCGAGCTGTAACGATCACGGGCGCATGCCTGATCGAACGAATGCATCGCCCGCCAGACAGCGAGAGCGGTCGACAGCATCAAGACCACATCGACCGCCACCAGCAAGGCGAACCACATCGTGTTGTCGAAGCTCGTCTCGGGCAGCACCATCGTGGCGATCAGCCGGTACCCGAATGATGCCAACGGGAACCACAACAGTTTGGTGAACTCGTCGGCATTGGCACCGATTCGCCGCGCTGAGCTGCGCAACGACAACAACACGAGGCCGTGCCCGAGGCACACCCAGGCAATGCCTCCGGCGATCCACCACCCGTTGCGCTCCGGCTGGTAGATCGACGCCGCCGCCGCTGCCGCCGGACCGACCAGATAGGCAAACGGCGGCAGAAATGGAGACGACGCCAGCGGGGCAACACGGTGACCGTTGATTGCGGCCAAGGTCGTCCACACCACCCAACCCAGGTATGCCATGCCGAACGAGGAGACCACCAACGGCAGCAACCAGCGGATCTCTTCGATCGCAGCGCGCCAGTTGTCGGCGGTGATGTGCCGGTACGACTTCGACAACGCCACTGCCGCGACCGTGTAGCCAACCGCGCTGCCCAGCCAGCCGGCGGCGGCAAGCACCCTGGTGGCGCTGGTTCCGATCAACTCGGGCCCAGCGTGAACGGTGTGGTCGTAGGCGCGGGTCACGATCGGCGTCTGCATCAGTTCGGGTTCGTGGTGCTCGAGCGTCGGCGGAAGGCTCGGCGATCCGACGACGAAGTAGGCCTGTTCGACGGCCGGGGTGGGCGGCTCGAGCGATGAAGGGGCCGAGGGGGGCGCTAATGAAGGAGCGGGCCACTGCTGAGCATCCACGTCCAGATCATCGGCAGGATCGGATCAATCTTGAGGGCTGAACAGGGACCCTGACCCAACCTTGAAACGGCTCGCACCGGCTACCCTCGCCGGGTATGAGTGAGATCGTCAGCATCGTCGGCCGTGAGATCCTCGACTCGCGGGGGAACCCAACCGTCGAGGTCGAAGTGGAGCTGGAAAGCGGCGCTGTCGGGCGCGCTGCCGTGCCGTCGGGGGCGTCGACCGGCGAGCACGAGGCAGTTGAACTTCGCGATGGCGGCTCGCGCTATCTCGGCAAGGGTGTACGCACGGCCGTCGGCTATGTCAACGGCGAGATCGCCACCACGCTGCAAGGCATCGATGCCATCGAGCAGCGACTGATCGACACCGAACTGTGCAACCTCGACGGCACCAACAACAAGGCGAGGCTCGGCGCAAACGCCATCCTCGGCACCAGCTTGGCGGTGGCCAAGGCATCGGCCAGCGAGCTCGAACTCCCCCTCTATCGGTATGTCGGCGGACCGAACGCACACGTACTGCCGGTTCCGATGATGAACGTCGTCAACGGTGGCGTGCACGCCGACAACTCCATCGACTTCCAAGAGTTCATGGTCATGCCGGTGGGCGCGCCGAGCTTCGCCGAGGCTCTGCGATGGGGAACCGAGACGTACCACACGTTGAAGAAGCTGCTGCACGATCGCGGCCTGTCGACTGCAGTCGGCGACGAGGGTGGGTTCGCGCCCAACCTGGCGACCAACGAAGAGGCAGTCAAGGTCCTCGTCGAGGCCATCGAGAAGGCGGGCTACGCGCCCGGCGAGGAGATCGCAATCGCGCTCGACCCCGCCGTCAGCGAGTTGTACCGCGACGGCAACTACCACCTGCAGGGCGAGGGCAAAGTGCTGTCGTCTGCCGAGCTGGCGGCGTACTGGGACCGATTGGCCGGGCAGTACCCGATCGTCAGCCTCGAAGACGGCATGGCCGAGGACGACTGGGATGGTTGGTCGGCCCTCACCCAAGCCCTCGGATCGAAGATCCAATTGGTCGGCGACGATCTGTTCGTGACCAACACCACACGACTGCAGATGGGCATCGATCGCAAGGTGGCCAACAGCGTGCTGATCAAGGTCAACCAGATCGGCTCGCTGACCGAAACACTCGACACTGTCGAACTGGCTTCACGCCACGCATACACCAGCGTGATGAGCCACCGCAGCGGTGAGACCGAGGACGTGTCGATCGCCGATCTCGCCGTCGCCACCAACTGTGGGCAGATCAAGACGGGCGCGCCGGCGCGCAGCGATCGCGTCGCCAAGTACAACCAGCTGCTGCGCATCGAGCAGGGATTGGGCGAAGCCGCCGCCTATCGCGGCCGCGCCGCCCTCGCCCCCCGCTGACTCGTCGTCCGAGTGTTTGTGGCCCATCGGAGTGTCTCCTGCCCACCCGGGATGGACGGAAACACTCCATGGACGAGGACGCGGCTGGCGACTCCAGGCCATTGACGCTCACTAGGGGGGCGGAGCTGCGAGAATGTCGGCCGTGAGCGATGGGCATCGAACCACATGCATTCAGCGGCCGCGCGATGCCACCAGGGCGTCGCTGGACCGCGATCCCGACTCGTCGCGGTTTGCCGAGTTCACCAGGCCCATCGACAAGAACAAGCAGCTCGTCAAAGGGCGAGTCAAACGGGCGGCGTTCGCCGTCGTCGCCCTCGTGATCGCTGCTGCACTGATCGCCTCGTTGTTCGTCTTGCCGGTAAAGAGTTGGCTGCAGCAACGCGACGACCTGGCGCGCAAGCAGAACGAGCTCGCCGTCTTGACCAACGCCAACGCGCAGTTGGCCGCCGACGTCAATCGGCTGCAATCACCAGAAGGCACCAAAGAGGCTGCCCGTCAAGAGGTCGGTTTCGTCAGCATGGGCGAGCAGCGGATCTCGGTGCTGCCGACACCGAACGCTCCCCTGGCCCTTCCCGCCGGCTGGCCGTATGACGCGATCACCCAGATCGTCGCCGTACGTTCCGCAGCAGCGGCAGCCGCCCCGGTCGCGCCGCCGGTCGCCACGCCCTAGCACTTCGGTGGTTCAGCCGGCACCGTCTAGTGTCGGCCCCCGAACGGTTCGGCAACTCACAGGGGGTCAAGGCGTGGCTGGCAGCATTCTCGGCAACAGGGTTATTCGGAAGGAAGACCCGAAGTTCCTCACCACCGGAGGGATGTATGTCGACGATCTCCTCGACGAGCCCTTGCTCGCCGGCGCAGCCCATGTGACCTATGTGCGCTCTTCGGTGGCCCACGGGCGGATCATCAGCATCGACGCCTCGGCCGCGCTGGCGCTTCCCGGCGTCCTCGGTGTCTTCACCGCCGCCGACCTCGGGTTGGAAGTGCAGCCCGCCACGTTCAACCCAACGGTCACACGCGGCAATCTGGCCATCGACAAGGTCCGCTTCGTGGGCGAGCCGGTCGCCGCGATCGTCACCGAAGACCGTCAGCAGGGCGAGGATGCTATCGAGCAGGTCGTCGTCGAGTACGAGATCCTCGAAGCGCTGGTCGACCCCGAGGCCGCGATGACGTCGAGCACCTTGATCTACGAGGGTGCCGGCAGCAACGTCGTGTTCGACACCACGGCCCTCGGCATGCCCGACAACACCGGAGACGAGTACTTCGCCGACTGCCCGGTCGTAGTCACGGGTCGATTCGTCAACCAGCGCCTCGCACCGTGCCCGCTGGAGGTGCGCGGCTCGGCCGTTGCCTGGGTGCCGGGCGACGACGGCAGCACCCGGCTCTACCAATGGCTCAGCACACAGGGAGCGCAGGGGGCCCGCGATGTGCTCATGGCCGGCAACGGCCTGACCGCTGAGCAGCTGCGAGTGATCACGCCCGACGTGGGTGGCGGATTCGGCGCCAAGATCACGTGCTATCCGGAAGAGATCCTGCTGGGCGAGCTCTCCAAGCGGGTCGGCCGGCCGTTGCGTTGGCGCGAGACACGCAGCGAATCGATGATGGTGCTCGGCCATGGCCGGGCTCAGATCCAGTACGTCACGATGGGCGGCAATCGCGACGGCAAGGTCACCCACTATCGCTTGCACGCCATTCAGGACTGCGGCGGCTGGGTCGAGCTCGGCGCCATCCTGGCCCCATTCATGACCCGCCCAATGTCGTCGGCGGTCTACGACATCCCCAACATCGAATGCCGTACCACCACTGTCGTCACCAACACCACGCCGATCACCGCGTACCGCGGAGCCGGCCGGCCAGAGGCCACAGCCGCGGCCGAACGGCTGATGGACATGTTCGCTGCCGAGCTGGGCATGGATCCGGTCGAGGTGCGGCGCAAGAACCTCATTCCCAAGTTCACCGAACCACATACAACGGTGATCGGCCAGACATACGACGTCGGTGACTTCGAAGCCGCACTCGACAATGCACTCGGCGCGGCCGACTACCCGGCGTTGCGCGCAGAGCAGGCGGCGCGGCGAGCCAGCGGCAGCAGCAAGCAACTCGGCATCGGCGTCAGCGTGTACGTCGAGATCACCGGCGGCGTCGACCCCTTCGGCGAACATGCCAAGGTCGAAGTGCTCGACGATGGACGAGCCGTCGTCTACACCGGCACATCTCCACACGGCCAGGGTCACATCACGTCGTGGAGCATGCTGGCGCACGAGCAAACAGGCATACCGATGGACAACATCGACGTCGTGTGGGGCGACACCGATCTGGTGCCGAAAGGGGTCGGCACCATGGGCTCGCGTTCATTGCAGCAGGGTGGCGCAGCGGTGTGGACGGCGTCGGGAGAACTCGTCGACGCCGCCCGCAAGCTCGCCGCCAAGATGCTGGAAGCAAACGAGGCCGACGTAGTGCTCGACAAGGACACGGCCTCGTTCCACGTCACCGGGACTCCCGCTGTGTCCAAGTCGTGGGCCGAGTTGTCGGTCGCTGCCAAATCCGATGCCGACTTCGAGAACGGACTCGAAGCCGCAACGTACTTCCAGGCATCGAGCCCGACGTTCCCCTTCGGAGCGCACGTAGCGGTGGTCGAAGTCGACACTGAGACGGGACAGGTTCGTCATCTTCGCCACATCGCTTGCGACGATGCGGGCACGGTGTTGAACCCGTTGCTGCTCGAGGGCCAGATCCACGGTGGCGTCGCCCAGGGCACGGCCCAAGCGTTGCTCGAAGAAGTGCGCTACGACAGTGACGGGAACCCCATCACGTCGAATCTCGCCGACTATGCGTTCATCTCCGCAGCCGAGTTGCCGAGCTTCGAGGTCGTGCACATGGAGACCCCGACGTTCGTGAACCCGTTGGGCGCTAAGGGCATCGGCGAGAGCGGCACCATCGGGTCGACCCCCGCCGTTCAGTCGGCCGTCGTCGACGCGGTCAGCCACCTCGGTGTTCGCCACATCGACATGCCGTGCACTGCCGAGCGTGTGTGGAACGCGATCCAGGCTGCTCGCAAGTAGCGACTGAGGACTACGGATCGACTCCTACGCGAACGATCGCAGCAACAGCCGCGTCAACTCGGTGCGCTCGGCCTCGGATAGCCGGGCGATGCCGGGTATCTCGGTGGTAAACGGACCGTCGATCGATTCGACCAGATCGCGGCCGGTGGCCGTCAGCGCCAACAGCTTGACGCGCCGATCGGCGGGGTCGACCTGGCGCTGGATCAGGCCGCGCTCCTCGAGACGATCGGCGATGCCCGTGACGGTCGAGGCATCGCACGACAGCACTTCTGCCACCGAGCCCATCGGTAGTGGTCCATCGAGCAACTTGCGCAGGGTGATGGCCTGCGGTGGAGTCAGATCGAAGGCGCGCATGCGCCGATGCCAGATGTCGCGCATGCGGGCGATGACCAGTGCGAGGGCATCGTCGAGTTGCGAGCGGTCAGCCACGGAAAGAACTTTGACATAGGTAGATATTTAGTGCAAGCTAAACATATATGAGTGCCAAGCAACCACCCATCGTTGCCCAGGGTCTTGTGCGCCATTTCGGCACCGTGAAGGCGGTCGACGGCGTCGATCTCGAGGTGCACGAGGGCGAGATCTTCGGCTTCCTCGGTCCGAACGGCGCCGGCAAGAGCACAACGGTGCGCATGCTGACGACCCTGCTTCGACCGACCGCCGGCAGCGCTCGGGTCGCCGGGTTCGATGTTGTCACACAGGCCAACGACGTGCGACGCAGCATCGGTGTCGCCTTGCAGGACGCAGCGATCGACCCACTGATGACCGGCAACGAGTTGTTGCATCTGCAAGCTGTTCTGTACGGCTTGCCCGTGGCCCAGGTGAAGCCACGTGCCGACGAACTGCTCGAGCGCGTCGGCCTGATCGGTGCGGCCGACCGGCGGGTCGGTACGTACTCGGGTGGCATGCGACGCCGTCTGGACCTGGCGCTGAGCCTGATCCACCAGCCGACCGTGCTGTTCCTCGACGAACCGACCACCGGGCTCGACCCGATGAGCCGCATCACCCTGTGGGAAGAAGTGCGCCGCTTGAACAGCGAGGGCACGACCGTGCTGTTGACTACCCAGTATCTCGAAGAAGCCGACCAATTGGCTGACCGGGTGGCGATCATCGACCACGGCAAGATCGTGAAGGAAGGCACGCCGACAGCGTTGAAAGCGGCGGTCGGTGCACCGACCCTGCTGATCTCCGTCGCGGCCGTGCAAGCGCCGATAGCGCGCGAAACCTTGACTCGATTCGGCGAACTTCGCACCACTGCCGAGGGCAGCTTGGCAGTCGGGCTCGAAGGTGGTGCCTCGGCGGTCACCGATGTCGTGCGCGCGTTGGACGAGGCGGGCGTCAAGGTCCACCATCTCGAGCTCAACGAACCTAGTCTCGACGATGTGTTCGCCGAGTCGACCGGGTACCGGCTCGAGGGCGCCGCCACCGCCATGACAGATGCCGGCGGGCCGGTGCCAACTGGCAAGCGAGGCCGCCGAAAGTGACCGCCGTTGTGCTCGCTCCCGTGCAAACGCGGGGCCTGTGGATGTCGCAGACACTGGCGATGTCGAAGAGGTCGATCATCGCGATCATGCGCCAGCCGGCCCTGGTCGCTCCGTCGTTGGTATTCCCGCTCTTCTTCGCCGCCCTCGGCTCGTCGTCGTTCGGTCGAGCGGTCAGCCTGCCCAACTTCCCGAAGGTCGACAACTTCCTCGACTTCGCGCTGGCAGGCAGCATCGTGCAGGGGGTGCTGTTCGGCAGCGTCACCGGTGGTGCAGCGCTGGCCACTGACATCGAACAGGGATTCTTCGACCGGCTGCTCGCCACGCCCACGTCGCGCGTCAGCATCCTGATCGGCCGCCTCGCAGGTGCGGCCCTGTTCGGTGCGTTTCAAGCGCTGTTCTTCGTGCTGATCCTGATCCCGTTCGGCGTACGCATCGCTGCGGGCGTGCCCGGTCTGATCGTGATCGTGATCTGCGGTGGTCTGACCGGCATGGCGATCGGGGGCTTCACTGCGGCAATCGCGTTGAAGACCGGATCATCCGAGGCCGTGCAGGGCAGTTTCCCACTGCTGTTCATCGCCCTCTTCTTCTCCAGCGCGTTCTTCCCGCGCCAAACCATGCAGGGCGCCTACAAGACCATCGCCAACATCAACCCGGTGTCTCATCTGGTCGAAGGCATTCGCGGTCTGGTGATCGACGGGTTCACCGCTCGGCACGTTGCATCCGCGCTGCTCGTGCCGGTGGGCATCGGAGTGTTCTCGATCGCCTTGGCACTGCGCACGCTGTACTCGCGATTGGCAGCCCGATGACCGTCACCATGGCCGGCCAGGCCAGCGGCGGAACGTTGCTGCGCTCGGCTCGCGGTCTGGCGCTGCGCGGGTTGCGCAGCATCCGCCGGCTGCCGTCGGCATTCTTCCCGGCATTGGCAATGCCGATCTTCCAGACGATCGCCTTCAGCGGCACCTTCTTCGCGATTACCAAGATCCCTGGCTTCCCGACCGACCGCTCTGTCAACTGGTACCTACCGCTGGCCTGCTGCATGGGCTCGGGCTTCAGTGGGGTCGGTCTTGGCTTCAGCACCGTGCGCGACATCGAGAGCGGCTTCTTCGATCGGCTGCGAATGGCCCCGTCGCCGCGGTTGTCCCTGATCATCGGCCCACTGTTCACCGCCTGGATTCGCGTGCTGATCGTCATTACCAGCGCGCTGCTCGTCGGGTTCCTGTTCGGCGCGCGGCTGACCGGTGGGCCGATGGGGCTCGTCACGCTCTACATCGCCGGCATGGGGGTGGCCACCGTCGCTGCCGGCTGGGGCCTCGGCCTTGCCTACCGGTTCGGCGACATGCGTGCCGCGGCACTGATGCAGCTGACTCTGTTCAACGCTCTGTTCCTGACCAATGCCCAGGCCCCGCTCAGTGTGATGAGTGGGTGGCTGCATTCGGTGGCGCGCCTCAACCCGTTCACCAACATCTTGCGGTTGGCACGCGAGGGCTGGCTCGGCGACGTGACCTGGCAAGACACCTGGGGTGGGCTGGTGGCAATCGTCGGCATGAGTGCCCTGACACTGGCGTTTGCCTATCGGGGTTTATCCAAACTAGCTAAATAGTCGAGAATTCACTCGACAGCGAGCGATTCCGTCGTCAATATTGCTGTTTATGATTGATCGACAAGTGTTAGATCGACAAGTGTTGCGGGCTCGCCACACCGAAGAGGAGCAACGCTTCATCGCCACCCATCCCCGCTCGGCGGTGCTGGCCAAACAGGCCCAGGCCAACCTGCTCGGTGGCGTCCCGATGGCGTGGATGACCCGCTGGCCCGGTTCGTTCCCGATCTTGTTCGACACCGCCAGCGGCGCCCACTTAACCGATGTCGACGGCCTCGGCTACATCGACTTCTGTCTCGGCGACACTGGGGCGATGACCGGCCACGGCCTGCCGCAAGTGGCCGAGGCGCTGTTTGCCCAGGCCATGCGCGGCATCACCACCATGCTCCCGTCGGTCGACGCGGCATGGGTCGGCGCAGAGCTTGCCAGGCGGTTCGGGCTGCCTGTCTGGCAGATGGCGATGACTGCCACCGATGCGAACCGATTCGTGCTGCGCTTCGCCCGCCACCTCACCGGGCGGCCGAAGGTGGTGGTGTTCGACTGGTGCTACCACGGCTCGGTCGACGAGGCGCTGGCCACGCTCGACCGTGACGGCCGCACTGTCGGCCGACCCGGCAACATCGGCGCGGCGTTCGATCCGTCATCGACCACCATCGTGGTGCCATTCAACGACCTCGTCGCGTTGGAGGCTGCGCTGGCCACCGGGGAAGTCGCGTGCGTGCTGGCCGAGCCGGCACTGACCAACATCGGCATCGTCATGCCCGATCCCGACTTCCACAGCGAGCTACGCCGCTTGACCCGCCAGTACGACACGTTGCTGGTGATCGACGAAACACACACGATCTGCGTCGGGCCCGGCGGGGCCACAGCGGCCTGGGGCCTCGAACCGGACTTCTTCGTCATCGGCAAGACCATCGCCGGTGGCATGCCTGCGGCGGCATTTGGCATGACCGCCGAGATTGCCGAGAAGCTCGGCCCGATCATCGCCTCCAGTGCAGTCGATGTCAGCGGCGTCGGCGGCACATTGACCGGCAATGCCCTGGCAGTCGCCGCCATCAGGGCCACGTTGAGTTCAGCTCTGCGGGATCAGGACTTCGCCCACATCATTCCGCTGGCAACAGCGTGGACCGCCGGCGTTCGGGCAACCATCGACGCATTCGACCTCCCGTGGCACGTCCAGCAACTCGGCGGACGCGCCGAATACTGGTTCTGCCCGCCACCACACGACGGCGCCGCTGCGGCGGCAGTCGTCGACGACGAACTCGATGCGTTCATGCATCTCTGGGCGATGAACCGCGGCATCCTGCTGACACCGTTCCACAACATGGCGTTGATGTCGCCCCACCACACTGCCGCCGACGTAGAAGCTCATACCGACGTGTTCGCCGCGGCCGTGGAAGCATTGGTCGCGTGAGCGCTGCATGAATCTTGGCAACCAGGTCGCCATCGTCACGGGGGCGGGAAGCGCCAGCGGCATCGGTTTCGCATGCGCCCGGTCACTCGCCGCCGATGGAGCGCATGTCGTGATCGCATCGACCACCGATCGCATCGACGATCGGGTTGCCGAACTACGGGCACAGGGATTATCGGCCACCGGATTCGTCGGCGACCTGATGGACGATGGCGTGGCCGATGCGTTGGCGGGGGCCGCGCTCGCGGTAGCAGGGCGAATCGACATCTGCGTCAACAATGCCGGAATGATCGCCGTCGGAATCGAGCCGCGCAGCCGCGCCACCACCGAGGTCACCGCCGCCGACTGGGCCGACAGCCTGCATCGAAATCTCACTACGTGCTTCACCGTCACGCGCGCCTGTCTCACGGCCATGCGCGAACGGGGTTACGGAAGAATCGTCAACGTCGCCTCGACATCTGGACCGGTGCAAGCGTTTCTGGGCGACCCCGGCTATCACGCGGCGAAGGCAGGGATCCTCGGCCTGACACGTGCGGTGGCCCTCGAGGTGGCCGATGTCGGAATCACCGTCAACGTCGTGTCGCCCGGCTGGATCGCAACGGGGGCACAACTCACGATCGAGCATAACGCCGGCAACTACACGCCGCTCGGCCGCAGCGGCACGCCCGACGAGGTTGCGGCTGCGGTGCGCTTCCTGGCCGATCCGAGGGCCAGTTTCATCACGGCCCAGCAGATCGTCGTCGATGGCGGCAACTCGTTGCCGGAGGACCGTTCGTGGCGCCCGACCCAGTGATCACCGTCGACTTGGACTATCGCGACAGAATTCTCGCGCTCGAAGCCGACGACCCAGCCGAGTATCTGCCAGCGACGGGTACCGGTTGGCGACGCATCTTCGCTCGACTCCAACCCGAGG
>JANOCR010000374.1:0-8852 GCA_031412355.1 Ilumatobacteraceae bacterium | reverse complement strand
CGTACCCACGCAGACCCACACCAGCCCGTACCGTTCCTCACATTCGTACCCCGCAAGATGTGCTCGCGGTGGGGGAGGCACGCCATCGCTGGCCGACGGCACACGCACGCAGCGGCCCTCGTCGCCAAATGTCCATCCGTGGTAGGCGCACGTCAGGCAGCCATCCTCCACCGAGCCGATCGACAGCGGCGCCTCGCAATGAGGGCAGCGATCGGGTGCGGCGAACACAGCGCCCGACGGCGTGCGCCACAGCACCACCTTGCGGCCGAGCAGGGTGACGGCGACGGGCGCGGCCACCACCTCGACCGATCTGGCGACCGGGTGCCACGAGTTGGCCAAGGCAGCGCTATCGCACAGGATGCCGGTCACAGCCGCGACGTTATCCACCGGTCAGCGGGCATCGATTTGTGGCCAGACGTGAGGGATGGCGATGCCGGCGCGATCCAGCAGGGAGCGCTGCTGTGCGGCAGCTTCGCGTCGCAGCGCGGGAGCGTCCACGGTGACGCATTGACCGTCTCGGACCACCGGATTGCCGGCGACGAAGACATCGCGCACTGTTCGTCCGTCGGTGCCCCAGACGAGCTGCAGTCCGACGTCACCGCGCGGGGACCATCCCCAATCCGTCGCGGCATGCACCACGATGTCGGCCTGTTTGCCCACCTCCAACGACCCGATTCGATCCGCCATGCCGATTGCCTCGGCGCCGGCGATCGTTGCCAACTCGAACGCCTGATGTGCCCCGAACCGCTCGGGGGCGAGGCGAATGTCGCGTGCGAGTCCTGCAGCCAACGTCGCGGCACGCAAGATGTCGGCGGTATCACCGGCGTTGGAAGCGTCGCAACCGAGCGCGACGCGACCGCCGCGCTCGACGATCTCGGCGTGGCGGCCGGCTCGCGTGACACCCTGTCCGAGACGCAGGTACGCCCATGGGCAGTACGCGATCGCTGTGCGGCTCGACAGGATCAGGTCGATCTCCTCGTCGTCGAGCCACACACCGTGGGCCAGCAGCAGGTTGGCCCCCAACACCCCGAGATGCTGCAGATGCGCAATGGGGCGACGACCCGTTCGGGCCAGATAGCGCTCGGGATCCGATGACGTCGGAGACATGTGCATCGTGATGCCCGTGCGCATGGATCGAGCGAGTTCGGCGGCACCACTGAGCAGCTCGTCACTGGCCAGATCGTGACCGACCAGCGTGATCCATCCCTCGACCAGGCCACCGGCAGGAAAGGCCTCGACGACGGCCCGTTGTCGTTCGAGCACCTCGGCGACCGGGCCGGCGAAGGGTCCGTCTTCAACGTCCCATCCCCACGTTCCGACGGAGCCGCGGATGCCGACCGATTGCATCGCCGCGGCGACACGATCCGGGTGGGCAACAGTGCCGGCCTCGACCACGGTGGTGACGCCGTTCTGGGCGCATTCGATCGCGCACAGGCTGGCGGCGAGCTCGTCGTCGTCGGCCGAGTGCTGGGCGTGGATCGGCACGGCCCATTCAAAGATCGCGGCGCCCGGCGCAAGGAGATCTGGGATGCAGCTGCGAATCAACGGATCCCCGGTGAGATGTTGGTGTGCGTTGATCATGCCCGGAGTGACAACGCAGTCCACTGCGTCGATCACGGTCGCATCGGGATGCACGGCACGTATGTCACTGGTCGAGCCAACTGCGACGATCACACCGTCGACGATGACGACGGACCCGCCGAGCAACACCTGCCGGCTGCGGTTCATCGTCACCACGTCGCCACCGGCGATGATGGTCGTGCCGCCGGAGCGTGCCGAGGGACCGATGATCAGACCGTACCGCACGAGCAAGGACGCCGGGAACTCGGGTCGATGGCAATTGTCATTTCGCGGTCAGACCAGCAATCCAGCGATGCTACGTTCGCAACATGACCCCACCGAACACGCTGATCTTCGTGGATTTGCCGAGCGACGATCTCGAGGCCTCCCGGCGGTTTACGCCGACGTGTTCGGATGGGAGGTCGACCCCCGTTCGCTCAGCACGCAATCGCGCACCGCGTGTGGATCCTGGTTGCCGACGGCGACAGCGACGAACGCATCGTCGAGACCGCCGTCCGACTCGGGGCTACCGAACTGTAGCGCCGTCACTATTGGGCCGAGTTCAACGGCTTCAACAACTTCAGCGATCCGTGGGGCAACACCTTGATCCTGTGGACCAAGGGCGGCTCCGATCCTGTTGTTCCGGAGGGCTGGACGCGTGAGTGAAGTCGTCGACACATATGCAATCCATCCGCCGTCGATGCGGTGGACGCACATCGCGCTGCCGGCAACCGACATTGACAAGACCATCGCCTGGTACGAGCGGTACACGCCGTTGGAGTTGCTCGACCGTCGCGAGGACGCAGATGGCCAGGGCGCGTGGCTCGGCCACCGCGATCAGGTTGACAAGCCCTTCATCCTGGTACTGGTCAGTTTCGTCCGCGACCAGGACAAAGGTCCGCAGCCGACTATGGCGCCGTTCGCGCACATTGGGATCGAGGTCACCAGCCGAGCCGAGGTCGATGCCATAGCCGAGCGCGGCGAGGCAGAAGGTTGCCTGGCTTGGCCGCCGACCGAGAGGCCCCCACCGATCGGGTACCTCTGCGCGCTGACAGATCCAGACGGCAACATGATCGAGTTCTCTTACGACCAAGGTGTGTACGCGACCGTGCAGGAGGTCTGGGGTAACGGTTCGTGAGCCTCGCTGGCGGGTCACCAACGGCCACTTGCGTCGGCTATCTCAACGCCTTCGCTACGGGTGATGCCGACGCGGTCGCGGCCTTCGTCACCGACGATTTCGTCAACGAGCACACTGCCGCGCTCGGTAGCGGTTGCACGGGAATCGCCGAGTATCGCCAGCGACTTCCGGCGTTCCTGGCCTCGATGCCCGGGCTGGCGTACGAGGTCGAAGACGTAGTCGCCGAGGGTGAACGCGTGTGCGCTGCATACACATTGCGCACGACGGTGAACGAGCGCGAGATCGCCGTGCGTGGCGTCATGCGGTTCGTGGTTCGCGACGGCCGCATTGCCCATCGCATCGACTATTGGGACAGTCTGGTGTTCCAACGCCAAGCCGGGCTGACCATCGATCCTGCCGACAGCAGCTGACGTTCAGCCCGACCGCGTCGACGATGTCGCCGTCGAATGCACGAGTTCGTCGTGCAGTTCGTCGGCGGTTCCGGCTCGAGATGCCGCGTACACGGTATGCGCGGCGAGAGCAACGAAGACGATCGCGCCGCCGATGAGGGCCGGGACGCCGGGGTACTCGTTCATGAAGATCCACACCCACACGGGGCCTGTGATCGGTTCGAGCATCGACAGCAAGGCGACGTCGGTTGCCGGGGCGCGTGCCGCGCCGATGCTGAAGATGGCCAACCCGATGCCGAGCTGAGCGAAACCGAAGGTGAGCAGCAACAACAGATCGTGACGCGTCACGTCGAGCGGCTGAGCGAACGGCAAGGCGATAACGGCGCTGATCATCGCTGAGAGCAGCATGGCGGGTACCATCGCGATCTCTGCATGGCGGCGGATCATGACTGTGCCGTATCCAAATGCCAACGGGATGATGAGGGCGATCAGCGCGCCGGTCGTCGAACCCCCTGCGCCAGGTCCCGACACCATGTAGCCAACGCCGGCGACAGTGACCCCGATTGCCATCCAGGTGTAGCTGCGCACACGTTCGCCGATCAGGATCCACGCAAGCACTGCGGCCGTGAGTGGGCTGAGCGCGAAGATCACGAGCACAACCGCCACGCTCGTCTTGGTCAGGGCGACGACCATCCCGATCGACGACGCAGAGAATGCAGCGGCGACGGCCCAGCCTGGCCGACCCATCTTCACCACGGCGCGCAGCGGATTGATTCGCTCGCGCCAGATGATCAAGATCGACAGGCTGGCGCATGCCGACACTGACCGCCAGAACACGGTCGTCCATGCGCGCGGATATTCGAGTCCGCGGATGAAGAGTCCGCCGGTGCTGAAGATCAGCGCCGAACACACGAGCAGCACGATGGCCACGGGCGAGACCCGCGAACCGGCGGGCAGGTACGAAACGGCGACCCCACCCTCACCGGCGACGGCGGTGACACTCTCGGCTGTGTGGTCGCGCTCAGAGGTCATCGCCCGGCAGTCTCCCAGGGATGTGCCGGGCGCAGCTAGTTCATTCCTCGCTGCCGTAGGGACGGGTCAGGACCTCGAGGTAGTGGCCGCTCGGGTCCTCGAAATAGAACCCGCGCCCGCCGTCGTTGTGGTTGATCTGGCCCTCATTGCCTCTCCACGGATCTGGCCAGAAGGTGATGCGCCGCTCCTGCACACGTGCAAAGACGTCGTCGAACTCCTGCTCGCTGATCAGAAACGCGTAGTGCTGCTGGGCGATCTCTTTGTCGGTGTCGGCATAGTCGAGCGACACGCCATTCCCCGTCGACACGACCAGGAAGTGCCCGAACGCGACAGGCGCCGGTAGCCCCAGGATCTCCGACAAGAACGTCGCCGACTCGTGCCTGTCGCGGGCCGCAACAATCGTGTGGTTCAGCTGGGCAACCATGCTCGAAAGATTAGTTGGTGCTCTTCAGCTGTGGGTGTTGAGGCGCTTCTCGAACCAGTGGTGCGCGTACGGTTCGTCGTTGAAGCTGGCAATCTCGGTATAGCCGGCCGATCGGTAGAGGTTGATTGCCTCGGTCAGCACTTTGTTGGTTTCGAGCCGTACAACGCGCGCGTCGTGAGCGAGTGCTTGCCTCTCGAGTTCGGCCAGTAAACGTCGACCGACTCCGAGTCCGCGTGCCGAGTTGGCAACCCACATTCGCTTGAGGTCTGCCGGACAATCTTCGTGGAACCTCAGTCCACCGCAGCCGATCGGATCGCCCCGCAAGTAGGCAACCAGAAAGAGCCCGCCTGGCTCGCTGAACACTGTCACGTCGCCGGCGTGGCCCAGGCCGGGGTCGAATCCGTTGTCGAAGCGGGTCGCGAGTTCGGCGAAGTAAGACTGGAGACAGAACGTTGCAGCAGGGCCGGTTGGGTCCTCGCTCTGGAACTCGACAAGACCTGCAGTCATCAGCCGCCCCACGGTGGCCATGGCGTCGAGGAGCTGCCGGGATCGCTGCGAATCCAGTGAGGCGAGCAACGCTGCGGCGAGCTCGTCACTTCGCAGTTCGAGCTCGGCACGCTCGAGACGACCGGCCTTGGTGAGCCGCACGACGCGAACTCGTTGATCGATCGCATCGGGTTTGACGGTCACGAGCCGCTCGGTCTCGAGGTTCCGCAGCAGTCGACTGAGGTATCCGGAATCGAGACCGAGTCGCGCTCGGATCGTCCGCACGTCGACGCCGTCCGGGCCGACCTCCCACAAGACACGCGATGCACCCAGCGCTCGACCTCGCGCGAGGTACTCGTCGTTGAGCACCCCGATCCGCTGTGCGACGATGCGGTTGAACTGGCGCACCTGCCAAATCTGCTCGGCATCCATATCTCTGACGTTAGTCAGAGGAATTGTCGGCGTCTTGACATCAACCAAATAGATACAAGTACAATACAAGTCGTGACTGACTGGAACCCGGGGCAATACCGCCGATTCGCCGCTGAACGCGCCCTACCGTTTCATGACCTGCTGGCCATGATCGAGCCGGGTGCGATCAAACGCGCCGTCGACCTGGGTTGTGGGCCGGGAGAGTTGACTGCAATGGCCGCTGACGAACTGGCCGTCGACGAAATGGTCGGCGTCGACAACTCGCAGGCCATGCTCGACAAGACGAGCGAGCATGCGTCGGCCTCGGTGCGCTTCGAACATGGCGACATCGCCGAGTGGAGTGGAGCAGCCGATGTCGATCTCGTGTTGGCGGCGGCCAGTCTGCAGTGGGTCTCCGAGCACCGCAGCGTGATCGCCCGCTGGACCGCGGCGCTGCGACCGGGAGGCCAGATCGCCATCCAGGTTCCGGCCAACGCCGATATGCCTTCGCACTTCGTGGCCCGCCAGGTCGCCGAACGCGAGCCGTACCGATCGCTGTTCGGCCAACAGGGCGCGCCGATCGACCCGGTGCAGGCCTACGTGCTGCAGCCCGAGGAGTACGCCCAGACCCTCTACGACCTCGGCTTCGAACGGCAACACGTTCGGCTGCAGATCTATCCGCACGTGTTGCCCAGTACGCGACACGTCGTCGAATGGGTCCGCGGCACGATGTTGACCCGCTTCGAGAAGCGCCTCCACCCGGACGCGTTCACCGCCTTCGTCGCCGACTACGAGACAGAACTGCTGCGAGTGTTGGGCGACCACGAGCCCCACTTCTTCCCGTTCCGCCGAGTCCTGATGTGGGCCAGACTCCCGTCTTAGACGTGTGCCTCAGGCACTTCGTCGCGACCGGAGGACTGGCGTCGAGTCGTCGATAGTTTCCGCCCGATGTCCGCTTCTCGCCTTCGGGCCATGGCGGAGTTTGCGGCCTCTCGCCATGGTGTCGTCGTTCGCAGCCAGGCCGCCTCTTTGGAACTCACTCCCCGTGACATCCGGCTCGCCAAGGAACTTGGCTGGCTCACCGAGCCTGCGCGCGGTGTGCTGGTCGTCAGTGGCTATCCGCCCACGTGGGAGCAGCGTCTTGCGATCGTGATTGCTGCGGGAACTGCGCACCCGGTGGTCAGTAACGGAGCGGCCGCGCGACTATTCGCTCTGGACGGCTTTGAGTCGGCTGAGCCCGAGATCACCGTTCTGCGACCGGAGCGAGTCGCCGCTTCTGTCGCCGGAGGTGTCGTCGTGCATCAAACCTCGATTCTCGGACGAGCCGATCGATACGAGCTCAGCGGATTGCCATGCACCACCTTGGCCAGGACTCTCGCAGACCTGGGCTCGAGCGAATCCGCCGACAAGGTCTGGCGCGCGTTGATCGCTGCCCGACGAATTCACCGGGTCAATCCGATCTGGCTGCATCAGACGGCGCTTCGCCTGCATCGGCCCGGGCAGCCCGGCACCGGCGTGCTGATCCAAGCGCTTCGTCGCTGGAGCGCAGAGGGCGCGCTGCCGGACTCGTGGTTCGAGGAGTTGCTCCGTTGCATGCTCGAGCATCCCGACATTCCCCCGATCGTGCCGCAGTACGTTGTCAGGAATGATGCGGGCGCATTCGTGGCTCGTGTTGACCTTGGCATCCCAGCGGCCAGGCTCGGACTCGAAGGGCACAGCAGGAGCTTCCATTTTGGTCCTATCTGCGAAGCGGCTGACGAGGATCGCGACCTGCGCTCAGCAACGTGCGGCTGGGAACTGATCTACCTGGGTTGGTATGCGCAGCGACGTCCCGCCGAGGTCGGGCATCTCATTGCCAAGGTCTGCCGACAGCGACGTGATCTCCGAAGTGCGTAAGTTCGATGTAGACAGTCCGCATCGAACGTACGCACTTCCGTCAGGCGGCGTGGATCAGAGCGGCGTCGGCGACATCGTGCCATTGGTCGATGTCGTGCGCTGTGAGGATCTCGGCGTCGAGCGAGGTCAACAACTGCAGGCTGGCGAGGGCCTGGCCGGCGTCGGTGGGGCGACCGGTGGGGCGATGCTCGACCACGGCCTGCAACGTGTACGCCGCGTCGCCGGCGCACACGAACCTGCGGCCGTCGGCGAATGACACCAGCAATGCCTGGTGGCCAGGCGTGTGGCCGGGCGTCGAGACCAGTTGCAGGCCGGGGGCGACATCGAACGCGCCGTCGTAGTCCCACGGTTCGGAGCGCAACTCGGCGAGGTCGCCGGCCAGCACGCCGCTGGGCTTCGTGGTCCGCGTCCACGCCCACTGCAGTTCGCAGGTACGCACGTATTCGGTCGCAGCGGGGAACGCCGCGTTGCGACCGGCGTGATCGAAGTGGAGATGTGAGTTGACGACCCAACGAACCTGGTCGACCGTGTAGCCGGCCTGACGCAGCCGCTCGTCGACCAATGCGTGCCGGGGGCAGCGCAGTTCGAACATCGTCGTCATCGCACCGAAGTGCGCCGTTGGGTCGGGGCCGCAGCAGGCCTCGCTCAGACCGGTGTCGAACACCAGAACACCGTCACCGGTCTCGACCGCGAAGCACATAACCGGAACATCACCCATCACGCCGGTCAGCTCGCCGGCCAGCAGCCCACTGACGTCGGTGTACAGGTCGCCGCAGCGCAGTGCCCAGAGCTTCACGAACCGACCGTATCCCCGCCGAGCGTGTCATCTACGATTGCACCCATGGCTCGATTCGGACGCGTGCTCAGCGCGATGGTCACCCCATTCGACAATGCCGGAGGTCTCGATCTCGATGCCGCGAAAGTGCTCGCGCGCCACCTCCAGGACCACGGCAACGACGGTCTCGTGATCGCCGGAACCACCGGTGAGGCACCGACGTTGAACGACGACGAACGGCTGTCGCTGTTCGCCGCGGTCATCGAAGCTGTGACCATTCCCGTGATCGCCGGAACCGGCACCAACGACACCCGCCATTCGGTGCACCTGACCAAGCAGGCCAAGTCACTGGGTGCGGCCGGCGTGCTGGCCGTGTGCCCGTACTACAACCGCCCATCGCAGGCCGGCATCGAAGCCCACATGCGCGCCATCGCGGACGCCAGCGATCTGCCGGTCGTCGTGTACGACATCCCTGTGCGCACCGGTCGCAAGATCAACACGACCACACTCCTGAGATTGTTCAACGAAGTGCCCAACGTCGTCGCGTTGAAAGACGCGGCGGCCAACCCAGGCGAGACTGCGGCAGTGATCAGTTCGCTGCCGGCCGGGTGCGAGGTGTACAGCGGCGACGACATCATGACCCTGCCGCTGCTGGCCAGCGGGATCGTCGGCACGATCGGCGTCGCAACCCACTGGACCGGCGAGGATCATCAGGAGATGTTCGACCTGTGGGAGAAGGGC
>JANOCR010000373.1:0-1697 GCA_031412355.1 Ilumatobacteraceae bacterium | reverse complement strand
GTGACCGGGTCGGGTGACAGCCCGATCAACTTCGCCGTCGGGCGAAACCTGGCCATGGCCAGTGCGGTGCGGCCCGAGCGTGTGCAGCACAGGATGGCTTCGGCGCCGGCGTCGCTGGCCGCGAGACCAGCGGCATGCGTGATGGCCATCGTGATGCGATCCGGCCCGTCGGGGAAGCTGGTGCGTTGCAGCCGACCGAGGTGGTCCGCCCAGTGCGCGTAGTCGGCATCGCGTTCGGCGCGTTCGGCGACCCTGGCCATCGTCTTCACGACGTTGACGGGATCGACACCAATCGCTGTTTCGGCCGACAGCATCAAGGCATCGGTGCCGTCGAACACTGCATTTGCAATATCGCTGACCTCGGCGCGTGTCGGCGACGGCGCGGTGATCATGCTCTCCATCATCTGCGTCGCAGTGATGACCGGTATGCCGGCCTCGACGCACGCCCGGACGATTCGCTTCTGCATGTGCGGCACGTCCTCCAACGGGCACTCGATGCCCAGGTCACCGCGGGCCACCATCGCGGCGTCGGAGGCGGCGATGATCTCATCGAGATGGTCAATAGCGGACAACGTCTCGATCTTGGCCACCAACCGGGTCGCCATCGGGGCGATGGCGCTGCGCACCTTGTGCAGATCGTCGGCACCGCGAACGAACGACACGGCCAAGAAGTCGATTCCCTCTGCGGCCATCGCTGCCGCCAACACCAGGTCTTCTGGCGTTGGTGTCAGGATTCGGAGCCGCTCCGACGGCAGGTGAACGCCGGGGCGCGCCCGTGCGTGGCCGCCGCTGCTCACCAGGCATCGGGCGCCCTGCGGGGTGAGACCTTCAACCTTCAACGTGATGGCACCGTCGCCGATCACGATCCGATCGCCCTGTTGGAGATCCTCGACCAGCGTCTCGTAGTCGACACCGATCACCTCACTGGAACTGCTCTCGGCATCGGTCGTGAGCGTCACCATCGTGCCGGCCAACAGATCGACGCCGGATCCGGGAAACGCCGCGGCGCGCACCTTCGGCCCGGGAAGATCGGCAAGCACGGCGACCACCGAATCGGTGCGCATCGCCGCCTCACGAACTGCGCGGAGCCGGGTGACGTGTTCGGCGAGCTGGCCATGGCTGAGGTTGAGTCGCACGACGTCGACACCGGCCAGCAACAGCGCGTCGAGGATGTGCGGGGGATCGGTTGCCGGGCCGAGAGTGGCCACGATCTTCGTTCGGGCGTTCATGCCTGATTAGCTAGTGGTCCATGGAGCTGTTGCTGATACGCCACGCCCTGCCCGTCCGCCGCGAGTTGGTCAGTGGAGCCGCGGATCCCGAGTTGTCCGCCGATGGCAGCGCCCAGGCTCAACATGTTGCTACGTACCTCTCGTCCGAGCATCTCGATGCAATCTACGCCAGTCCCCTGCGCCGCGCGCACGAAACTGCGCTGGCGATCGCCGCGCATCATTCGGTCGATGTCGAAACCTGCGACGGTGTTGCCGAGTTCGATCGGCTCTCGCCCGACTACATCCCCACGGAAGAGCTCAAGGCTGCCAACGACCCCCGGTACCACGCCATGATCGCCGGCGAGTACGACACCGACGAAGAGACGTCGACGGAGTTCCGGGACCGTGCCGTCAGCTCGATCGAGGAGTTGATCGATGCCCACCCGGGCGAACGTATCGCCGTGGTGTGCCACGGTGGCGTGATCAACG
>JANOCR010000372.1:0-2531 GCA_031412355.1 Ilumatobacteraceae bacterium | reverse complement strand
CCTGCTTGACCTCGTTGGCGACCTTGAAGTGATCCTCGCCGACGATCTCGGGCTTGAGGATCGTCGAGGAGGAGTCGAGCGGGTCGACGGCCGGGTAGATGCCCTTCTCGGAGATCGCGCGCGACAGCGACGTGGTCGCGTTCAGGTGCGCGAACACGGATGCCGGTGCCGGGTCGGTGAGGTCGTCCGCCGGGACGTAGACGGCCTGGATGGAGGTGACCGAGCCCTTGCGGGTCGACGTGATCCGCTCCTGCAACTGGCCCATCTCGTCGGCGAGCGTGGGCTGGTAGCCGACGGCGGATGGCATGCGACCCAGCAGCGTCGAAACCTCCGAGCCGGCCTGCACGAAACGGAAGATGTTGTCGACGAACAGCAACACGTCCTGGTTCTGCACGTCGCGGAAGTACTCCGCCATAGTGAGGGCCGACAGGGCGACGCGCAGGCGCACACCCGGCGGCTCGTCCATCTGGCCGAACACCAGGGCGGCCTTTTCGAACACACCGGACTCTTCCATCTCGATACGAAGGTCGGTGCCCTCGCGAGTTCGCTCGCCGACACCGGCAAACACGGAAACGCCACCGTGCTTCGAGGCAACACGGTTGATCATCTCCGTGATCAACACGGTCTTGCCGACGCCAGCTCCACCGAACAGGCCGATCTTGCCGCCCGAGAGGTACGGAGTGAGCAGATCGATGACCTTGATGCCCGTGGTGAACATGCGCCGCGACGGCTCGAGGGCGTCGAACAGCGGTGCATCGCGGTGGATGTCCCAACGTTCCATGTCGGCGTACTTGGCGGGATCGTCGTCGAGGACGTCGCCCCACACGTTCCAAACGTGACCGAGGGTGCGATCGCCGACCGGCACCTGAATGCCGTGACCGAGGTTGCGGACCGGCGTGCCACGCGTCAGGCCGTCGGTCGGCTTCATGCAGATGGCGCGCACGCGGCTGTCTCCGAGCTGCTGGGCGACCTCGGCCAGCACGATGACCGGCTTGCCATCGACCTGCACTGTGAACTCGAGCGCGGTGTTGAGCTTCGGCAGCGCGCCTCGGGGAAACTCGACATCGACCACGGGGCCGGCAATGCCGACGACGCGACCGTCTGTGAATTCCGTCTTCGTGGCTGTGGGTGAGTCGTTGGTCATGGTCATGACGTGTGCTCTCTCTCGGTTTCCATACTTCTCGTCGTGCAGGGGTTGTACGTGTTCATGGTCATGCTGCGTCGGGTGAGCCATCGTGCATGACTTCGAAGTCGATCACCAGACCGAGGTCGACACCAGACAGCGCCTCGGCGCCGCTGACGATCTCCATGATCTCGGTCGTGATCGAATCTTGGCGGGCTCGGTTCATGATGCGACTGAGGTTCTTGATCAGTTCCTCGGCGTTGTCGGTGGCGCTCTTCATCGCTCGCTGTCGGAAAGCGTGTTCGCTGGCTGCCGCATTCAGAAGTGCTGCGTAGATGCGGGCCTCGACGTACTTCGGGAGCAGCGAATCGAGGATCGTGGTGGGATCCGGTTCGTATTCGAAGTCGCCAGTTGCAGACTCGGGATCGGACGAATGACGACCGTCGCCACCCGCGACCGTTTCGCGCTCTAGTGGCACCAGCGGGCGCTGCACGACCTCCTGCGAGCCGGCAGAGATGAACCGGGTGTAGATCAGTTCGATTCGATCGACCTCGCCGTTCACGAACAGATCGACCACGTGCTGACCAATCTCTTTTGCATTGGCATAGCCGGGTGCGTCGCTGAATCCGGAAAAGGTGGTCTTGATCTTGTACCCGCGGAACCTGAAGTAGCTCTCCGCCTTGCGACCGACGGCGATCACGGAGTAATCGCGGCCACGCAGCACGTCGGCTTTGATCTCGCCCTCTGCCGCGCGTTGCACACCCGCGTTGTAGCCACCGCAGAGACCGCGGTCAGCCGTGATGACCACATAAGCGACGTTGTTGACTGCTTCTCGGCCAGCGAGCAGCGGCGATGCGGTGGATCCGCCGGCAGCGGCCAGATCCTTGACCACTTCGGTGATCTGCTCGCTGTAGGGCACGGCCGCAGCAACGCGCTGCTGGGCCTTGACGATGCGCGAGGCAGCAATCAGTTCCATGGCGCGCGTGATCTTCTTCGTGGCCTGGACGGTACGAATCCGTCCCCGAAGAATGCGCTCCTGACCGCCAGCCATTGCTTATTCCGTCGCCAGGGTCTTGTGGCTGGCGGCTTCGCCGAGCTCGGCAGCGTCGGTCGCAGTGGGGTCGGCAATTCGCGCAGCTTCAGCACTGGCTGCAACGAAGCGCTCCTTGAACTCGACGATCATGTCGCCGAGCTCGGGCGGCACGTCGGCTTTCGGATCGTTGCGCATGCCCGAGAGCAGCGCACCTTGCGTGGAGCGCAGATGATCGAGCAGTTCGGCTTCGAACCGACGCACGTCGACGACGGGCAGGCTGTCGAGGTAACCCTTCGTGCCGGCAAACACCACGACGACCTGCTCTTCGACCGGCATCGGGCTGTTCTGCGGCTGCTTCAACAACTCGACGAGGCG
>JANOCR010000371.1:0-4896 GCA_031412355.1 Ilumatobacteraceae bacterium | reverse complement strand
TTCGGGCACGAGCCCCAGTAACTGGCCAGGCCCTGCGCCGTGGCCGTCAGGAGCAGGTTCTGGATGCCGGCGGCCACCGCGTCGCGGTTCTCCGCCGTGCGCAGTGGCGAGTCGCCGGGCGCGGATCCGACGACCAAGGTCGTGGGCGTTCGCAGGTACTTGGTTCTGGCCTTGTCGACCTTGTCGGGTGGGTCGCCGTGCGCCTGCATCGCGTCAGCGATGGTGTTGCCGAGGCGAGCGCGTGCCGGACCGTCGGCGATGGCGAAGCGCCACGGCCAGGTCCTCTTGTGGTTCGGCGCCCACTGGGCGATCTCGCAGAGGTCGCGGATCATCTGATGCGGCACGTCGCGCTGCTTGTCGACGAGCATGCTGGTGCGACGGCGGCGAATCAGTTCTACGAGTTCGGTCGATTGCACGTCACCATCATCGCAGCACATGTGCAGCGATGGCCGACCACTTCGTTCCGATTAACGGAACGGTGACCTTGAGTGAACGACTTCGCGGTGCGACAGTGCCGGAGGGGCGCAAGACACCGGAGGGGGTTCGCCAGATGTCGTTCGATGGTGAGGCATACGTAGACGAGATGCGCGAGGAGCTGATCGCTTCGGGTCGCACGCTCGACAAGGCGCGCTGGGTCGAGCGAGTCGTGCAAGGCGAGGCAACGAAAGAAGAACTGGTCGGCTGGGCTCGTCAGCACTACCACGGGGTGACGTACCACACCCGGCGGTTCCTCTCGATCTGGCTCGGCCGGATCCCTTACGAGATGACCGAGAGCGTCATCGAGAACATCGGTGAAGAGGTGCTGGGGATCCAGTCGAAGTCGGGCCATGGGCACCTTCACTGGTTGTTCGAGTTCACCAGGGCACTGGGCGCGCCCGACGAGGTCATCACCGAAGCCACACCCAACGTCGAGGCCGTGCTCAGCGAGAGCTTCCTCTACAACCTGGCCCATCAGCGACCGTGGTACGAGTTCCAGTTCGGGGCCAGCCTCGGCATCGAGAACCAGATTCCTCCCGCCTACATCCGTGCGGTCGAGGGCTTCAAGCATCACTACGGCCATCTGCTCGAGGCCGACGACTACGCCTTCCACACGATCCACATCATCGTCGACGAGGACCACGGCGGCCACGTCGGCGAGTTCGCCGAGCGCTACCTCGACACCGACGCCAAACGTCGTTCGGCGCGTGCCGCGTACTTCGCCGGAGCCGAGGCCACACGTCGCTGCTGGGATGCGTACGAAGGGGTGTCGTGGTAGTGGCGGACCACGCCATCTTCTTCCACGACTACACCGAAACAGACCAGCCCATCGTCGGCGGAAAGTGCGCCAGCTTGGGCGCGATGACTCGAGCAGGCCTCCCGGTGCCTCCGGGCTTCGCTGTCACGACACACGCCTTCAGCGATTCCATGAACAGAGACCACGTCGGTCCGTTGCTGCACAGCATGCTCGACAGTCTCGATGTCAGCGACCTTCACGCCCTGTCGGGTGCCGCGGCTCACTGTCGCCGACTGGTGCTCGACGCCGGCCCCTCGCAGGCGGCGGAGGAAACGATCCGCGACGGCTATCGCCAGTTGTGCGACCAAACCGGGATTGACGATGTAGCCGTCGCGGTCAGGTCGAGCGCAACTGCCGAGGATCAGCCCGATGCGTCGTTCGCCGGCCAGCAAGACACCTTCTTGTGGGTTCGCAGCGCGGACGACGTCGTCAATCACGTCGTGCGCTGTTGGGCCAGTCTGTACACCGATCGCGCCATCGCCTATCGCCACGAGAACGGCTACCCGCATGCCGACGTGGCCATGAGCGTCGCCGTGCAACAAATGGTGCTGCCCAAGGCCGCCGGCGTCGCGTTCACGTTGGATCCCACGAATGGGGACCGCTCGACCATCGTGATCGACTCGGCCTTCGGGCTTGGAGAATCGGTCGTGTCGGGAATCGTCACGCCCGACAACTACATGATCGACAAGGTCATCTTCGAGATAACCAAACGAACGGTGTCAGCGAAGGAGGTGGAGTGTTGCGTAGAAGGTGGCGCCGTAGTGCAGCGGCCGCTCGACGCCGAACGCAGCACCTCGCCGAGCCTGACCGACGACGAGATCAAGGCGATTGCCCGGCTGGCCCGCCGGGCCGAAAAGCACTTCGGCCGACCGCAGGACGTCGAGTGGGCGGTCACCATCGATGCTGACGGCGCTGAGACCGTGCACCTGCTGCAAAGCCGGCCCGAAACGGTGTGGAGCAACAAGCCACGCCAGGTGAGTAAAGGCGTGCACACCGGAGTCGAAGGAGTCGTCAGCAATCTGCTGCGGCCCGTACAAGTGAAGAGCTAGTCAGCTCGAGTCAACTGGGGGAACTGCAATGACCAAGGATCGCTTCGACAGTCCGTTTTCCATCACCACGCCGCCGGGGGCGGAGGGGTGGGAGGACCTGTACCACTACCACCTGCTGTTCAGTGAAGCCCGCAGGGACTACGACGAGTCGATGTTCTGGTTCCGCGATGCAATACACCTACCGACGGTCATGCCGCCGTTCGACGCCAGCTTGGTTGAGTACGCGTTTGCCTCGCTGGGGTCGTACAACAGCCGGCACTACATCGTTCCTCCGGCGATGGGCATCGACATCCGCATCCTCAACGGTTGTTTCTACCTCTCGCCCGTTCCGGTCGCCGATCCGACAGAGATCCCCGGCCGCGTCGAGCACTTCATGCAGCGCGCCGGGCATTACTTCGCCAATTGGGATGCGATTGAGGCCGAGTGGATCGACAAGGCCAAGGTTGTGATCGCCAAGCTCGAGGCCCTGAACTTCGAGCCGTTGCCCGACATGGTCGCCCTCGAGGTCGTCACCGGTCACGCCGGACGCAGCAACGTGTACGACCTGCAGCACGAGTATCACCAACTCGTCGATCTGTCGCTGGAGTTGTGGCAGTTGCACTTCGAGATGCTGAACCTCGGCTACGCCGCGTACCTCGACTACTTCGGGTTCTGCAAGCAGGTATTCCCCAACATTCCCGACCTGTCGATCGCCAAGATGGTGGCTGGCATCGACGTCGATCTGTTCCGGCCGGACGAGGAGCTGCGCCGGCTCGCGCGCCTCGCTGTCGACAGCGGCCTCGGTGACGCGCTGTGCGAAGGCACCGTGGATCAGGCGCTTGCAGCAGTGCTGGACTTGAGCGGTGGCAAGGCGTGGCTCGCCGAGTATGCGACTGCGCAGTACCCGTGGTTCAACTACAGCAACGGCACCGGCTTCTACCACACCGATGCTGTGTGGGCCGAGCGTCTCGACATCCCCTTCTCGTTCATGCGCGGGTACATCCGCAAGCTTCAGGCGGGTGAGGAGATCGATACTCCGAAAGAGGCCGTGATCGCCGAGCGCGACCGTGTCGCGTCGGAGTACATCGACCTGCTCGACGGTGACGACAAGGCCAACTTCGAGGCCAAGCTCGGCCTCAGCCGCACGGTGTTCCACTACGTCGAGAACCACAACTTCTATGTCGAGCACTGGGGCATCAGCGTGATGTGGCGCAAGATGCGCGAACTGTCGAACGTGTTCATGAAGGAGGGGTTCTGGGGTGACAGCGACGACATCTTCATGTTGAAGCGCGACGAGATCCCCACCGCGATCAGCGACATGACGTTCGCGTGGTCTGCCGGTGTCGCGCCGCGTGGCCCGACCTACTGGCCCGACGTGGTGGCCAAGCGGCGGGCAATCATGGCGGCATGTCAGGCGTGGGATGCGCCCCCGGCTCTCGGGGCACCTCCCGACGTCGTCACCGAGCCATTCACGATCATGCTGTGGGGCATCACCAGCGACTCGATCCAGAAATGGCTGGGCGGCGTCAGCGACGACGGCGGTCTCAGCGGTTTCGCTGCTTCCCCGGGTGTGGTGGAAGGCATCGCCCGCGTGCTGAGCAGCGCCGAGCAGGTGTCCGAGATCCAAGACGGTGAGATCCTCGTTGCACCTGTCACGGCGCCGTCGTGGGCACCGATCTTTCGACGGATCGCGGCGACGGTCACCGACTCGGGCGGGATGATGAGCCACGCCGCCATCGTGTGTCGCGAGTACGGCCTGCCCGCAGTGACCGGCACAGCGTTCGCGACAAAGTCGATCAAGACAGGTATGCGGTTGCGCGTCGACGGCGACAACGGCGTGGTGACGATCCTCGACTAGGCCGACTAGGCCGATTGGGACACCGAGGCGACGAACCCACTGACGAGGTCGACCCAGCGACCCCACAGCTGCGGCGGATAGTCGTGGCCCAGCCCCTCGATGACCTCGAATCGCGCGTCGGGAATGAGTTCTGCCGTGCGCCGCCCGCCACTGATGTCGATCAGCGTGTCTTTGTCGCCGTGGATCACCAGCGTAGGTGTCGTCACCGCGCGCAGTCCGTCGGCACGTGGTGGCGCGGCGGCAATCGCAAGATACTGGCGGCCGGTCCCAGACGGATGGAAGCAGCGGTCGAACGCCCGCTCCGCGGTGCTGCGCCACCGCTTCTCGTCGGCGTACTCCGGGCTGCCCCACACCTGCTGACCGGCGATGCTCGACGCGATGTACGAGTCGCGGTCCACGGCCGGCGGTGCTGTCAGCAAGGCGAAGGCCTCGGGTGTCGATTCGCCATAGCCGGGCTCGCCGGTGCGAGACATCACCGACGTCATCGACAGCAACCGATCCGGGTGCTCGATTGCCATCACCTGCACGATCATGCCACCCATCGACAGTCCCATCACGTGCGCTCGTTCGACATCGATCGCGTCGAGCACTGCAATGCCGTCGGCAACCATGTCGGACAGCGTGTACGCCTGGTTCATCTTCGAGGAGAGTCCGACGTCGCGGTTGTCGTAGCGCACGACGCGCAGCCCCCGATCGACGAACATCGCACACCAGTCCTCGTGGTAGTTGATGCACTG
>JANOCR010000370.1:0-2002 GCA_031412355.1 Ilumatobacteraceae bacterium | reverse complement strand
AGTCGCCGAGCTGCGACGCAGCACTGGCGCTGATTAGCGCACGCGCATCCGGTACGCGAAGTATCTCCCGATACGCACTTTTCGTCCCCACGGCGCGCACGTTAGCCGCCGAGCCGACTCACGCTGTCAACTAGTAGTCATACCGCCCAGGAACGACGCGTGAAGCTCACGTTTCCGTGTGCGCCGCCTCAAGATCTGCAAGCACGTCACCGGCATGGCTGGCGACATCTTTCACCTCGTACCGGCGGTGGATGCGGCCATCGGGATCGATGAGGTAGCTGTGACGCATGGGGTATTCGGGATGCTTCTCGCTCGGATCACGGGCGACTTCGTACTTGGTACCGACCGCGCGATCCACATCGCTCAGCAGGCGGAACGGGAAGTTCTGAGCCTCGGCGAAGGCGAGATTGTCCGCCGGTGTGTCGAATGAGGCGCCGAGGATGACGGCATCGAACTCCTCGAAACGTTGGGCGCTGTCACGCAGGCCCTGACCCTGGATCGTTCAACCAGGTGTCGCCGCTTTCGGGTACCACCACAGCAACACCCAATGACCGCGAAGATCCTGTAGGTGAACGTTCGTGCCGTGTTGGTCCGGCAGTTCGAAGTCAGGTGCAACCGAGTTCAACGCAAGCATCGCGAGAGTCTGCCAGACCGCGCGGGTTTCAGGCAGCGTCGCGAAGTCTGCGGACCTTGTCGTGAGCGATCTGGATATCCGCGCGCTGGCGCTCGACAACGGTTCGCAACTCGGCGGAGATGTCTGCCGCAAGTGCCTTGTCGTACTCCTTCAGCGCATGATCTTCACCCTGCTCGGCGGTGTCGAGTACGCCGTTGGGATCGTCTCCGGACAATGCATCCTTGAGTCCCATCCATCCCCTGTGCAGGGCAGCAGCGACCGATCCAGACTCGACGATGTGATCGCCATAGTGCTCGGCCATCGCAGACAGCTCCATCGAGAACCGGGCCCGTTGCTGGCTGAGCTCCCTGAACGTGGCTGCTAGGTCGGGGGTGTTCGACTCGGCGAGTTTGTCGGCGCCCTTGGCGTAGCCATCAGCGCCGTCCTCGAGAGTTTCGATCAGATCCTTGGTCACATCTTCGTCGATTGACATGTTGGCCTCCTTGTGGTCGACGCAGTCTTCCCGCAGCGCGTTTGCTTCAAACGGCAGGTTTGTCGGTGAGGCGCTTTGGGCAGTGTCGGGCGACGCAATGTCTGCGTGAACGACTACGAAAGAGAGAACTCAATGCGCAAGATCACGACATCACTCGCAATTGCCGCCGCGCTTTCCGTGTTGCCCGCCAGCAGTGCGTTTGCAACCACCCCGCCCAACGACCCCAATGACGTCGAGGCAATCGACAACCCCGTCGACGACAACGACGAGAGCGGATTCGACCAGTGGGGCCTTCTCGGCCTACTCGGATTGTTTGGCCTCGCCGGCCTGCGCCGCCGCGACGGAGTTGTCGCAGTCCGCGACGACCGCGTGAACACCCGAGTCTGATTCTCGCTGACAAATGTTCAGGGGTGCCGGTGCGGCGGACACCGGCACCCCCTCGCTTCGACAGGGACCCTCACAGCCCGTGTCGTTCCGGAAACGCCTAGAGGGCGTGCCCGAGACTCAGTAAAGCGGCGCCTGCACCGGCGCTCCCGCGCCGACGGGGGACTCCACGACCCCACGTCGCTCGCGGGAGCGCCGAGCTCTTTTCACGAACATACGCGCGCTGTGCCGCGGCGTTCGTGGACGGACCCACCGTGGGAAGGATTCCCCGCCCGAATTGAGGCCCCTGTGTGTCATGAGCACTACAGCGCGCGGAAGATGCTGATGAGGGCCGGCACCATCGTGACGATCATGAACACCGGCAGGAAGCACACGATGATCGGAAATAGCATCTTGACGGTCAGCTTGGCTGCCTTCTCCTCGGTGCGCTGCTTGCGCTTGATCCGCATCTCTGATGACTGGATCCGCAGGGTCTCAGCCAAGGGCACACCGTGCTTCTGAGCCTGCAGGAG
>JANOCR010000369.1:0-3617 GCA_031412355.1 Ilumatobacteraceae bacterium | reverse complement strand
GCCGGCAAGAAGCGACGTGCGTCGGCGATGTCGACCGGTGCGCCACCAGCGGCCTCGCCGATCGACAGGTTGAGCTCGCCGGGTATGCCGCCGAACTGACGGGAGTTGATGATCAGGTTCCAGTTGTTGGTGAAGTCGTAGCGGTCGAGTCGAGCGGCGACGTTGTGATGGCCGACGACCGTCGGTTTGTCGTCGGCGAAGAACGTGCTGCCGCCGACGTGATCTGCGTGGCCGTGTGTGTAGACGAGATGACCGACTCGGTCTGCTCGCCACCCCTTCAGCGCTGCGACCACCGCCTGTCCGGTGTGCACCCCCGAAGAATCGAAACACACCAGGCCGTCGCCGCTGTCGAACGCTACGCAGTGACTGAAGCTTTCGACGATGGCGAGGTCATCGGCGAGCGCACTGAGCTCGTTGGTGACCCTGTTGACTGGCTGGTCGACGACTCCCGAGTCGATGATCCGAGACGAGATGTCCAACAGGTCGGCCATGGGGCCACCGTACTCAGCCGGCCGCGTCGTCGGGGTGGTCCGCGATGTAATCGCTGGCATCGATCGGATGCGCCTGGTTGTACCCGACCGGCAGGCGAATCGTGCCGGCCGACGAAGCGTAGAAGACCTGCCACTGGCGGTACGCGGCGAACAGCTGCGGGTTGTCCCGCATGTTCTCGGCAAAGGCCGTCACGGTGACGACATAGCTGTCGTTGGGGTTGTACTGGTGCAGCGCGGCTTGCATGTCAGCAGGGCCACCGCCCGCGACGAGGTACCTTCCCGCCCCAATGATGGCGTCGCTGGCGACCGTCGGATCGCCAGTGCAGCACTGCGCCCAAGTGCTCGGCAAGAACTGCATCGGGCCGACGGCGCCGGCCGACGAGATGCCGATGATCCGCCCCATACGAGTTTCCTGCAGGTGAATAGCCGCGAGCCAGTACCACGCGATCCCGGTGGTGGCCTCGGCCTCGCGGTAGTAGCCGATCAACTCGTCGGCCGGCAACGGGTCGACGACCGTCCACGCCGGCAGGGTGGTGCTCGGCGGATTCGTACTGGGATTGGCCTCCTGACGGGCCTGGCCGAACTGCCGAGCGCCCACGATCCGGGCGACGAAAGGGCGGACGTCGTCGGCCACCATGGCCAGCACGGCGTTGTCGAGCTCGGCGTGGCCCGAGAGGTATCGGTACAGCAATTGTTGCCGCACACCGACCGTGCCATCGCCTCGTGCGGCAGCGCGCTCGATGTCGGTCAGTTCACCGGCCAGATCCTCGGCCGACATCTCGTCAACGATGCGCGACGTGCTGACTATCGTCGTCGAGCTGGTCGTCGACGCCAGGGTCGTCGCTGGATCAGTGGGCGCGGTGTCGGTGGGCGCAGTGTCGACAGCCGTGGCATCGACGGTCGACGGCGCGCTCGAAGGCGTGGTTGTCGACGAGCAGCCTGCGGCCAGCACCACAGCCACTGCCAACACGCGCATTGTTACGAGCGGGGCAGGCCGAGCACGCGCTCGCCGAGGATGTTGCGCATCACGTTCGAGGTGCCACCCATGATCGTGTAACCCGGCGCATAGATGAGCCCTTGCGTGACCGAGTCCCACAGCGTGGCCTGGGCGCCGAGCGTGCGGGCAACGAACTCGGCCACACGAATCTCGTGCTCGGTGCCGAAGCACTTCGACGCGGCACTGAAGCCAACGGGGGCCTGACGAAGCACTTCGCGGATCACCAGAAGGCGACCGACTCGATACCCGATCTCCAAGGCGGCGATCTCCTGGCGCACCACGGGGTCGGACCGGTCGGCATGCTCGAGCGCGATCCGGTAGAGCGCATGGTTCGACACGAGACGGTCGATTCCTCCGCGCTCGTGCTCGAGTTGCTTCATCGTCTGCTTGAACGCTGCGCCCTCGACCCCGACAAGGTTGGTGACCGGCACGCGCACGTCGGTGTAGAAGACCTCGCAGAAGTGGCGGTTGGTGGTCATGTCCTTGATCGGGCGGATCTCGATGCCGGGGGTGTGCATCGGAACGATGATCTCGCTGATGCCGGCGTGCGGTGGGCCTTCGGTCGATGTGCGACAGATCAGGTAGCAGTAGTCGGCGACCTCGCCGAAGCTCGTCCAGATCTTCTGCCCGTTGATCACCCAATCGTCGCCGTCGCGGACGGCCGAGGTCTTCAACGCGGCCAGGTCCGACCCTGCGTCCGGCTCGCTCATGCCGATGCACCACGTCGTCTCACCCGACAAGATCTTCGGCAGGAACTCAGCCTGCTGATCGGGTCGCCCGTAGGTGATCAGCGAAGGCCCCATCTGCCGATCGGCGAACCACATCGCCGCGATTGGCGCCCCGGCAGTGATCATCTCCTCGCCGACGATCAGCCGCTCGATCGGAGGCCGACCACCGCCACCGAACTCTTTCGGCCAGGTCATGCCGATCCAGCCGTGCGCCGCCATCTCCTTGGCGAACTCCTTCGAGTAGCCATTGATCCATGAGTCGTTGTGTCGCCCGAAGCGCTCGACCGCCTCGGTTGCAACCTTGCGGGCCCGGTCGCGCAGGTCTATCTGCTCGGGCGTCCACGTGAAGTCCATCGATCTCGATGCTAATGGTGGGTCGCTCGGCCCAGCATTCCCGCTCTACCGACGCGGCTCGCTATCCTGTACAAGTCCGATACAAGTGAGCGCGATTCGCGAGCGAAGGTGAGTGCCGTGGCAAAGATCAAGGTCGAAAGGCCCGTTGTCGAGATGGATGGCGACGAGATGACCCGCATCATCTGGCAGTTCATCAAGGACAAGCTGATCCTGCCGTACCTCGACGTCGAACTCCTCTACTTCGACCTCGGAATCGAGAGCCGCGACGCGACCAATGATCAGGTGACGATCGACTCGGCCAACGCGACCAAGCAGCACGGTGTCGCTGTGAAGTGCGCCACCATCACACCCGACGAAGCCCGCGTTGCGGAGTTCGGTCTGAAGAAGATGTGGAAGAGCCCCAACGGAACGATCCGCAACATCCTCGGCGGGGTCATCTTCCGCGAGCCCATCGTGATCTCCAACATCCCCCGGCTCGTGCCGGGCTGGACCAAGCCGATCGTGATCGGTCGTCACGCGCACGGCGATCAGTACAAGGCCACCGACTACAAGGTGCCGGGTGCGGGCACGGTGATGATGACATTCGTGCCTACTGACGGCAGTGAGCCGGTCGAGATGAAGATCGCCGACTTCGGCGACGACGGCGGCGTGACCATGGGGATGTACAACTACAACGACTCCATTCGCGACTTCGCCCGGGCGTCGCTGCGCTACGGCATCATCCGCAACTACCCCGTGTACCTCAGCACCAAGAACACCATCCTCAAGGCCTACGACGGCTCGTTCAAGGACATCTTCGAAGAGGTCTACCAAACCGAGTTCAAAGCCGAGATGGATGCCGCCGGTCTCACGTACGAGCACCGCCTGATCGACGACATGGTCGCCGCTGCAATGAAGTGGGAGGGCGGCTACGTCTGGGCGTGCAAGAACTACGACGGCGACGTCCAGAGCGACACCGTGGCCCAGGGCTTCGGCTCGCTCGGGCTGATGACCTCGGTCCTGATGACACCCGATGGCAAGACCGTCGAGGCGGAAGCGGCTCACGGC
>JANOCR010000368.1:0-9078 GCA_031412355.1 Ilumatobacteraceae bacterium | reverse complement strand
CGAGCGCGCCTTCGCGGCATACCGACGCGACGGCGACATGCCGTCAGCTGCTCGGGCCGCGCGCACGGTTGGATGGTTCCGTGGATGGGTTTTCGGCGATTGGGCCGTCCATCGCGGTTGGTTGGCTCGGGCACGAGGTTTGCTCGAGCAAGCGAGCGACGACGGTGGCCGTGGTTGGGTCGTGTTGGACGAAGCGCTCAACGGCAGCGACATCGACCTGCAGCAGACGCGGTACTTGGAGGCCATCGAGCTGGCTCGGCGCTGCGGCGACTGGGATCTCGAATGCGATGCCATCGCTTCGCTCGGAATGATGCTCGTCTTTTCGGGCAGGGTCGACGAAGGGATGGAGCGACTCGACGAAGCGCTAGCAGCGATCTGTGGGGGTGACGTCGCCGAGTTGCCCGTCGTCGAGGGTTGCTTGTGCGGGCTCGTAGCAGCCTGCGAGCGAACACACGATGTGGGTCGCGCCGAGCAGTGGCTGCGAACTGCGTTGGGGGTGATGTCCCGCGGCAACCTGGTTGCGGTGGCGGGGCATTGTCGGGCTCACTACGCCGGCATTCTCATGGCCGCCGGCAAGTTGGATGACGCCGAGGACGAGCTCGCCGCGGCCCTCGACATGCTTCCCGCTGGCCTGTCGGCGCGTGCCGGCGCGTTGTGCCGGCTTGCCGACCTTCGGATGCGGCAGGGTCGCTTCGAGGAGGCCGAGCAACTGCTCGTCGGCCTTGACCATCACCCCGACGCGGTCGTGTCGCTCGTCAACCTGCACCTGTCGAAGTCGCAGGGCGCACAGGCCAACGAGGTGCTCGACAGAGTCCTGGGAAGTGGTCCCCACGAGGACCACGTGGCTGCTCCGTTGCTGGCTCTGTCGGTCGACGCCCACCTCGCCTCCGGCGAGCTCGAACGGGCTCGCCACGCCAGCGAACGGCTCACGACGTTGGCTCGTCTCCAGTCATCCCCGTACGTCAACGCACTGGCTGCGGTCGGCGCTGCGCGCATCTGCGCTGAATCAAACATCGGCGAGGCACGGGCATGCTGGCACCAGGCGATGACGATGTTCGCATTGGCAAAGATGCCGGCAGAACACGCGTCCGCTCGACTCGAACTTGCCCGAGTGATCGCCCCCGACCGACCTTCGGCTGCGATGACCGAGGCCGAAGCGGCATACCGCACGTTCGACGAGATCGGTGCCCGCAGTCGCGCCGACGAGGCAGCGGCGTTACTGCGCACGCTCGGCGCCCCTTCGAAGACCGGTCCCAAGCTGCGAGGCGAGCTCACCCGACGAGAGGAAGAGGTGCTCGATCTGCTGGCGCGCGGTCTCACGAATCCCGGTATCGCCGAGCGACTCTTCATCAGCACCAAGACCGTCGAGCACCACGTCGGAAGAATTCTTGCCAAGCTTGGTCTGCGTAGTCGCGTCGAGGCAGCCACCTACGTCACACGCGGCACGAACGAGCGACAGGCTCGCTTGGAGTAGGGCACTCGGTCACATCCATGGGACGTGGCAGGTCGATTTCGATCTGTTTCCAAAACGCGATGATCCGAGTCGGCGCCTCGGCTGTTCGCTGAGGGTGCTTGTTATGGTCGGCTCATGTCGAAGGAGGTTCGAGTTCAGGGAGCACGGTTCGACGCCGCGTACTACCGCCGGTTCTACGGGCGCAAGCCCGTGCACACACGTCAGCAGATCGGCCACCTCGCCGAAGGTGTGATCTCGCTTGCGTCGTGGTGGCGAATCCGGATCCGATCGGTTCTCGATGTCGGGGCGGGCAGGGGATACTGGCGCGACTGGCTGGCCGAGGCACATCCGACCGTGAGGTACCACGGCATCGACGCGAGCGAATACGCGTGTCGCCGCTTCGGCCACGAACTGGCCGACATCGCGGTGTGGAATCCACGGGGGAAACACGACCTTGTCGTGTGCCAGAGCGTGCTGCAGTACGTCGGCGACACTGACGCGACGAAGGCCATCGGCACGCTCGCGGCCGCCTGTCGCGGGTTGCTGCTGTTCGAGGCGCCGACCATCGCCGACCGCGATGCGGTGATCGACCAATCCAGCACCGACCTCGACGTGCACTGGCGTTCAGGCGACTGGTACCGCAGGCGATTGACGCGCGGCTTCACGGAGATCGGTGGCGCAATGTGGCTGTCGCGAGAGTGCACGACGGCGCTGTATGAGCTCGAACAGGCCCCCTGACCATCGGCCCATCTCACGGCCCTTTCGCCGGTTGCCCCCGTGGTTGGCTGATGCGCGTCGTGCCGTCGGGTTGCGTGACCTCGACCTCGCCACTGGGCAGCAGCTTCAGTTGCAACCCGTGGCGGTGGACCTGGTGGTGGTGACGGTTGCACAGCAGCACCAGATTCTCGTATTCCGTGAGACCGAGATTCCGCCAGAATTGGATGTGATGCGCGTCGCACCAGGCGATGTTGCGGTCGCACCCCGGGTAACGGCATCCGCCGTCGCGCGCGGCAACAGCACGGAACAAATCGGCCGGCACGGTACGTGTTGCCCGGCCATAGCTGAGCACTGCGTTTCCTGCTCGCACAACGCGATGTATGACACAATCACACAAGAACGCGTCGGTCGTTGTCGAGCCGAGATGGGCATGGTCGTTGGTCCAGGCAATCGGCGACGACGACAACGTGTCACCATCGACGTTGACTTCGATGTGCGGCCGATTTCGCGGTGTTCCGCCGCGGTTGTGGTTGGCGTTGAAGAACGCGCACACATCCACGAGCGCGTCGGCGCTTCGCCGCTGGTTCGATCGGCCGTCGTCGCTGCCGTCCCAAGTGGACGCGACACGGATGGCGGTGGCGAACTGTGTCGCGCCTGCCTCGTCGAGCACGAACCTGCCGATCAATCCGTCGGCGGTGTGCGATGTGCGCAGTTGCCTGTCGGGTTCGACGGGTTCGGGAAGCTCGACCAGTGCTTCCGCTCGCTGGCGCCACAGTTGTCCCGCCGACTGGGTGTCGGCTACTGACAGCGGTGCGACGATGGCCACGAGGTCAGCTTGCTGGGCCTGCATCACCGGCTCGACCGACGCGGGACACGACGCTTGCAGGGCTGCGACCTGACCAGCCGACAACGTACCGACGCACGCAGCTTGGCCAATCGCTGGGAACTTGTCGAGGAAGCGTCCGCGGTGGACCAGGGCACCGGCGTCGCGGTTGCTCATCCGGCAGTGGTGACGGAGCCACGACGTCACCGAGACCGACCCGTCGTTGGCCCACAGCCCCGACAGTTCCAGCCGACGCGCGCCGACGGCTAGGCGAGCTGCGTTGCGTTCATGGGCGGCCCACGCCTCTACGAAGTCGGCTTCGCTGAGCAGGTCGCCATCTGCCGAGTCCGCAGCGAGATTCATGAGTTAATCGTACATACGTTCGATAACCATTACAAGCGGCGAACCCGTGTTGTGTATAGCTTGCACAGATAGCGAAACGTTCCGTATCGCCTCCAGCGATGGCTTCGTACAACTCTTGTAGCAGTAGCGTTCCGGTGATGAACCTCGCCGAAGAACTGGCGCTTGTAGCCATCGTTCCGTCGAGCGGCAGGCATGCTCTGGGACTGCGAAGCGAGCTCAACGCGTGTCTCGCTGGTCTCCTAGTCGCCGAACTGCTGCTCGACGGTGTCTTGGAAGTCGGCGACAAGGCGGATCGAGTGGTCGTGACTCGAGACGCCGAGCCGGCTACGAAGATCTTGGCCGCCGTGACTGCCGTGGTGATCGACAGGGGACCCAAGATCAAGGCGATCCTGTCGCACATGGACAGGGGTCTGTCTCATCACCTCGGCGAAGGCACTTGGGATTCGGTGGTGTCGAGTTTGGTGGACGCGGGTGTGCTGTCGGCCACACACGGCGCGGTGCGATCGCGCAACGATGTGCTGCAGCCGTTCGTGCGCGACGCCACGCTCGCCGCGCTTCGCGTTGCCGCCGCCGGTACCTCCGTACTCGATCAGCGCATTGCTGCGCTGCTGTCGATGGCGGGACCTGCGCACCTCCTGGAGGTGGTCGCCCCCAACAAGCCGCAGCGTCGTCACGCTCGCGATCGCATCGATCACGCCCTCGATGGAACGCCACTCGAATCGATCGGCAAGGTCGTTCGCCGTCTCATCTCCGAGAACAATGCTGCTGCGTCCGGGAGCGTCGCAGCGACGGCCGCCGCGACGAGCTGACATCGGGCATCGGGCTCGGTCACGACACCCGGGAACTACACCCTCACCCCCATCACGGGCTGCATCGAATAGCTGCCGGCCACGGCACGGGTGTCGATGAAACACTCCTGGGCGACCTGTGCCGCGTAGATCGCAGGGTCGAGGATCGCGGTCAGGCCGCTGGTCTGGGTGGCCATGGCCCGTAGGGCGGTGAGCTTGCGGTCGAGGATCAGTTCGTCAGCGCCGCTATCGCGAGCGCGTTCGATGTCGTCGATCACCTGTCGACGGGTGCCGCTGAAGTGCGACGACGATCTGTAGCTCAATCAGCGGAGGTTCCCAGGTGGTCATCGGGCGCCCGGCGACGCGTAGTCGGCCCTCACAGATACCCAGCGGGGTGGAACGTCCACCGCAATGAGCGGTTGTACACGCGTCGACCCGAGACCTGTGTCGGAACGATAATTCGCCACGCATCGCGGTTTTCAGAGTCGATGGGATTTGGATCGTTGTCCGGATCCGGTGGTGTCTCGACGAGGACGCCACGAACGAGAACGCTCCAGCCGCCGTCGCGGCTCGCGTCGATCCCGTCGATCTCGAAGCACACCGGTCTTCCGGGATGGTCGATGACGTTGTCGGGGCGAGTCCGGATAGCTACGACGAGCCGTCCTTCGAACATCGCCATCCTGTAGTTGATCGGGAAGACCAACGGGTAGCCGTGGTCAACCACGGCGATACGGCCAACATCGAACGAGGCGAGCAACAACTCGCACTCATCGGCCGACAGCTCGATAGCTTCGCTGCTCATCTTTCCTCCCATGCGATCGCCCGATCATGAGGCCTGGTCATACCGTGATGATCGGCCCTCTCGGCAGGTACGAGTAGGGCCGTCAGTCGCACGCCAGAATGACTTTCAGACGAATCCGAGCCGGCCGGCGGCGGCCCGGAGATCGGCTCGATGGTCGGGATGGGCGATGGCGATGAGTGCCTCGGCGCGGCTGCGGATCGAGCGCCCGCGCAACTCGGCAACGCCCCACTCCGTCACCACCTTGTCAACCGTGTTCTTCAGCGTTGTCACGACGTCGCCGGCGGCCAGTTGAGGGACGATCTTCGAGATGACTCCATCCTTCGCAGTCGAGTGAAGCACCACGAAACCCTGGCCGCCGGACGAGTACATCGCGCCCCGCGCGAAATCGGCCTGACCGCCGCTGGACGAGTAGTACGCACCTGCGACAGTCTCGGACGCACATTGGCCGAGCAGGTCGACGGAGATCGTGGCGTTGATCGACACGAACGTCGACTCCTGGGCGATGACGCGCGGATCGTTGACGTAGCGAACCGGCCACAGTTCGAACGCCGTGTTCTCGTGCAGGAAGTCGTACAGCCGTCTTGTGCCCAACGCGAACGTGCCCACGGTCTTCGTTCGATTCAACTGCTTGGCCACGCCGGTCACGACACCGCGATCGACCAGGTCGATGATGCCGTCGGAGATCAGTTCGGTGTGGATCCCCAGATCGCGGTGGTTGACCAACGAGGCCAGGATCGCGTTGGGGATGCCTCCGATGCCAACCTGCAGCGTCGCCCGGTTCGGTATCCGCTCGGCTATCAGGGCGGCGATGCGCAGATCAGCGTCCACGACGGGCGACGGCGCAACTTCGGTCAGGGGATAGTCGGCCTGCGACCACCCAGCCACCTGGCTGACATGAATCTGGTTCCTCCCGAAGGTCCGCGGCATCTGGTTGTTGGCCTCGAGGAAGAACCGGGCTCGTCCGATGAACGAGGCCACGTAGTCGGCATTGAGACCGAGGCTGAAGTACCCGTGGCGGTCAGGAGGAGAAGCTCCGGCGAGCACGAGCGGGTCGGTCGTGGCCCCTTTGAGAATTGCGCTCATCTCCGAGAAGTTGTTGGGAACGAGATCGATGGTTCCCGCTCGGAAGCACGGACGGGTGACGTGCGACAGGAAGTACGACACGTGACGTAACCGATCTCCGTAAACCCCGTGCAGGTACGGCCGATCATGCAGTACGTGCATCTGGTGCACGCGCACATCCGACAGACTGCCGGCTTGTCGATCGATCTCGTCGAGCAGCGTGACGGGCTCGCCATTGGCGAGCGGGATGATGATGTCGCAGCCATCGGCGATGTGTTCGAGCACCGTGTCGGCACCCGACGCCGCTACCAGGGGACGCGAAGGGGGGACGTTCGTCATCGTGCGGGGCCAGGGCGTGTCATGCGTGCCTATTCTGTCGGCTCGTGCCCGTCCTCCGCGTCGCGGAACTGCAAATCGGGTGTCGCTGCCGAACTTTGTGGCTCTCGAGTCGTCCAGCGACGGCCGCGCGACAAAGTTTCACTTGGATCGGCGGTCTGGGCGCTGTGCTGACTTCCATGTCAGCTCCCTGAACGACCGTCGTTTCATGAGCTGACGCGGAGCGTTGGACGAACCGATCGACGGTCTACTAGCACCGAGTGACCGGTCGTCTCCCCTTTGCCAAGCGCTGGCGGCGCGATGGTCTCATACGGACCACGTCGCCGCCTGCGTTGAATGTCTGTCATGCGTCTGACGACTGGCGCCCCGTATCGGGGCCGGAGTCATCAAGCGCTGCAGGGAGGTAGCGCCCTCACCTGGATGCCGAACTCAGCGTCGGATGAGTGACTGTGACGGGGCAGTGTGCGTGCTGTGCCACCAACAGGGCCACCGAGCCGAGCAGATCAGCGTTACCAGCTTCCTCGAGCAGGGCATGGCGAGGGTTGCCATGTCCCGCAGCCAATTCCACAGCGAGGCTCGGGTGCTCGTCGCGAACCTCACGAAGGAGCCGCGCAAGCCGCTTCTGTTGGAGATCGCCCACTCCATGACCGTCGAAGCACATGGAACGTTCCGCGGTACTGCCGATTCGCAGCGACGATCCGCGAGCCGCAACCTCCCGAATCGCCCACTCGACGGCCGGCGCGCCATTAGGTGAACTGTCGACGCCGACGAGAACTCGACCGGGCCAGTGCCGTTCGTTTCCTGCGATCTCGGACGCGCTCTGCGAATTCATGCGTCTAGTGTCCTCAGGCAACGCGTGCGTCGCTAGAGCCTTCTGTCACGACCTGTGCGGTCCGACTGATCGGTTGCCGACCTGCCTGGCATGCTTGTCGAATGGACTCGGCGCCCGAGGATGTCAACGACGAGGAAGCGGACCGCCAACTCAGTGAACTGGTGCAGGAGTTGCGGCTGGTGCTGCCCGGTACGACGGTGCTCTTCGCCTTCCTGCTGTCTGTTCCGTTCTCGGCCCGCTTCGACACACTGACGACCTTTGATCGCGTGGTCTATTTCGTTGCCTTCATGGCCGCTGGCCTGGCACTGGTCTTCCTGCTGGCCGAAGCCGGTTACCACCGGGTGCGTGGCAAGCCGTATGACAAGCTCGTGATGGTCCGGACCACGTCTCACCAGGCCATAGCGGGCCTCATCGGGCTCGGCGTGTCGTTGATCTCGTGCGTGGTTCTGGTGGCCGACTTCGTCTATGGCCCCGTCGTGGCGGTCTGTGTTGCCGTCCCGCTCGGCGTTGGTTCGCTAGGGATGTGGTTCGGCCTGCCGCTGTGGCGCCGCTTCAAAGGTGACCCGAACGTCAACTGGAAGACCCCACGGCCTCGACCCGTGACCAGAACTCGTCGACGAGGGCGTTGAAGTCGTCCCGTTGCTCCTGGAACGGCTGGTGGGCCTCGCCGGCGAGCACCACGAACTCGGCGTCGGGGATCTGGTCGGCAACCGCACGCCCTAAGCGGGGCGGGGTGCACAGATCGACCTCGCCGGCGACGACCAGGGTGGGCACTCTGATCTGGGCGAGACGCTCGAGCGTGTCGTGGGCGCGGCTGTGTAGATCCACAGGAAGAACGCGCACCAGGCTGCGGACGAGATGCGGATGCCGCAGAGCCAGTTCCTGTGGGGTTGCGCTTCCACCGGAGAACCAGCAGACGTGGACGTTGGAGATGTCGAGGCTGGCAAGCAGGCCGGCCGCGTCGTCGGCCATGTCGGCGACGCTGAAGCCGTCGGGAGGCATCGGCGAGCGACCCGCCCCGCGGTTGTCGAATGCTGAAACGTCCAAGCCTCGGCAGGGTCGCTGAGTCCCGCGATCAACAGGACGTCTGGTCCCGTACCGCGCTGGTCGTAGGCCATTGTTGAAAGGGGTGTGGGAACGCGCCTCACAACGTGAGCCGCTCAAGCGCGTCCGGCTGCCACGCCACGGTGACCTCTCGGGAACCGGCAGCCACTCATCGTGGTCCAAGGCGGATGTGTGCGAGGTCCGCACGCCTTGGAAGGAGCCAGGGATGAACACCAACACCAGCATCAACACCGGCATCACTCGCAAGGTCGGGATACGCCGGCTCATGCGATCGGGTCTCGCGCTCGTCGTGGGGCTGACGACTCTCGTCGTTTCGGCTCCGCCAGCGCGTGCCGCGACGTTGAGCTTCGACCCGCCGGCGTACAGCGCGACCGGAATCGAACCGACCGACGTCGTAGCGGTCGATGCCGATCGCGATGGGCATCTCGACCTGGTCGTCGAGAACACCCAGTCGGACAACGTCTCGGTACTTCGCGGCGACGGGTCCGGGTCGTTCGGCCCGCCAGTCAACATCCCGACCGTCGGCAAGGCCACCAGGTTGAAGGCCAAGGATCTCGACGCCGATGGCCGCGTCGATCTGGTCATGGCGATCCGCGAGCCTGCGGCTTACCGGCGCGTGGCGATCATGCGCGGAAACGCGCTCGGCTCGTTCGACGCGCCGACGTTCGTCAGTGCCGGCCCTCGTCCGCACGTTGTTGCGGTTGAGGATCTCAACGGCGACGGCGACCTCGACCTCGTGACCGGCCATTGCTGCGGGCTCGTTCACGATGCCAACAACTTCGTGTCGGTCATGTTGGCCGGTCCCGGCCTGACGTTCGCCTCGCCGGTGAACTACTC
>JANOCR010000367.1:0-1854 GCA_031412355.1 Ilumatobacteraceae bacterium | reverse complement strand
GGTGTCGGATTGGCCGTCGTGGATTGTGCCGGCCAGCCATCGTTTGAGGAGTGAGGCGACCTGGTGGACGGCCGGGAGCAGATCATGGGCCGCGTCGGTGGTGCGGTGCACGACGATCGGGTAGTGCACGATCTGCAACCGTTTGGCGAGCGCCGGATACGAGGTCTCGCCGTCGGTGCACAGGATCGATCCATGGGCAACGACGTCACGGGTGAAGTTGAACAGTTCCTCTTTGCGGTTGGCCATATCGATCTGGCGCAGCCGTACACGACCCAAACCGGCGGGATGGGCCCGTTCGACAGCGATCACCACCTCGGTCTTGTTCACGTAGCGGGGACCGCGTCTGCCCACCGTGCGACCCCCAATGAAGGTCGCGTCCATCTCCACGGTCGCACCTGGGCCGCCGAGGAGCTCGCGGTCGGGACGGACCATCGCGCGGCGCAGTTTGTGCATCCAGGTCCACGCTGTCTCATACGACCCGAACCCGAGCACGCGTTGCAGACCGAGCGCTGACACTCCGGTCTTTTGAGCGCACACGAACCACATCGCCGCGAACCAGGTCCGCAACGGATAGCGGCTGCGATGAAAGATCGTCCCGGCCGTCACAGAGGTCTGGCGACCACACAACCGGCACATCCACAAACCCCGATTGGTGCGCCACGCATCCGCGGCCGAACACACCGGACAGCGGAACCCGTCCGGCCAGCGCAGCTTCGCCAAGTACTCGACACACGCCGCATCATCAGGGAACCACGCTTCAAACGACTGCCATGTCCCCGGATAGTCGACACCCGCTCGAGGCCACGTCTCGTCCATCACTACACAGCGTAACCGTCACTGGAGTTAACCGGATACGCAGTACTAATGTTCGATTCATGGAATCGCCGGAGGTCGTCGAATTGGTCGGGGAACTGACCGCTGTCGACGTCGCTGGCGCAGATGTCGAGTGTTGCAGCCGGGTGTTACACGACCTGTCCCGGGTGATCGCCTGGGCCGAAGCGCACAAGATCACAGTGGCGTCCCGGTTGTCCACGTTGGCGGTCGAATCGCCAACAATCTTCCCAGAGGATGTCGTCGCCAATGCCACTCGGGTATCTCTCGGCCAAGCGATGCAATCGTTCAAGCGGGCCGCGGCAATCGAAACCCTGCCGCAATTCGGTGTCGCACTCGCTGACGGCGCAGTGTCGGCGGCACATGTCGATGTCATCGCCAATACCGTCACCAAACTCAGCGGTGACGAACTCGACCGGTTCGCTGGTCGTGGCCAATTTCTCGCCGACGTGGCGCGACGGTCAACACCGGGCGAGTTCGCTCGCACCGTGCGCACCGAGGCCATGCGCTGCCAGCGCGGCGATGGGCTCGAAGTCCTCCGCCGCCAGAAGAAGTCGACCTACCTCAAGACGTGGATCGACAAAGTCACCGGGATGTGGTGCCTACACGGCGAATTCGACCCCGAAACCGGTGCGCGCCTCCACGCCCGACTGACCCGCACCGTCGAAAAGCTGTTCCACGACACGACTCTCGACACCGCACCCCTCGACCCGATCGACAAACAACACCACCTCCGCGCCCTGGCCCTCGTCGCCCTTATCGACGGCACCGGCGCCAAACCCGGCAACGTCGACATGACCATCCTGATCGATGCCAGCACACTTCTCCACGGAAAGCATGACCACAGCGTCATTGATCTCGGACTCCCATTCGACCTGCCGATCGAAACGATCCGCCGCATGGCGTGCTGCGCCGACATCACCCCGATCATCGTCGGCGCCGACGGCGTCCACATCAACGTCGGTCGCACCACCCGACTCGCCACCCGCGAACAACGCCGGGCGCTGCGCGCCATGTACCGCG
>JANOCR010000366.1:0-2415 GCA_031412355.1 Ilumatobacteraceae bacterium | reverse complement strand
CCCTGCTTCCAGAACGCGAGCGCCACGCCGGCGACCGAAGCCGGCGAGCGAGTGAGGTAGGGATAGAGGCGGTTCAGAAGCAGCGGCCGCAGCTTGGAATCGGGCCGGCGAGACCAGTACTCACGGATCTTCGCCTCCCGGAAGATGTCGTAGCCGGCCAGCATCTCGTCGGCGCCCTCGCCGGTCAGAACCGCCTTCGTCCCATTGTCCCGGACGACCTTCGACAGCAGGAACAGCGGCGCCAGCGCCGTGCGCAGCACCGGAACCTCGGCGTGGCGGATCGCGTCCGAGAAGGCCTCGGCGATGTTGGTGCGACTGACCACGATCGTCTCGTGACGGCTGCTGAGCGTGGCCGCCATCTGGCGCTGATGAACCTGCTCGTCGAACTCGTCGTCCTCGAACCCGATCGAGAACGTACGAAAGTCGCTGGTCGCCGCCTCGCCGCCAATGCGGGCGATCAGCGAACTGTCGAGGCCGCCGGACAGGTACGACCCGACGGGCACATCGGCTCGGATCATCCGCAGCCTGGTCGCCTCGTGAAGCTTGGCGGAAAGCATCTCGGTGGCCTCTGGCAGCGACATGCCGAACGGTTCGTTGGTATCTCGATACGTCGGTGTCCAGTAGACGCGTTCGGTCACACGTCCATCGCCGTGATACACCCGATATGACCCTGGCCGGATTGCTTCGACCCCCCTGAACGCGGTGGTGGGGGCAACCGGCGCCCACGATGTGAACGTCTGGTCGATGCCCCGCGGGTCCAGTTCACGGGGAACGTCGGGATCGGCGAAGATCGCTTTGACCTCGCTGGCGAACCAAACTGTTTGCCCTCGCTCGCAGACGTAGAGGGGGCAGATCCCGATCGGATCCCGACACAGCACGAGATCGCGGCGCAAGCTGTCCCACAGCCCGAACGCCCATTGCCCGTTGAATCGGAGCACGCAATCGATGCCCCAGGTCTGGTAGGCGGCCACGATCACCTCCGTGTCGGACCGGGTGTGGAACTGGTAGCCGTGGCCAACGAGCTCGGCTCGCAGTTCGACGTAGTTGTAGATCTCTCCGTTGAACACGATCCACGTGGTCGCGTCGGAGTTCGACATCGGTTGCTGACCGGTGACGAGGTCCACGAGCGATAGCCGGGCATGTGCCAAGCCCACGCGATCGTCGCGGTACAGGCCGTAGGCATCTGGTCCGCGATGGGCGATCTCGCCGATCATCGCCGCCAGCAACTCGCGTGGGGCGTCGACCGGCGCGCCGCCGCGTTGTGCCTTGCCCGCGATGCCGCACATCGCAGGCTAGATATCCCCCGCTAGACCGGCGGAACCGCCGACCTCGGGAACTGGACGGACCAACTGAGCCGCGAGATGGAGTGGGCGAGTGCCGCGGCGCTTGCTCTCGATGTCGGCAAACACACGCTGGACCTGCTCGATCGTGAGATCGACCACCGGAGCGACCTCTTCGGCGGGGATACCACCGTTGTGAGCGAACAGGCAGAGGTCCATCTTCGGATACGGCAGCGCGAAGTAGAACTCCTCCTGCGTCTGCGGCATCGAGAACGTGTCGGTCGTCGGCGTCCGGTCACGGATCTCCTGCGGCACACCGAGGGCGCCCGCCAGGGCGAAGACCTGTGTCTTGTACAGGTGGGCGATCGGCTTGAAGTCGGCCAACCCGTCGCCGCCTTTGACGAAGAACCCCTGGTCGTACTCCAGACGATTCGGCGTGCCGCACACGGCGTAGTTGAGCGCGTCGGCGTGGTAGTACTCGATCATCGTGCGTATTCGCTGCTTGAAGTTCGTGGCGGCGACCATCTGCAGGTAGGCCTTCGCTGAAAGTCGGGCAGACCTCACCTCTCCGGCCGGGTCCTCGACGACGATGCGAGACACATTCAACCGGTCGCCGTCGAGTAGCGACGGAATCGTCAGCTTGCTCTTCCAGTCGGGGCCGTAGTCCGGAAATACGGTTCGAATCGCCTCTTGTTGGCGTTCGTAGCAGCGTGCCGCGCGCAACATGTCACTGATCTCCTCGACAGCGGACTGCACCCCGAGCGTCTCGGCCAACTGCTGTCCGAGCCTGAGGGAGTCATCTGACGAGTCCTCTTCGGGCATGAAGAGCACGAAGACCCTGTCTGGCCCGAGCGCGCGGACGCACAATGCTGCGCAGACGGCGCTGTCGATATCGCCTGACACGCCGACCACGGCGCCCCGCCGCCGCGAGTGTCGAGTGATCGAAGTGCGGATGGATTCCGCAATCGTCGAGATCTCGGCATCGGCATCCAGGTTCAGCACCGTGTGGTCAAACATTTGCAGCTTGCTCCGGGTCGTTGACGCGGCCATCGAGTCGGACGAGGGTCGAGGCCAGTCCGATGCTGGCCAGAGCCATGTACCAGGCTCCGACGAACCCGAAGGTCTCCTCGACGAC
>JANOCR010000365.1:0-9599 GCA_031412355.1 Ilumatobacteraceae bacterium | reverse complement strand
GCTCGGCGATGTGGCAGTGGAACAAGAAGTCGCCTGCGGCCTGCTGCACGCCACCAGCGCCACCTTCGATCTCGGCGTTGAAGCTCTCGCCGGGCCCAGTGTTGACGGCGTCGACACGATCGGATGCGGCGCTCTCGACTGGTGTCTTTTGCAGCCCGGTGTTCGCATAGTTGTGGTCCGGATCGGCCCCCGGGTTGTTGCGCCAGCGGTTGCCACCACCGTGCAGGTGGTAGATGTGGAACACCTCGGCACCACCGTGAACGATGCGGAACTTGGTCGGGTCGCCCAGGTAACCCTGGGGAATGACCGTGGCCGGGTCACCGAAGACGCTCGACGAGTAGGCGTGAGCCTTGGCGTGCGGCTTCAGGTTGAGCCTGTCCATGAAGGGCTCCGCACGATAGTTCATGGCACGACTGCCCGGACGGTAGGCGTCCGTGATCGGATCGACCGTCGGCAGCGCCACGTCGTTCTTGTCGAAGACATCTTCTTTCTCGTTGCCGACCTCGTGCATGATCTGCACGTTCTCGCGGAACGCAGGAACGTCGGCGGGCCAGATGATTGCCTCCCAGCCCGACTCGATCGGGGTGGTTCCGTCCTTGGGCGACAGCCACACCGAGTTCGCCGGCTCTACCGACAGCACACCGAACAGCCCATGGTCGATCGCGGCTCGATGGCCGGCACCGGGGCTGATGTAGTGAGCCCCCTCGAGATCCTTGTCGTCGGGCACGTAGTAGCGATAGACGCTGGTCTGGCCGGCGGGCACCTCGCCACTGACGTTGCGGCCGACCTTGTCGCCGGCCCGGTCGTACGGCAGACCGTCGATGTGCATGCCGTAGCTGCCGCCCGACGCATCGTTGGTCACGTTGATCTCGACGCAGTCACCCTGGTTGGCGCGAATTACCAACGGCTGGATCGGATCGTCGCGCAAACCGAGCGACACGTCGCGGCTCAGCTCCTGTGCCCGAATGGCGGGGATCTGACTGGTCAGCGCGTACATCTTTCCAGCGGGGTCGTGATCGCCCCAGCGGTTCAATGGGATATCGACATCGATCATCGTCACCGAATAGGTGCGGGTGAAGCTTCCGGCGGGGCACACGCCGACACCCGGCACGACCGCACTGGCCTGCGATGAGGGGATGGTGATGATGCCGACCGCGAAGAGGGCGGCCATCGACAACGCGCCGCGCTGGCGTGCCGAGAGGGCGCGACGCGTCGGCCAGGTTATTGCACCCAGGCCGAGCAAGGTGGCGCTGATCATCAGCGCCACTGGGAGATCTATGAGGAACTCAGCGAGCATCGAGACCGGCAAGGCCGGGACCGCACCGTGATGGCCGGCATTCCCGAAGATTCCGGCATGCACCGGAACACCCAGGGCGAGGGCGGCCGCAACCGCGACCGCGACCATGCTGGCTGTACGCACAATTCCGGCTCGACGGCCGACCGCCATAGTCGCCGCGATCACCGCAAGCAGTACCAATGGGACCGACAGCGTCGAGTCGCGCATCCAGTGGGCCCAGAACATCACGTCGTGCGCCTCGCGCGCACCACTGCGCCAGTGCACGACGTGCGTCCAGAGCCCAACTCCGTACGCGGCCGCTATCCCCATCGCGATGGTGCGCCGGTCCAGTAGCGCATTCTTCGAGTCGCCCGTCCAGCGATTCATCATCCGTCCGTCTCATGCGAGTGGTCTTCCGTCGGCGCCGCGCTGCATCCGCCCGTGACCGGCAGCGGCCGACCCGTGCCACCTTGGACCGTGCAACCCACGGCACCGAGGTCGATCAGAACTGTCTCGTTGGTCGCCGGGTCGACAAACCTAACCGTGAAAGGACGCGCCTCAGCGGTAGTCACGAAGTCGATCAACACGTCGATCGCCGCGTTCGGCTGCAACTCGCCCGGCAACTTTGCCGCCCGCGAAATAGGAACGACGGCGCCCGTGCCGTCGATCAGTTCGAACTGTGTCGGCTGATACGCGAGCACGTCTGTCGACAGGTTGGTGATGACGGCTGCCACCTGCACGTTGATCAACCCTGCCTCCACCAGGCCGGGCACACCGTGTGCCCCGGTTATCTGCGAATCGTCGAGGCCGCTGATCGCCGTTGCATGCTCGACAGCGACTACACCGAAGCTGGTCGCAACGTCGTCACCAATCGCATGGATCACGGGACCGGAGGATCCGGATGCCGACGACACCAAAGGATTGTTCCCACCCAGCATGTCGACAGCCAGCACGCCACCGGCAACGCACGCGGCGGCCATTGCCGACGCCGTCACGACGCGCATGCACCGCCCACCTCGGTGCCCACGTTGAACGACTGCGGCAGTCATCCGTGCACCCTCGACAGCGCGGTGCAGGTGTCACGTGCGCTGTTCTGATGCGCGGCAAACAATAACTGAGCCCGTCCGTTCATTTTGATTTTCCGTCCCTCTGCCTGCCCCGTCCAAGGCAAGTTGCTACCAGGGCAGCGTGACAGCGAGATGGTGCTGTGGCAATGATCCGATGGGGTTACTACCCAGGACCCAAGAAGTTACGACTCCTTACCGCCCTACATCGTAGGTCTTAATATATCATCACACTTATCGCGGTCAGTTAGGTACAGGAACACCGCTTCGGGTGAGAATCGTCAAGGGGATGGAGCCCTGGGCGGATCAAATCTTACGTACAGGGTGCTCCGTCGAGTCGGCGAATAGGAGCTGTGGCGGTGCAACTCGGCTTGGGCAGCACCCGCAGAATCCCCCACATTCCACCTTCGGTGAACGGCCTGCGGTTGTCGCCGTAGAAGAAGTCGCCGACCTGTTTGCCGCGCCCACCAGCGCCGTCGATGACGTGCACGTCGATGCCTTGATACGGCGCCAGGCTCTGCGCCGCAACTTCTTGCGAGGCCGGCTGATATGGGTCGCGCAACCAGCTCAGACCGCCGGCGCGGAACACGTGCGGCTGCTCGGAGCCGGGCGTCGACAGTACGTGGATCTTCATCGGATCACCGACGTAGGCCTGCAGCAGCGGTGTCGCCACTGTGCCGCTGAAGTCGTTGGTACGCCGGCCGGCGTTCTTGTAGTTGACCAGGGTCAGCCCGTCGACCTTGATCGGATAGGGCATGAAGTCGGCACCGATCTGTGGGTCGGTGTCTTGCAGGAACAATGTGTCGTCGCGGTAGCCGGGAGAGCCCGGGACGTGCACGTCGACAACCGAACCGGTCATAGTTGGTGCACCAGAGGTCGGGTTGGTGAACCACGCTCCCTGCTCGGCAACGACGATTGCTCCGTACAGGCCGATCCTGCCGGTGGCTTCACCACCGAAGTCGCTGAACTGCGCCGCCTCGATCGACAAGGCGTCGGCATACACCTTGTAAATCCGGCTCTCACCAGGTGCCACGGTTTGTTCGGTGCTGAACCCGACGTTGACCCCCGACGACGCGCCCGACTTGTCGAGTTCGCCGATGGACCAGCTGGCGCGTTCGATCCTTCGCTGGTTGGTGAAGTTCACCGTGAGGCAGTCACCGAGATTTACGTGCAACACGAGCGGCTCAGTCACACCCGTGGTCTTCGCCACGGCAGCATTCGATGTCAACACATAGGCGGCCGTGATCAAGCCAGTCACACTCGTGCTGGTGCCGTTCTTGCCACTTGTGCCCTGAACACTGTTGGGTACGTCGACGGCGCTGATCGCCACGCTCTTCGGTGTCGAGCCCGCAGGACACGGATTGCCCGGGTCGACGGTTACCGGTGGGCGCCCACCTGTGACGGCGGGCGATGCGTACGTACCGGGCGGCGCAGCATTGTCGGGTAGTGCTTGCAGGCCGGGCGAGCCCTTCGGCAGCACGCGCAGGATGCCCCAGGCACCCTGCCGGAATCGACGGGCGATTCCGTTGTGGTACAGGTAGTCACCCGGTTGCTGGCTGACGCCTCCTGCTCCGCCGTCGAGTATCAACGTGTAGCGTTCGGACACGCCACTGTGGATGGTGTCGCTGACACGGCTCTCGATGCCCAGAGGTGTGTCGTTGCGTTTCTCGACGTAGAAGTGGTGACCATCGACGCGGAAACTGTCGATGGTCGGACCGACGTGAATGGCTCTGATCACGACCGGGTCGCCAGGATACGCCCTCAACAGCGGGGTCCCAGGATCGCCCCACGTGTACGAGCTGAATCGCAAGGACGGGTCGGTTCCGCGATCGCTGAACGGTGCCGCGTGAAGATTGATCGTCGAGTCGGTCACCGGGTTGTCGTCCAGCGTCCAGATCACCATTTCACGGAAGCTGCCTTCGACCAATCCCTTGGCCAGCGGATGGTACGTACCGTCGCTATAGGGGTGAGCGCGGATATCCACAACTGTGCCGGAGCGCACTTCTTGCCCTGTGGTGGGGTCGTGATACGTCGAACCCTTCGGCTCGACGACCAACATGCCCACGCCACCGTGACCCCAGCCGTGAATGCCATCGACGTGGTCATGCCAGAAGATGTTGTCGAGCAACGCATCGGCATACCACCGGTAGCGGATGAACTCGATGCCCGCACCCTCGCCGGGCGCGTGGTTGTTGGCCAGTGGCCGGTCGAGCACGATCGTCCTGGTCGAGTTGTCGACAGAAACGATGTAAGCCTGTTCAATGCTGTCCTTGCCAAGGCCGACCCCGAAAGCAACCCCGGGGCGGTACTTCGCGTCGAGGCGGTTGACTTTGATGGTCGTCGCCCCTTGAGCGGCCGAGACGGCGAGCTTGGTGTCCTCGATCGTGTACGGCCTGATGGAATGCTCGAAGCTGTAGCCGACAGACGTGCCGTCGGATCCCTGTGGATCGAACTGCACGTGGTGGATGTGCATCTCCACCTTGGCAAAGCCACCAAAGGTCGTCTCGTCACGTTCCTCCGATGTCAACGTCACCGCGCCACAGTCGCCGACGTTCATGCGAATCGCCAACGGCTCTTTCTTCATCCTCCCGGCGAGCAGCGCGTCTTTGTTCTCGGCCAGCGTGAACAGCACGCCCTGCTGATCGCTCTTGCGTGGCGTCACGTCGACAGTGGTGCCGACGGCCACGACGTTGAATGTCTTCACGGGCACGTCCGCGGGACACAACCCATCCTCGCGTCCAGTCCATGGGTTTGCCGAAGCCGGATCTACCGGCCGATCAGCCGTATCACCGAGCCACGGAGAGCCAGAGTGCAGGTTTGGCGAGAACGGCGGTCTTCGTTCGAGATTGGGTCTCAACATCGGGTACGCCGGTCTGCCGCTGTACGGGTTGAACAGGATCGCCGGTCTCTCGCCATAGAACCGATCACCCGGTCTGGAACCGAAATGACCTGGTACACCCTCGGTGAAGTTCGGAGTCGCGGCCGTCGCCGGCTCTGGCTCACCGAGATACAGCGGGTGCTCCGGATCCCTGTTGTCGATGGTCCAATCCCAGACAGCAGCGTCTTGGCTGCCGATTGCGACGCCTTGCGGCGGGAGTTGGGCGCCGATCCAGGCGGCCAGGTTGTCCTTGGTGAGGACGGTGCCGTTCGGCATCTGTCGACCGATCAACTCGGCCGATGTCACTGCAGTTGGAAGCGCGTTGCGGTCGGGCAACGGGGCCAGGCCGGGCTGCAGGGTGTCGAAGACTCGCCACATGCCCCACATCCCCGCGGGGTAGTGCTCGGCGATGTGGCAGTGGAACAAGAAGTCGCCCGCAGCCTGCTGCACGCCACCTGCGCCACCTTCGATCTCGGCGTTAAAATGCTCACCCGGGCCGGTGTTGACAGCGTCGACACGGTCGGAGTTCGACACCTCCACGGGCTCTTTGCGCAACCCAGTGTCGTAGTACTGGTTCGTTGGGTCGGCCTCGGGGTTGGCCCGCCAGCGGTCGCCACCACCGTGCAGGTGGTAGATGTGGAACACCTCGGCGCCACCATGCACGACGCGGAACTTGGTGGGGTCTCCCAGATAGCCCTGGGGGATGATCGTCGCCGGGTCACCGAACATGCTCGAGCTGTAGGCGTGCGCCTTCTCGTGCTCCTCGAGGTTCAGCCGGTTCATGAACGGCTCGGACCGGTAGTTCATGCCACGGCTGCCGGGGCGATAGGCCTCGGTGATCGGGTCGACGGTGGGCAGCGGCAGGTTGTTCTTGTCGTAGACGTCTTCGTTCTCGTTACCGATCTCGTGCAGGATCTGTACGTCTTCGCGGAACGACGGGGCATCGGCCGGCCAGATGATTGCTTCCCAGCCCGACTCGATCGGCGTCACCCCGTCCTTCGGTGACAAGTACAACGAGTTCGGTGGCTCGACCGCCAGCACACCGAACAGCCCGTGATCGATCGCCGTGCGATGACCGGCGCCCGGGCTGATGTAGTGCGCGCCTTCGAGAGCCTTGTCGTCGGGGATGAAGTAACGGAACACCGCCGATTTACCGGATGGAACCTCACCGCTGAAGTTTCTGCCGACCTTGTCACCGGGACGATCGAACGGCAGGCCGTCGATCTGCATTCCGTACGTGCCACCCGAGGCGCCGTTGGTCACGCTGATCTCGACGCAGTCGCCCTGGTTGGCGCGGATGACCAACGGCTGGATCGGATCGTCGCGCAAGCCCAGCGATACTTCGCGCGTCTGCTCTTGGGCCCGGATCGCCGGGATCTGACTGGTGAGCGCATACATCTTGCCGGCCGGGTCGTGATCGCCCCAGCGGTTCAACGGGATGTCGACGTCGATCATCGTCACCGAATACGTGCGAGTGAAACTGCCCACCGGGCACACGCTGGGTGGCGTGACCGCGCTGGCCTGCGACGTAGGGATGGTGATGACGCCGACCGCGAACAGGGCGGCCATCGCCAACGACACCCGCTGACGTGTCGACAACTGTGGGCGTGCCGGCCACGGGATGGCAGCCACGCCGAGCAACGAGACACTGATCATCAGCGCAGCAGGGAGGTCGATGAGGAACTCGGCGACCATCGACACCGGCAACGTCGGGACCGCGCCGGTATGTGCGGCGTGGCCAAAGATTGCGGCGTGCACCGGAACACCGAATGCCAACACAGCAGCAACGGCAGCGGCGATAGCACTGCCCGTTCGCACAGGCTTGGCATTCCGACCAACGGCCAAAGTTGCAGCAATCACTGCCAGTAACACCACCGGAACCGACAGAGTCGAGTCGCGCAACCAGTGCGGCCAGAACGTCACTTCGTGCGCTTCGCGCGCTCCGCTGCGCCAGTGCACGACGTGCGTCCACAGCCCGACTCCGTATGCGGCCGCAACCGCGATGATGACGGTACGGCGGTCCAGCCGCGCGTACCCGGAAGCGCCCGTCAAGCGAGTCATCTCCGAACCTCTCCATTGTTGTGACCGCTGCGACCAGGTTTCTCCGTGCCCTGGCTGCACCGGGTATTGCGATCTAGCTATGCGGATGATCCTCCTGCGGGGCTTCGCTACATCCTCCGGTCACCGGTAGAGGCCTTCCAGCCCCACTTTGAACCGTGCAGCCCACATCACCGAGCCCGATGAGCAGCACGTCGTTCGTCGACGGATCGACGAAACGAACCGTGAACGGGCGCGCATCAGCGGTTGTCACAAAGTCGATGAGTATGTCGATCGCCGCGAATGGCTGGAGCTCACCCGGTAGCTGTGGCACCCTCGAGATCGGCACCGTGGCGCCGGAGTTGTCGATGAGTTCGAATTGTGTCGGCTCGTACGTCAACACCTTGTCGGAGAGATTGGTGATGACGGCGGCGACCTGTACATCGATGGATCCCGCCTCGACCAGACCTGGCACGCCGTGCGCGCCGGTGATCTGCGAGTCGTTGAGACCGCTGATGGCAACGGCGTGTTCGATGGCAACAACACCAAAGCTGGTCGCCACGTCATCGCCGATGACATGCATCACCGGACCCGTCGGGCCGGAGGGCGAGGCAACCAGGGGGTTGTTGCCGCGCAGCATGTCGATGGCCAGCAACCCGCCGGCGAGGCAGGCAGTCGTCAGACACACGCCGATGGCACCACGAACCCATCGCCTGCCCGCGTGTGGTCTCTCGACGACGACTACAGACATCAACCGGCCTCTTCGAGACCGACGCACGCCCGACGATTGCGTCCCATCAACTTGCTGTTCCCTACTGGACCACCCTGTCCGCGGGCAGATCCGTCCATCGAACATCGTCGCAGTGTGCATTCGTGGGGTCAATCAGACGAACGTGGTACACCGCAGGTCTGACCCACCACGCCGATGTGGGGTCTTTGGGCCTAGGCCTCAGGCGTTAGTACCCACGGAAGGTGTCTCTATCAACTACTTTCCCACAATTGGTGGCGGATTGCCCACGAAGACTAGGCGCCTTGGACGAGTCCCTCGGCGGTGGGCTGCAGCACAGATCGATGCAATGACACGGCGTAGGAACCGCCCTGGTAGGGGTCGCGCTGCCATGTCGCCCACCGCTCGACGAGCTCCAATCCGCAGGCCGTGCAGTGCTGGTCGTACTCGGCCAGCGTCAGGGCACCCGAGTCGGGGCCGAGCTCGAACCCGGCCACCAGCACGCCGCGACCCTCGAGATGCGCTGCAGCATTGCAGATGATCGCCCGGCGGTCGCAAGGTCGACAGAACACCATCACGTTGCCCGGCATTGCCACCATCTCGAAGCGTCGATCGAGGTGCATTGTGGCGAGATCGGCATGAATCCACGGAACTGCGGGATCCGCCTGCCTGGCGAACGCCAGCAGATCGTTGTCGAGGTCAACGCCGACCACGTCGACTCCCCGCCGGGCCAGTTCGGCGGCGACTCGACCCATGCCGCAACCCGCGTCGAGCACGCTGCGCGGCTGCAGCGACTCGATGAAGTCAACCTCGCCGTGCGGTGATCGTCCTGTTGCTTCGAGACGACGCCACCGCGTGTAGTACTCGTCGAGGTCGGTCACTTCGCGCCATTCAGACCATCGCTGACTGACGGGGTGTTCTCGCTCAGAAGCCATGGTCAGAGCGGCCAGATCGTGCCGATCACACGACCTTCGACATCGTCGACGTCCACCGGACCGAAGACACGCGAGTCCTCGGAGGTGTCGCGGTTGTCGCCGAGGAGATAGACCTGCCCGGGCGGAACCACATCGGGGCCGGTGAAGAACCCGTCCATCTCGGCGTTGTCGATGTAATCCTCGACGACGCTCGTACCGTTGACGATCAACTGCCCGTCCTCGATACCCACCGAATCGCCGCCGACAGCGACGACGCGCTTGACGATCGACTCTCCCGTGAGCGGGTTGGCGGCGACCACCACGTCGCCGCGATCTGGATCCCCGATGAGATACGAGAACTTGTCGATCAGCAGGATCGCGCCGGACGGCACCGTCGGCTCCATGCTGTCGGATCGCACTCGCACGGGCTCGACAACGAAACTGCGTATCAGCAGCAAGGCAACGATGACACCCGCGAACCACAGGATTCGACGTACCGTCGCTGCGTCGTCAGACGGTTGCTCGAGCTCGTCGTCGTCCGCGCCGGGATCGATCGCCACCGTCATCACAGTAGAGCGAAGCTAGCCCCCCACAGTGCAAGACCGATCCACATCAGCCTATTCACGGTGCGAGTCCTCGATCGGGCCGGCAGCATGCTGAGCAGCGTGACCACCAGCAGTACTTCGGTGACAAGGGTGAAGAC
>JANOCR010000364.1:0-41049 GCA_031412355.1 Ilumatobacteraceae bacterium | reverse complement strand
CCCGATCCATCAACACCCGCAGTTCGGCGAAGCTGCGCGCCACATGTTCGACGCGGTACGGGGTTCCGGCCGGCAATCCGGCGTCGATCATGACGGTCGCCGCCGAGACATCGACAGTGCCGAACACGATCTGGCCGGCGACGCCATCCCACCACACCCCACCGAACAAGTCCGGATGAGTGTCGGCGAGCAACGACGCCGTCGTCGACGGCATGGAATCCGGCGAGGGCGCACCACGTCCAGCAAGCGGGGACTCGGTGCATGGCTTCAAGCCGTGCGCGGCCAGCGGATCGGTCCCGCTCGAGGTCGGTCCGGCCGACGCACAACTCATTGACATGTTTGCGAGCAGCAGCACGCATCCGAGTCGGCACGCCGGCACCAGCATCCGAGCAGTCTTACCTGTGGGCATGTCGAGGGTGAGACGGAACACCGAAGGCGTGCCCGCTCACGCGGGAACAACGGTGATGACGCCTCCGTCGACCTGGAGACCGCTCACGGCCGGCTCGACGTAGTCGCTGCCCTCGTTCTGGATGGTGACGACCACGATGTACCGGCCGTCGACGAGGTTCTCGGGCAGCAGGTAGTGGCCTTGCTGCGTCGCTCCGGCTCGAAGCAGTTCCTCGCCGTGAAAGTTCTCCATGTCGCCGGAGTCCTGGATCCCGATCGCGAACTGGTGGTGCACTTCCAGATCGAAGTCTTCGTGGCTCGTCATGTCGAAGACGAGCCATGTGCCCTCGAGCCGCAGCGGGGAGAGCGTCGGCGGAGTGGTGAAGGTGCGCTTGTCGGCATGTTCCATCGACGGATAGATGTGATGCCGGCCGACCAGAAAGCTGACGCCCTGCTCGCCACCTGTACCCATCTGGTTGTCGGCTGTCGTCGTGACGGCGTACACCCACGCGCCATAGTCACCGTCATCGAGCGTCGCCGCCGGAAGATCGAGGACACCATCCCACGATTGACCGGTTGCCATCTTGCCTAGGTCGGTCCGCTCGCGTTCGGTTCCGGACGCGTCGTAGATGATCATCTGCGCCTCGGCGAACCCACCCTCGTCGCCGTCGACGGTCAGTGTGAAAGCCAGCGCCTGGCCTTCGATTCGCAGGTTGGTGATCGTCGCTGAAGCCGTGGCCATGCCACTACGAAAGCGCGTTGCAGTCCGTCAGGCAGGAGCCGATAGGGCAGCCGTACGTGCAATCGTCGAACGGAGAGATGAGACATGAGCAGCCATCGACGCAAATCTCTCATCGCGCGAGTACCGGCGGCACGGCGATGCTTCGGGGTGTGTCAGGTGTCGCGCGCCCAGCGTTCGTGCGCCGACCGGGCCCGTTCGCAACCAGTGTCCTCGTGAATCGTCAGTGACGATACGAACCCGGCCTTGAAACGTCACTGACGATTCGCAAAGCGTTCGCGATCGCAGGCATCACCGGCATTTCGACCCGCTGAATCGCTGCGATTGCGAGCTGAGGCCCCGCATGAACCCGCGCGGGTCCGCAGTCGCCAAACTCTGCCAGCGCGTGGGGTCAGACGAGTTCGATGCGCGCCATGGGGGCGTTGTCGCCCTGACGCGGGCCGAGCTTCAGGATTCGCAGGTATCCACCGTTGCGGTCCTCGTAGCGCGGGGCGACTTCGTTGACCAGCTTGTGGGTCATTTCCTTGTCGCCGAGGTAGCCCTGGATCTGGCGAATCCGGTGCACGCGCATGGCGCCCTCGTCTTGAGCCTTCTTGGCCTTGGTGATCAGCTTCTCGGCGATCGGACGCAATGCCTTGGCCTTGGCTTCAGTCGTGGTGATGCCCTCTGCCGCGATCAGCGAAGCAGCAAGGTTGGCCATCATCAGTTTCTGGTGTTGCGAGCTGCCGCCAAAGTTGCGGGCTCGGCGTGGGGTTGCTGGCATGGTCGTGTCTCCGTTGCTTCCTGATCAGCCGCGCAGCGTCAGGCCGCGCTCGTCGAGCTTCTGCTTGACCTCGTCGAGGCTCTTCTGCCCGAAGTTGGTGATGTTGAGCAGGTCGTCTTCGGTCTTGGTCAGGAGCTCGCCAACGGTGTTGATCTGGGCACGCTTCAGGCAGTTGCGGGGACGCTCGGACAGATCGAGGTCCTCGATCGGCAGCTCGAGGTCGGGGGAGGAGGCGGCCACTGCCGCAACTTCGCCGAGCTCGAGGCCCTGCGGCTCGTCGCTGAGGTTGGCGACCAGGTCGACCAGCGAACGCAGCGTTGCGCCGGCCGAAGCCAGCGCTTCGCGAGGCGTGATCGAGCCGTCGGTCTCGATGTCGAGAACCAGGCGCTCGTAGTTGGTGCTCTGCTCGACGCGGGTGGGCTCGATCTCGAACATGACTCGGCGGACCGGCGAGAAGATCGCATCGATCGGCACGACGCCGATGGTGCGGTTCTGCGAATCGCGATCGCTCGACAGGTAACCGCGGCCTCGGCCGACGGTGAGGTCGACGGCCAGGCGGCCCTTGGTGTTGAGCGAAGCGATGTGCAGGTCCTTGTTGAGCACTTCGATCTCGCTGGGGCACTTGATGTCGCCTGCGGTGATGTCAGCGGCGCCACGCACATCGAGGCGCAAGACGACGTCGTCGTCGCTGGTCGAGGTGAGGACGATGTCTTTGAGGTTCAAGATGATGTCGGTGACGTCTTCGGAGATGCCGGCGATCGTGTCGAACTCGTGCAACGCATCGTCGAAGCGAACGGCCGTGATGGCTGCACCAGGGATGGACGACAGCAACGTGCGGCGAAGCGAGTTACCGATGGTGTGGCCGAAGCCGGGCTCGAGCGGACCGACAGCGAAACGCTGACGATTGTTGTCTTCGTCGCCGATGGCTTCGACGGTGGGGCGCTGAATGACGAGCATGAAGGTGTGCCTTTGACTGCTTGGTGGACTTCGAATTACTTGGAGTAGAGCTCGACGATGAGCGATTCGCGCACCGGGACGTCGATGTGGTCGCGCTGTGGAAGATCGCGAACGGTGACTTGCTTGCCACCGTCTCCGACCTCCAGCCAGCCGACGACGTTGCGATCGATGACGTCGAGGTTGTGCTGAATCACGATCATCTCGCGGGACTTGGGTGGCAGGCTGATGACTTCGCCCCTGCGGACGCGGTAGCTGGCGATGTTGACGCGCTTGCCGTTGACATGGATGAGGCCGTGGCTGACGAACTGGCGGGCCTGTGGACGGGTGCTTGCCCAGCCGGCGCGGTACACCACGTTGTCGAGACGCTGTTCGAGCAGGCGAAGCAGGTTCTCACCCGTCGGGCCGGCCAACCGGACGGCCTCTTCGTAGGTGTTGCGGAACTGACGCTCGAGCACGCCGTAGATGTACTTGGCCTTCTGCTTCTCTTGCAGCTGGGCGAGGTACTCGCTGCCGGCGTTGCGACGACGGGTTCGGCCGTGCGCGCCAGGCGGGAAGGGGCGACGCTCGAGAGCCTTGCGACCCTTCTCATTTTCGAAGATATTGGTGCCGAGGCGGCGCGAGACGCGCACTTTCGGGCCGGTGTAACGAGCCATATCGGATCAGGTCCTGCGACGCTTGGGCTGACGACAGCCGTTGTGGGGTACCGGGGTGACGTCTTTGATCGAGGTGACTTCGATGCCGGTCTGTTGGATGCTTCGAACTGCGGTGTCGCGACCCGAACCCGGGCCTTTCACCTGGACCTCGACGCGGCGCAAGCCGTGCTCCATGGCCGCACGAGCGGCCTTTTCGGCAGCCATCTGGGCGGCGAACGGGGTGCTCTTGCGCGATCCCTTGAAGCCGACACCACCAGACGAGGCCCACGAGATCACATTGCCCTCCGTATCGGTGATCGACACGATGGTGTTGTTGAACGAGCTCTTGATGTGAACGACACCGACCGTGACGTTCTTGCGCTCGCGCTTGCGTGGACGACGCCCACCTGGCTTCGGCTTGGCCATTACTTCCTCACTGCCTTCTTCTTGTTTGCGACGGTCTTCTTCGGGCCCTTGCGGGTACGGGCGTTGGTGTGGGTTCGCTGACCACGCACCGGCAGGCCCTTGCGGTGACGCACGCCCTGGTAGCAGCCGATCTCGATCTTGCGCTTGATGTCTTGGGCAACATCGCGGCGCAGGTCGCCCTCGACGGTGAGGTTTGCGTCGACCCAAACACGGATCTTGTTGACCTCGTCTTCGGTCAGATCGCGGACACGCTGGTTGGGGTCGAGATCGGTGTCGCCGCAGATCCGCTGTGCGGTGGGCTTGCCGATGCCGAAGATGTAGGTGAGCGCGATCTCGAGCCGCTTCTCGCGGGGGATGTCGACGCCGGAAATACGTGCCATGACGAAACTCTTCCTCAGCCCTGACGCTGCTTGTGACGCGGGTTCTCGCAGATCACCCTGACGCGGCCGTGCCGACGGATGACCTTGCACTTCTCACAGATTTTCTTGACGCTCGGACGAACCTTCATGATGCCCTTTGCCTGGTTTCGGCTCTATTTGTATCGATACGTGATGCGACCACGGGTGAGGTCGTACGGGGTGAGTTCCACTTGCACCTTGTCGCCAGGGAGGATTCGGATGTAGTGCATCCGCATTTTTCCCGAGATGTGCGCCAGCACCTTGTGGCTGTTCTCGAGTTCGACCCGAAACATTGCATTGGGGAGAGATTCGAGGATCGTGCCTTCGAGCACGATGGCGTCGTCTTTTGGCTTGGGCAGAGTGGGCCTCTTTCGAACGGTGACAGCTGCAGCCCAAATCCCGCTCCACACGCGCGAAGCTGGCCTGGGCCGAAGTGCAATGCTATCGGCCGAGGGAGTCAACGCCAAGCGCCCAGTTCGGAAAATCAGCGGCGCAACGGGCCTCCGACGAGGAAGAATCGTTCCGATGTCCAGCTCAACCTCACGTTGGCGCGCCCTCGCGGCCCTGCTCCGACCCGACGCATGGCGTTGGGTCGGTCTTGGCGCGCTCGTGGCCACGGGCGCCGGGTTGATCCTTACCGGGCCACTGATCGTGCGCAGCATCGTCGATCATGCGGCCGAGGGCACCACCAGCGGCCAGCTGACCAGTCTGGCGGTGCTCTTCCTGGTCGTGGCCATCGCCTCGCAGCTGATCAACATGGCGGTGGCCTGGATGGCCACGGTAACGGCCTGGCACACGACCAACGGCATCCGGATCCGGCTGGCTCGCCACGTGTTGGGCCTCAGCCATGCCTTCCACCGCCAGCACACGCCCGGCGAACTGATCCAGCGGGTCGACGGCGACGTCACGTCCGTCAGCGACTTCATGGGCCGAGTAATTCCTCGGGCAGCCGGAGCGCTGTTCACCGTGGTTGGGATGATCGGTGTGCTGTTCGTCGTCGACTGGCGGCTGGCCCTCGGCACAGCCGTCTACGTCGCCTTGGCGGTCGCCGTCATCGTGCGCGGCCGCCACCGCGCGGTAGGCGAGTCGTCGGACGAGATGGGCTCGTACGCTCGCCTGTATGGAGGCATCGAGGAACGACTGACCGCGGCAGAGGACCTGCGCTCCAATGGCGCTGGGGGACACGCGATGTGGAGGTTCGTCGAGGACAGCGCCGACGCGATGGGAAGCGCCGTGCGCCGAGAGAAAGCATTCCTGCGGATGTGGTGGGCGGTCGACGGTTCTGTGGCCGCCGGGTCGGTGGTCTCGCTGATCGTCAGCGCCCTATTGGTCAGCCGCAATGTCATCACGATCGGCGATGCGTTCCTGCTGTTCCAGTACGTCCTGCTGATCTCGCGTCCACTCGAAGACATGGTCGACCAGCTGGAGACCGTGCAGAAGGCCAACGGAGCCATGGTGCGGGTGATCGACCTGCTCGCCGTCGAGCCCGAGATCCGTGACGAGGGCACCACCCTTGTGCCCCGCGGACCGTTGACCGTCGAGTTCCGCGACGTCGGATTCGATTATGGGGACGAGCAAGCCGTCCTGCAGTCGATCAACCTGACCTTTACGGCCGGCCGCTCGATCGGCATCGTGGGGCGCACCGGAAGCGGGAAGACCACGCTGTCGCGCTTGGTGCTGCGCCTCGTCGAGGCGACCACAGGCTCCGTGGTGCTGGGCGGTGTCCCCATCGAACAGATTCCCATGGCCGAACTGCGCAGGCGGGTCGCTCTGATCCCGCAAGAAGTCGAGCTCCTCAGCGGATCCGTTCGCGACAACGTCACGCTGTTCGACGAGACACCCACCGACCATGCAGTGGCCGCGGCGCTGCAAAGTGCCGGCCTCGGCAGCCTGGCCGACGGCGGCATTCATCGACAGCTCGGTGCCGGCGGCGCAGGGCTCTCGGCGGGCGAGGCGCAGCTGTTGGCGCTGGCTCGGGTGTGGCTCCGCAACCCCGACATCGTCGTGCTCGACGAAGCAACTGCACGCGTTGATCCAGCGACGGAGATTCGGCTGGAGGAGGCGGTCGCCAAGCTGACGCAAGGCCGCACCACGATGATCATCGCTCACCGTCTGTCGACACTTCGCCACGTCGACGAAATCGTCGTACTGGATCATGGCCGTGTCGTCGAGCACGGCGACCGAGCTGACCTCACCGAAGACATCGAGAGTCGCTACCGGCACCTGCTGGACCTGGCGCACGACGACGAGGTGCCTGACCAGGTTGCGGCGCCATGAGCGTCTGGCGTCTCGGATGGCGTGTGTCGCAGCACGAGCCGCGCAGCTTCTGGTCTGGCTACCTGCTGTTCGTGCTGTTCTTCACCTTCCCTGTGCTCAGCGGATGGCTGCTCGGGCGAGGCTTCAACGCGCTCTCGACCGGCCACAACTCCCACGTCTACTGGATCGGCGCCGCCCTGATCGTGATCGAGGTGGCGCGGATGAGCACCATTCACCTGGGTGCCCTGATGTGGACGAGGGCGTGGGTGCACATGCAGACGTTGCTGCGCGCCAACCTGCTGACGGCGCAGGTCGCCAGCGGCGGGCCCGAGGCTGGTCAGCCGGTCGGATCAGCAGGCGAAGCGATCACCCACTTCCGCGACGACGTCGAGGACGTCACGATGTTCATCGACGGTTTCGTCGACATCTCCGCAGGCGTCGTGTTCACGGTGCTTGCCGGGCTGGTGCTGGGCAGCGTCGACGGCCGCGCCGCGCTGGTGCTGTTGATCCCGCTCATCGGCGTCGCCATGGCAACCCGCACGCTCGACGGTCGCATCAAGCGGTACCGGGCCGCCGATCGCGTGGCCGCGTCGGCCGTCAGCGGCCTGCTCGGCGATGTGATGGCTGCGGCCACCACCGTGAAGGTCAACAATGCCATCGAACCGACTATTGCGCACCTTCACAAGTTGGTCGACGCACGGCGACGCACCGCTGTACGCGACCGCGTGCTCGACGAGAGCGTGTGGGCCTTCAGCCAAGGCGCCGCCGATGTCGGTCTTGGCCTGGTGCTGCTGACCGCTGCGGGGGCGATGGCGTCGGGTCGATTCAGCGTCGGCGAACTCGCTGTGTTCTCGGCGTATCTCGGATGGTTGAGCTTCCTGCCGCGGATGGTCGGGCGAATGCTGGCTCGCCGCAAGCAGGTTGCGGTGGCGTTCGACCGCATGCGCCTGCTGGTCGCCGACACCGACGTCGGCAACACGGTGACGGATCGCCACCTGCCGATCGGTCAACGCCAACACCGCGACCGCCCACAGACCCAACGCCCCAGCCGAGTCCCGCTCGACGTGATCGACGTGCATCGGCTCAGCGCGGTCTATCTCAGCGGGGCCGGCGTGCACGACATCGAGTTCAATGTGCGTCGCGGCACGTTCAACGTGATCACCGGCCCGATCGGATCCGGCAAGAGCACCCTGCTGCGAGCGGTGCTCGGGCTTGCCCACCAGGCCGATGTCACGGGCGACGTCATGTGGAACGGTGTACGCCTCGACGACCGCGGCGCCTTCCTGATTCCCCCGAACGCCGCGTTCCTTCCGCAGGTCCCGCAGCTGATCTCCGACTCGGTCGCCGACAACATAGCGTTGGGTATCGTCGACGATGAGCAGTTGTCGTTGGCGCTCGAACTGGCTGCGGTCAGCGCCGACATCGAAGAGATGCCCGACGGCGCCCGAACGCTGATCGGGCCGCGTGGACTGCGCCTGTCGGGCGGTCAGCGTCAGCGTGTCGCAACAGCGCGTGCATTGGTGCACTCGCCCGAGCTCGTGGTGCTCGACGACCTCTCCAGCGCTCTCGACATCGAGACCGAACTGCAGCTGTGGTCGAACCTGGCCGCAGCCGGCATCACGGTGTTGGTGGTCTCGCATCGCGCAGTCGCCTTCGAGCGTGCCGATCAGGTGCTGCGATTGGACGCCGGCCGCCTGGTCTAGGTGCTCTGCGTCAGCTCACAGAACGGCCGCCGTTCTGTGAGCTGGCACTGATGGGTCAAACGGTCAGGAATCGTGATCTCGATGAGACGGTCGTTGCCGCTGGTGGGGTGCCCGTGGCAAGGTCGATGGTGCTCCGGTTCGCAAAGACCGAGATGATGTCGGACTTCAGGTTGAGGCGGTATACCTCGTTGGTCGTGGTCGTTGCGACGTACAGAGAACATGCCGAATCGACTGTCACTCGAGCCACGTTCGCAGCTTCGGCCGCACGGCCTTCTTCCACTCGGCGGCAAACTCCCCCCGCAGTCGCGCCCGAGCGTCGCGCTCGAAGCCGATGAGCTCGCCGGCAACCAGCCGCGTCGACGGCAAGGCCTTGGCCGCGTCGCGAAGCCACGCTTCCGCGACAGTGGTGTCCTGGAAGTCGCCCAGGACGGTCTGCACATCGGCCAGGGCACCAGCGAACCGGCGAGCGGCGCGGCCGTACAAGGGCGCAACTGCTTCGGCGGCGTATCGGGCGCGCTTTGCCCGGATCCGGATTGCATGAAGGGCCACGTCCGGCGCGTCGGGCGTCAGATTGGCAACAGCGCGATGAAGGCGACGCCACGGCTTGTACACCAAGTCGATGAACACCGGTCGGCCGGGGCCATCGGCCAAACCTGCCGGCTCGGCAGCGAACCGCGCTTGGCGAGCGGTATCGACGAGCGCATCCAACAACGCAAGGTACCGATCGCCCGTCAGCACAGCAACCACGTGTTCGGCTGCATCGGAGGTTGTGTCGGCGAGACGTTGCAGAAGACTGTCCACCGATTTGGCATCCCGCTCCGGTAGCCGGGCCAGCTGCGATCGCAACCGCTCGGCGAGCACGTCGGCGTCGCGGCCGACGCCGACCTCGGTGCCCAACCACCCCAGCTCGTCGCGGAGCCAGTTCGTCCAGTGCTCGTCGAGCAACGGCGCGAAGGTTCGCAGATCGGATCGAAGGCGTCGCGCGGCCACACGGAACTGGTGAAGCTCCTCCGGATCGTCGCCGGCCAACACCCCCGCGTGTCGATTGATGATCTGCGTCACCGACTTGGCCAGCACGTGACGCACGAGCGCGTCCACGGTGGCGTGTTTGCCGATCGTCGGCCTGGTGACATCGGGTGGCTCGAAGGCACGCTGCCCGAGGGCGCGGAGGGCTTTGGCGGTTGGAGCATCTTCGGCTGTGCAGCCGGCTTTGCGGAGTCGCCCGATGACCGCGTCGACGGCATCGGAGTCCGCCGACTCTTCCAATTCAACCTCGATCTCCCTGAACACATTGATTGGTTCGGCAGCCCCTTCGGCAACGACCGTGTCGTCACAGACGATTGCGAACGGCTGTCCTTCGAGCCGGAGGGCGAAGGTGGTGCGCTCAGTGTGCAGCCGAACCACCAGACCGAGGTCCTGCGATCTCGTGAAGGCGCGCGTTGCATGGCGGACCGCGGTGGGGACGAGGCCGACCGGCTCGTCGAACGTGAACTCGTGGCGTGACATCTCCAAGCCGTCGACGCTGACGGGAAGCTTCAGTGTCCACGCAGGACCGGGCTCCCCCGTGCGGGATCGAAGCGTGACGCCCCAACGGGCCAGCGACAAGGTCGGAGTGTCGTAGTAGGTGGCGTCGAGTTGCAGAATCGTCGTCGGCCCCACCGTGATGCCGGCCACGTCGCTGAAGTCAGGCAGCGCAACGCCAGCGTCTGCTGCGAGCTTGAACTCGCGCTCGATCATCAGCCATTTTCCCAGGCGCGCGCCGGAAAGCAACCCTTCGAAGGTAAACGCTGACTGAACAACCTCGCCGACGCAGCGGTGCAAAGGTTTGATTGTCGTTCAGATCCCGTTCATTCCGCGCTCGTACCATGCAGAGATGCTCGCCATCAGCATTTCATGTGATTTGAGTGCTCTGGAGGCTGAGGTACGCGACCTTCGCGAGTCGCTGTTGACCGCCGAGAAAGTCCGCTCCGCTGAGATCGCAGCCGTGCATCCCGTGCATCGTCGATCAGCGGTGAACCTCGTGCATTACGTGGAGCTTCGCAACCACGACATCCGTGACCTGCAATCGCGCCTGGCGCTGGTTGGCTTGTCGTCGCTCGGGCGTTCGGAGCCTTATGTCTTGGCGACGATCGAAGCAGTGTTGTCGGTGCTCGCCGTGATGACCGACCACGCACCGCCCCAACCTCGCGCAGGCATCGCTATGAACGAGGGCAACGAACTACTCGCCGACAACGCTGAGCGCCTCCTGGGCCCGGCTCGATCGGAACGGTCGACTCGGATCATGGTGACGATACCGAGCGAGGCCGCCGACGACGACCTGCTGATCGGCAAGTGGCTGGCCGGAGGAATGGATCTGGCCAGGATCAACTGCGCACACGATGGTCCAGCGGCATGGTCCAGGATGATCGCTCGCCTGCGATCGGCTGTGGAGCCGGATGTACAGCGCTGCCGCGTGGCGATGGATCTCGGCGGTCCCAAACTCCGCACCGGGCCGCTGACCGCCGGACCGCGTGTCGTGCGGATCCGGCCACAGCGCAGCGTTACCGGACGCGTGATCACACCGGCGCTGGTTCACCTGGTGGCGGACGGCGAGCCCTGCCCCGTCGCCCACGGCAACCATGGCGTCATGATCGACCTTCCGGTCGACAACCCGGCGTGGTTGCACCGACGGCATCGCGGTGACCGAATCGAACTGCTCGACAGCCGCGGCGCCAGACGACATTGGGAGATCATTGAGGTCGACGAGGGTGGCTGTGTGGCGTCGTGTGCACAGACGACCTATGTGATCACAGGCTTGGAGATTGCCTGCAAGACAACCAACGGGCATGACCTGGTCATCGTCGGAGAGCTGGACGAAACCGAGCAGGTGCATCGAGTGCACCGAGGCGATCGCGTGGTACTGACACGCTCGCTCGATCCGGTGGCGCCAAATCCGGGGGCGTCCACCCACTACATCGGATGCACGCTTCCCGAGGTGTTCGTCAGCGCTCAACCGGGAGAGCGTGTCTGGCTCGATGACGGCAAGATTGGTGGTGTAATCGACGACGTCAACGAGGAGAGCATCGAGTTGATCGTTTCCGATGTTCGACCAGGTGGCGCCAACCTGAAGGCCGGCAAAGGCATCAACGCGCCCGACACGGATCTGCAACTCGACGCCCTGACGTCGAAAGACCTCGAAGATCTCGAGTTCGTGGCTCAAAACGCCGACGTCGTCAATCTGTCGTTCGTTCGCCGCCCGGAAGACGTCGAACACCTGCAACGCGAGCTCGAACGACTCGACGCTGAGAACATCGGCATCGTCTTGAAGATCGAGAATGTCGCCGCATTCGAGAACCTCCCGGAACTGTTGCTGACAGCCCTGCGCAGCCAATGCGTCGGGGTGATGATCGCCCGTGGCGACTTGGCAGTCGAGGTGGGGTTCGACCGGCTCGCCGAAGTGCAGGAGGAGATCATGTGGGCATGCGAAGCAGCCCATGTGCCCGTCATCTGGGCGACACAAGTGCTCGACACGCTCGCCCGCGTCGGCCAGGCCTCGCGCGCCGAGGTCACCGACGCAGCGATGTCCGAACGCGCCGAGTGCGTCATGCTGAACAAGGGCCCGTACATCTCCGATGCAATCAGCGCGCTCGACTCGATCCTGACTCGAATGCACCGCCATCAAGACAAGAAGCGCAGTTTGCTGCGCCGGCTGCATGCCTGGGACCACCCTCTACAGCCGCGGTGACGCCATCACAGCCAGCTGCCGAAGTTCGAGGGTGGCCGCGTCCAAGACTACGTCGAGGTGCTCGTCTCCAAGATGGCCGCCGACGAGTTGCGGCGGCTCGACGCCCTGCAGCCCGTCGCACAGTAGCGCCGGCAACGCCGCCTACCCGGCTGCAAACTTGCGCGCCTCGGCAAGGATCCTTTCCACTTCGGCCGCCGTTTCGTCCTGGATCATTGCCATTGCTTGCCGGAGCTGACGCTCCATCTCGGCCAGGGTGTCGCGGGTCGCCATGACCTCGGAGCGCAAGGCTTCGCGGGCCTCCGCGGCTCGCGCTTCGCCGTCGTGGTGGGCGCGATCGAGCCGATCTTTGGCTGCGGCTATCTCCGCGAGCAAACGCTCTCGCTCGTCGCCGCTGCCGTTCGTTCCATTGATGGGCTGTGCCTCGAAGGAGTTCATGGCCGACAATGAGTGTCCGTTGGTCGATGAATGCACACGAGGACAGTAACGACGCCTGGTAGCGACTATCTGAACGGCAGGTGAATTCCGGGGAACGTGCAGCGGAGTCGCGGGCAGGGAGCGCCGTCATCCGGTCATGGCGAGCACCACTACCAGAGCACCAACGACCGAGACCATGGGGAACAACACGTGGGCGATGACCCAGTGGCGAGCCAGTCGCTGTGGCCAGCGCCGTCGCGTTGGCCAGAAATCGTCGGAGGCGCCGTCGTAGGCAGCGCTCGTGCTAGGACTCGACTGACCAGGTCCGATGGCTGCGACCGCCCGGACGGCGCCCGGAGGCAACTCATGCGTCGGCGGGGTCCCCAAAGCGTCGAGGAGCGATTCGATCAGCGAGTCGAGTCCCTCGTGGTCGACCGCGTCGAGTTGTGCGAGAAGTGAACGCGGCACCAGCGTTGCCGGTTCGATTGACCCGGTCGTCAATTCTGGCGGCGCGAACACTGGCGCTGGTGGCGCCAGAACAGGCGCTGGCGGGGCTAAATGAGGCACCGGCGGCGTGGTCGGTGGCCCAAGGCGTTGGACGTTCGCCGGCCTTTCAAAGCTCTCGCCGGCATAAGTCCTGGCCACATGGAGTCGCATTGCGGCGCGCGCGTAGGCATCGTCGATGCCTGCTTGGCACTCTTGCACCTCGGCCTGCCACCAGTCGTCGAGGAGCGTTCGGAGTTGTTGCTCGGCGGTGGCTCCTTCGGGTTGATCGAACTCGAAGGCCGCGTCGATCACCCACGCAAACGCATCCGTGTCGGAACTGGTTCGACCGACGTGATCAGCTGGCTCTGCGAGATCGAGGAGGGCGCGGACGTCGTCTCCCGAACGTTCGCAGACCGCCCGACCACTGGCACCCGTCGCGCCAGTGGAGGCCACAATTGCCTCGGTGTCCTCGGCGATCCTTGCAACTTTGGCGTCCACCGCGGCGCGACCTCGGAGAATCGAGCGCTGGGCATCGAGAAACCGTTGGGTCAGCCGAGCCTGAAGCACAGCCGCCCTAGCGAGTTGGCCAGGCTCGTTGGAGAGCTCGAGTCGGGCCGCCGAGATCGCGTCCAGAAATCGCACCTGTTCCCGACGCAGACTGGCCAGGAAACCTTCCACGTCCGATGCGAGTGCAAAGGGTGCCTCGTCGCCTGCGTCCACCGCGTCGATCGTGATCGGCGCTGGTTTCCGCCACGCCGAGGTGACACTGTCGAGCACCTCGCCGACGTCGTACGGGGCCACAAGCGGTTCGGCATCCATCGGAGCGTCAGACTAGAAGTACAAGCTGACGTCCTCATGAACGAGGCATGACGCTGCAGTGAATGCTGCTGCGCGTCTACACCAGATCAGGCCGTTGCCGCCAGGATCGTCACGGTTCCCGTGGCGCCATCGACCTCGACGAGGGCGCCGTCCGGGATGCGTTCGGTTGCACCTTCGACGCTGACAGCGCAAGGGATGCCGAGCTCGCGAGACACGATGATCGCGTGGCTCATCAGTGCGCCTACGTTCACCACCACCGCTGCGGCGGGCAGGAACAGCGGAGTCCACGCAGGGTCGGTGAGCGGAGCCACCAACACGTCGCCGGGTTCGAGGCCGTTCGGGTCGGCCGGGTCGAGCACGACCCGCGCCCGGCCACGCGCGATACCCGAACAACCACCTGCGCCCTGCAACACCGTGCCGACGGTCGCGTGCCCAGGGTGGGTGCGGCCGATGGCCTCCATCTGCTCGATACTGGGCACGTCGTCCTGCGACGTGATGAAGAACGGCGGCACGACAGCCGCGAACCGATCACGCAGCGCCACCCGCTCGAGGATCGTGTTGGTCCATGCGGTTGGGTCGGCCACGCAGTACGACAGCTCCTCGATCGGGTCCAGCAACGCCAAGTCGCGCGGGTCGCTCCAACCACCCTTCTCGGTCGCCCGGCCGGCGAGCTCGAAGAACACCTGCCGCGTGGGTAGGTGCATTCGGATGGCCTGGTCGCGGGTGCCCTCGCGGCCGCGGAACCAGTAGCCCATCACCTTTACGGCTTTCTTGAAGTTGGCCTTGTCGAGCAGCTTGAGATGCGGGACGATCGCCGCCACTGCCTCGGCGCGTAGTCGCTCGACATCTCCGAGCCGCAGCGACGGATCCAGTTCGTGATTCGCCTGACGCATGCAGTCGATGGCTGCCAGTGCGAGTTCGGGTGTGTTCTCCCACGTGCGGCTCGACAGCTCCCAATCGTTGGGGCCGCGATGCCCGTAGTCGGCCACGAAATGTTCGAACGCCGTGCGAAACACCGCTGCCTCGGGCACGCCGTCGAGGCGCTCGAGCAGTCCCCGGACACCTTGATCGAACGCGGCACCGACAACCGGGTTGGCACGTACGATCCTGGCAACCTTCAACATTTCGCGGGCGTACTGGGCAGAGGCGACCTCTCCATAGGCGCCCATCAGGGTGGTGACCATCGTTTGGTCGCCCGCCGCGGCCGCCCCATCGTTCAGGAGACCACCAACAATCGATGCGGTGAACGTCGTGACCATGTGGTTCTCGAACACTGGCGCGAACACATGTGGATACTCGTGCAGGAAGGCCAGCAGCTCCTCGTTCGACGCCGTCAGGAACGGACGACGCCCGATCCATTCGTCGGCTCGCCGCCGCGAGTCTTCGACCTGTGGCGGCAGCCCTCGAATCGACAGGGCCTTCATGACGGTTCGTAGCATCTTCACCGAACACAGCAGGTTCTTGTCGCCCCGCTTCGGTTGATACGGAGGCGGATTGCCTTCGCCGAACAGACTCTTGTCGATCGCTTCGGGATTCGATCCGGGCGCGCGTACCCCGACGATCCGCAGGAACGACAGGTCGAGATACCCGTAGCCGCCGTATAGACCGATGATGGTCGGGTCCTCGCGTCGCAAGTCCTTGGCGGCCAGGATTCCCATCTTGCGGAAGGCATCGCGCCAGCCGCGCTCGGCTGAGATCACGGCCAACTTGTAGGAGAGCGGTGTCAACACCTCGGGGAAGACCTCACCGATGTTGCCCCGGGTGTTGATCGGCCACCGCGGGTCGATCTGGCCCTCGACGATCCAGTGCGTGTTCATCAAGCCCCCACTTCCATTCTTTGGTCCGTGACGCTAGAGGCTCCGGGATCGAGCCGGTAACATCGAGGTCCGAACGTGAAATCGGTCCCGTGAGGCCGATACGTGGAAGGAAGTCATGCCCGCATCTAGCGGCCCGCGAGTGGTCTTGAGTGCCGACGATGTGCGCCGGGCACTGACTCGGATCGCTCACGAGATCGTCGAGCGCAACCACGGCACGGATGGCATCGTGCTGGTCGGGCTGCAGCGTGGCGGCGTCTGGATCGCCGACGAGTTGGCCGACGTCCTCACCGGAATCGGCTCCCCCGTGCCCGTCGGCTCGCTCGATGTCAGCTTCCATCGCGACGATGTCGGTCTGCGCCCGATCGTGCCCGGTCACGTCACGGCAATACCCGTCTCGCTCGATGGCACCACGGTCGTGTTGGTCGACGATGTGTTGTTCACCGGTCGCACGGTGCGCGCCGCCCTCGAAGCACTCAACGACTACGGACGCCCGCATGCGGTGCAACTGGCGGTGATCGTCGACCGCGGTCATCGGCAGCTACCGATCCGGCCGGACTACGTCGGCAAGAACCTGCCGACGGCTGGCGACGAAGACGTGCAGGTCAGCGCCCAGGGCGTGGTGATCGCGTGAAGCACCTCCTGTCGATCAGCGACCTGTCGGCCGCCGACATCCACCACCTGTTGGAGCTCACCGACCACATGGTCGAGGTCTCACAACGACCCATTCCGAAAGTGCCGGCGCTGCGCGGCAAGAACGTCGTGAGCCTGTTCTTCGAGGACTCGACGCGCACTCGCACGAGCTTCGACACTGCGGCCAAGCGGCTCAGCGCCGACACCATGAACTTTGCTGTTTCGTCCAGCAGCGTCAACAAGGGCGAGAGCCTACGCGACACCATCGAGACCATCGCAGCCATGGGCGTCGACGCGTTCGTCGTGCGCCACAAGTCCAGCGGCGCACCGCAGATGATCACTCGCTGGACCAACGCCAGCATCGTCAATGCGGGCGACGGATGGCACCAGCACCCCACGCAGGCGCTGCTCGACTGCTACACCATCCGCACCAACCTCAATCGGCGCGACGGGTTCGACGGTCTGCGCATCGCCATAGTCGGCGACATCAAGCACAGTCGCGTCGCCCGCAGCGATGTGCAGGCCTTCACCGCACTCGGCGCCCAAGTCACGCTGGTGGGACCTCCCACGCTGCTACCGCCTTCGCTCGACGGTTGGCCGGTCGAGGTTTCTCACGATCTCGATGCTGTGCTGCCCGATCTCGACGTGCTGTACCTGTTGCGCGTGCAGCGCGAACGCATGGACGACGCCCTGCTGCCGAGCCTGCGCGAGTACTCCTCGATGTATGGACTGACGGCCGATCGTGCGGCCCGCCTGGCTTCGCATTCGTTGGTCATGCATCCGGGTCCCATGAATCGCGGCGTCGAGATGGTCGTCGACCCCGCCGAACTGACCGGTTCGGTCATCCTCGATCAGGTCACGAACGGAGTCGCCGTGCGCATGGCAGTGCTGTTCCATCTCCTTGGATCCGGCAACGACCTGAAGGGCGACGCGTCGTGACCCGCGTCGTGATCCGCGGAGGCAGCGTGCTTGACGACTCCGGCGAACGACGCGCCGACGTCGTGATCGTCGACGGTCGCGTGGCGGAGGTCGGCCCGTCGCTACAAGGCGACCAGGTCCTCGACGCGACCGGCTGCATCGTTGCGCCAGGCTTCGTCGATCTCCACGTTCACCTGCGCGAACCGGGACGTGAAGAGGCCGAGACGATCGAGACCGGCAGCCGCGCCGCAGCTCTCGGGGGCTTCACCGCAATCGTGGCCATGCCCAACACTGAGCCGGCACAGGACTCGCTCTCGGTGATCGAGTTCGTGCGCGCCCAGGCACTGCGTGCCGGGCTGTGCGATGTGCATCCGGCTGGGTGCATCACGATGAATCGCGACGGCAAAGCACTGGCACCGTTTGGAGAACTCGCGGCTGCCGGTGTGCGGCTGTTCACCGACGACGGCAACGGAGTGCAGGACCCGCAACTCATGCGTCATGCCATGGAGTACGGGCGTGCCCTCGGCATCACACTGGCCCAGCATTGCGAGGTTGCTTCGCTGACCCACGGTGCGGTCATGCACGAGGGCTCGTGCTGCAGCCACCTCGGCCTTCCCGGATGGCCGGCGATCGCCGAGGAACTGATGGTGCACCGCGACATCGAACTGTCGCGACTGACGGGCGCGCCCATCCACCTGCTGCACCTCTCGACGGCGGGCAGCGTAGAACTGGTCCGCGCCGCAAAAGCTGACGGCCTGCTCGTGACTGCAGAGGCCACGCCGCACCACTTCACCCTCACCGACGAACTGCTCGCCGGGTACGACGCCGTGTACAAGGTCAACCCTCCGTTGCGCACAGCCGCCGACATCGCTGCGATCAAGGCCGGGCTGGTCGACGGCACGATCGATGCCATCGCAACCGATCACGCACCGCATCCGCCGGAATCGAAGGAAGCACCGCTCGACCAGGCACCGCCCGGAATGCTGGGGTTGGAGACGGCGCTGGCATTGGCGATCACCGAGCTCGACATGCCGTTGCACGACATCGTCGCGGCACTGAGCTGGAAGCCAGCGGCGATCGCCTGTATCGACCAGTTGCACGGCCGCCCGATCGCGGCAGGCGAGCCCGCAAACCTGGTGGTTTTCGATCCCACAGCCGAATGGACCGTCGTGCCCGCCAAGTTGGCCAGCAAGAGTCGCAACACGCCGTACGCCGGGCGCACCCTACGTGGCAAGGTGCGCCACACACTGCTTGCCGGCAATCCCACCGTCATCGACGGCCTCGCCCAGCGCTGACCCGCCCGGCTCCGGCTGGCCGGATGGTTGCCCGATCGGTCATTGCCCAGCCCGCGCGTTGCCGCGCACACTGGAACCAGTTTGTGCGAAATCGTCACGGACGGAAGGACAACAATGAGTACCGATAACCCAGTGGGATACGTCGCCCAGTCCACGAACAACACGTGCTGGGCAGCGTCGACGGCGATGCTGCTCGGTCGCAGCGACGACATGTCGGTGGTTCAGGAGATGAAGGAGCAGTTCCCCGACAGCGTGTGGGACGACGGTGCGACGCAGCTCGAACTCGGCCAGGTCGCCGCGGCGTACGGGCTCACCCAGATCTACCCGGTCTGCCAAGGTCCCGATGGTTGGGATCAGTGGTTGAACGACAACGGGCCGCTGTTGATCCAGGTACCAGGCAACGCGTACCACAGCATCGTCGTCGCCGGCATCACTGTCAGCGCCGACGAGTCCGTCGAGCCGAGTCAGGTTCATGTGATGGACCCGTGGAATGGCGATCGCTGGCTGCAGTTCGAGGACTTCAACACCCAGTACGAGATGGCCGGCACCAACTGGGGCAACAACGTCTACCGCCGCTGACCGGCTCACCCACCCCGCCGTTTGATGACTGCGGCCCCGTATCGGTGCTGCAACTCACAAACGCTGACGCGTCGCTGACGCGTTTGATGACTGCGGCCCCGTATCGGTGCTGCAACTCACAAACGGTTGCCGAACTCACAGGCGGGTGAGGATCTCGGGGCCGCGGTTGGTGACGACCACGGTGTGTTCGGTGTGCGCGGCCAATGAGCCATCGGCCGTGACCACTGTCCAGTCGTCGTCGAGAACCAGAACCTCGTCGTGACCGCCGGCGATCAGCATTGGCTCGATCGCCAGCACCACGCCGGGCTCCAGCCGAGGACCTTTGCCGCGCCGGCCGCGATTCTCGACATCGGGCTCCTCGTGCATGGCCTTGCCGATCCCGTGACCGCAGTAATCCCGAGGACTGCCATAGCCAGCGGCGTTGACGACCGCCTCGACGGACGCGCCCACATCGCCGAGATGACCGCCAGGCTGCATTGCCGCGATTGCGGCGACCAGCGCTCGATCGGCCGTGTCGATCAAGCGCTGGGCATCTGCGCTGATCGAGCCGACGCCCATGGTGAATGCCGCGTCACCGTGCCATCCGTTGACGATTGCACCACAGTCGATCGAAACTATGTCGCCATCCTGCAGCGGGCGATCGTTGGGGATCCCGTGCACGACCTCGTCGTTGACCGAAGCGCAGATCACGGCGGGGTATCCGTGATAGTCGAGAAAGTTCGACGTTGCGCCGCGGGTGGCCAAGACGTCGCGGGCGACGTGGTCGAGCTGCAGCGTCGTCACACCGGGCGCTGCCGCGGCGCGAATCGCCTGATGCATCTCGGCCACCACCCGGCCGGCAGCGCGCATTTGCCGCAACTCTTCCGCAGATCGTCGTTGAAGGCGGCGCATCGGCTGCGGCTCAGCGGGTTGCGTCGACAGCCGCAGCAAGCAGCCGAAACACTGCATCGGGAGTACCCACGCCATCGATGACGGCGAGACGCCCCTGGCTCTGGTAGTACTCGATCAGCGGCGAAGTCTGTTGCTCGTAGAGGTCGAGACGATGTTCGATGGCCTCAGGTGTGTCGTCGTCGCGATGCATGACATCGCCGCCGCACACCTCGCAGATCCAGGGCAGCTTCTCCGAGCCGCTGGCGACGTAGTTGGTGCCACAGTCGCGGCAGACCCGGCGCGCGCTGAGTCGCGCCAGCACCAGTTCGCGCGGCACGTCGAGATCGAGCACCAGGTCGATCGGTTGCTCGGCTGTGATCCCGTCGAGCGCCTGTGCTTGATACACGGTGCGCGGGAAACCATCGAGGATGTACCCGCGTCCCTTGGCGTCGTGGTGGCTGAGCCGCTCTCTGACGATGCCGATCATGATGTCGTCACCGACCAATCCACCGTCGTCCATGACTTTCTTGGCCATTCGACCAAGGTCGGTTCCTTCCCGAACCGCAGCGCGCAACATGTCGCCGGTCGAGATGTGCGGTACGACGAAATGGCGCGACAAGCGCACGCATTGCGTCCCCTTACCCGCACCTTGCCGGCCGAGCAGAATGAGCCGAGCGCCCGGGATCATGCCGCTGACGACCCGCCCTTCGACAGACGGGGCAGGGTCACTTCAGGAAGCCCTCGTAGTTGCGCAGCATCAATTGGCTGTCGATCTGACGCATGAGTTCGAGGGCGACGCCTACGGCGATCAACACGGTGGTCCCGGCGAACGGGAAGTTCTGCACGTCGAACAACCACAGGATGATGTATGGCGTGATGGCGATGACTGCAACGAACAATGCACCGGGCAGCGTGATTCGGTTGACCGCTTTGGCCAAGTAGCGCTCGGTCTGCGGGCCTGGGCGAACGCCAGGAATGAAGCCACCCTGGCGCCGGATCTGATCGGCCTGGCGAATGGGATCGAAGGCGATCGAGTTGTAGAAGTAGGCGAAGGCAACGATCATCAGCGAAAACAGAACGATGTACACCAGGTTCTGACTGTTGACCAGGTTGGCGTCGACCCACTTCTGAATGGAGGCTCTCCAGCCGGAGCCATTGCTGCCACCGAGGAAGTTCGTGATCAACACCGGCAACAGCAGCACCGAGCTGGCGAAGATGATCGGCACGACGCCGCTCTGGTTGACCTTCAACGGAATGTAAGTGTTCTGGCCGCCGTACATGCGCCGGCCGACAACGCGCTTGGCGAATTGCACCGGGATGCGGCGCTGCGCCAGTTCGACGCGTACGACCGCGACGACGATCAACAAGCTGACGATCAGCAGCAGGGCGAACGCGAACCACTTCCGCTCCTGCAAGATGGCGTAGAAGCCGAACGGAAGGCTGCTGACGACAGAGGCAAAGATCACCATGCTCATTCCATTGCCGATGCCGCGCTGGCTGATGAGCTCGCCGATCCACATCAGTACGGCAGTGCCTGCGACGAGTGACAGGATCACCAGGTACCCGCGCGGCCACATGCCATCGGGTAGGAGCTTGACGCCGGTCGGCAACCGTTGCGCGGCGCCGAAGAAGGCGTTGCCATTGCCGTTGCCGAAAATGAACGTCAGCGCTGTGGCCTGCATCGTCGAGATCCCGATGGCCAGGTAGCGGGTGTACTGCGTGATCTTGCGCTGCCCGACCGCGCCCTCTTGCTGCAACTTCTCGAGCTTGGGGATCACCACACCTAGCACTTGCATGATGATGCTTGCGGTGATGTACGGCATGATGCCGAGCGCGAAGATCGAGAAGCTGCCGAACGCTCCGCCCGAGAACAGGTCGAGGAAGCCGAGCGCGCCCTGCGACTCGACGCCCTTCTTGAACTGCTTGACGGCGTCGGGATCGATGCCAGGTACACGGATGGCGGTGCCCAGTCGGTACAGGGCAATCATCACCATGACGAACAGAATCTTGTTCCGCAGATCGGTGACCTTGAAGACATTCTTCAGGTTCGACAGCACAGCGACTCCCTTGTCGGCTCAGCGGTAGGTGTGAGGATCAGCGGTTGGTGAACTGGTTGCCCTTGACCGGCGGGCGACCCTGCTTGAACGGCAGCGGCAACAGCGTGACGCTACCGCCTGCGGCCTTGATGGCCGCCTCGGCAGCCTTCGAAACACCATGCGCGGTGACGTCGACTTTGGAGGTGATCTCGCCGCGAGCCAGGACCTTCACGAAGTCGCCCTTGCGGACCAGACCCTTCGCCACGAGCACGTCGGGATCGACGGTCGATTCGCCGCATGCGGCGAGCTGATCGAGGTTGACCGGGCTGTACTCGACACGGAACGGGTTGTTGAAACCCTTCAACTTCGGCACGCGCTGCTTCAGCGGCATCTGGCCGCCCTCGAAGCCGCGAGCAACCTTGCCTCGACCGCGCGACTGTTGGCCCTTGGTGCCGGCGCCGGCGGTCTTGCCGCCCTTGCCGCCGATACCGCGCCCGACGCGTCGCTTGGCCTTGTTGGACCCCGGTGATGGGGCGAGTTGGTCGACACGCATGTCAGTTCTCCGTCACGGTGATGAGATGACCGACCCGGGCGATCATGCCGCGGATCTCCTTGCGGTCCGGCAACGTGTTGGTGTCGCCGATCTTGCGCAGGCCGAGGGCACGCATGGTGCCACGGGTCTTTGGCTTGTTGGCGATCGTCGAGCGGATCTGCTTGACGGTGATCATCTTCTCGCCGGTTGTGTCGCTCTTTGTCTGCGGCATCAGTGTGAATCTCCTGCTGCGATCTGCTTCTTGCGCTCGTTGTAGGCGTTGAGCATGCCCTTCGGCACGAACTCCTCGGCGGCCAAGCCACGACGACGGGCGACTTCTTCCGGACGCTGCAGCGACTGCAGGCCGTTGATCGTTGCCCGGGCGACGTTGATGGCGTTCGACGAACCGAGCGACTTGCACAACACGTCATGCACGCCGGCCTCTTCGAGGATGATTCTGGCCGCGCCGCCGGCGATGACGCCGGTACCAGCGGCGGCCGGCTTCATCATCACGCGGCCGGCACCGGTGACACCGATGATCGGGTGGGTGATGGTGCTGCCCGCCAAGGGAACGTCGAACAGATTCTTCTTGGCCTCTTCGGTGCCCTTCTGGATCGCCAGCGGAACTTCTTTGGCCTTGCCGTAGCCCAGGCCGACCCGACCGTTGCCATCGCCGACCACGACGAGCGCGGTGAACGAGAAACGACGGCCACCCTTTACGACCTTGGCGACTCGGTTGATGTGGATGACACGCGATTCGCGCAGGCCACCGGAGTCGATGGGATTGTGCGACGGGTTGTTGGCGTAATTCGTTGGCGCTGCCATCAGAACTCCAGACCTGCTTCGCGTGCGGCAGCGGCAACCGCTGCGACACGGCCGTGATAGAGGAATCCACCACGGTCGAACACCACTTGGGTGACGCCGGCAGCCTTGGCTCGGTCGGCCAGCAACTGGCCGAGTCGAGTTGCCGCGGCAACCGTTGCGCCACTGCCTTCGGCGCGCATTGCCGCTTCGGCCGTCGAGGCCGTAGCCACGGTGCGGCCGGCTTCGTCGTCGATCAGTTGAATCGACAGATGCTTGTTGGAACGGAACACGGCCAGGCGCGGCCGAACCGCGGTGCCGTGGATCTTTTTGCGCACCCGCCGGTGGCGGATGATTCGGCCTTGCCGACGCTTTTCTGCTGTCTTGCTCATCGTTCGCTCACTTCTTACCGGTCTTGCCGGCCTTGCGGAGGACCTTCTCGCCCAGATAACGCACGCCCTTGCCCTTGTACGGCTCGGGCTTGCGCATCGAACGAATGTTGGCTGCCACCTGACCGACGACTTCCTTGTCGATCCCCTTGATGATCACTCGTGTCTGTACGGGCACCTCGAACGTGATGCCTTCGGGAGCATCGACGATCACCGGATGGCTGAAGCCCAGAGCCATGCGCAGCTTGTTGGGTGCCACGGCCTCGGCGCGGTAGCCGACGCCGATGATCTCGAGTTCCTTGCTGAAGCCGTCAGTGACACCGACGACCATGTTGTTGACCAATGTGCGGGTCAGGCCGTGCAACGAGCGGCTCTCGCGGAGGTCGTCGGGGCGCTCGACCACGATCATCTCGCTGTCGCGGCGCACGGTGATGATGCTGGGCAACGAGCGGCTGAGGGTGCCTTTCGGGCCCTTCACCGTGACGGTGTTCTGCTCTCCGCCGTCGATGGTGATATCGACGCCGCCGGGCACTGCAATGGGGGAATTACCAATTCGTGACATGAGAGCTCCGATTCACCACACGTAGCAGAGGACTTCGCCGCCCACTTTGCGCTTGCGCGCTTCGCGGTCGGTCATCAGTCCCTGACTGGTGGATAGGACAGCCACACCGAGACCGCCGAGAACGCGCGGAACAGCGTCGCCCTTGCGGTAGACCCGGAGGCCTGGCGTGGAGATGCGGCGCAAGCCGGAGATCGTGCGGTGACGTTCCGCCGAGTACTTCATCGAGATCGTCAACACGTCGCCCGGACCAGTGGTCGATGGCGCTGTGCTGAAGCCGTGGATGTAGCCCTCTTTGTGGAGGATGGTCGCCAATGCGATCTTCTGCTTCGACGATGGCATGCGGACTTCGTCGTGCATTGCCGTGTTGGCATTGCGGATGCGGGTCAGCATGTCTGCGATGGGGTCAGTCATCATGATGCGTTCCTCACCAACTCGCCTTGGTCATACCGGGGATCTCGCCGGCGTGAGCCATGCTGCGAAGGCAGACACGGCACAACCCAAACTTGCGGTACACCGAACGCGCCCGGCCGCACTTGCGGCAACGGCTATAGCCACGCACCTTGTACTTCGGCTTGGCATTCGCTTTGTTGATCAATGACTTCTTTGCCACTTCGATGCCCTTCCGTTACTTCTTCTTCGCAGAGGACTTGCCTGCTGCGCCCTTGCCGCGGAACGCTGGTCCGCGGCGCTTGATCTTCTCCGGTTGCGACACATCGACTTCCCGCTTGAACGGGAACCCGAATGCATCCAGCAACGCCTTGCCCTGCTCGTTGGTGGCGGCAGTCGTGACGATGGTGATGTCCATGCCTCGCGGGGCGTCGATCTTGTCGTAGTCGATCTCTGGAAACACGACCTGCTCGGCGAGGCCGAACGTGTAGTTGCCGCGACCGTCCCAGCTCGTGGCCGGCAATCCGCGGAAGTCGCGGATACGAGGGATGGCCACACTGACGAGCCGATCGAAGAACTCCCACATGCGATCGCCTCGCAGCGTGACCTTGCAGCCAATGGACTGCCCTTCACGAAGCTTGAACCCGGCGATCGAATCGCGTGACTTGGTGATCACCGGCTTCTGGCCGCTGATGCGGGTGAGGTCCTTGACGGCGCCTTCCAGCAGCGAGGGCTGCTGAGTGGCACGACCAACACCCATGTTGATGACGATCTTTTCGATCCTCGGGACCTGCATGACGTTGGAAAGGCCGAGATCGGTCTTCAACGGGCCCTTGACCTCGTCGTGATACTTTTGCTTCAGGCGCGGAGCGGTGGCCGTAGCAGTTTCGGTTGCTGTGCTCACCCGATCACCTCGCCGTTGCGCTTGGCGACCCGAACCTTGGTTCCGTCGGTCTGGATCTTGTAGCCGACGCGAGTCGGCTTGCCCTTGTGCAGCAGCATCACGTTGCTGGCATCGATGGGCATGTCGCGGTCGATGATCCCGCCCTGCTTGTTGTTCCGGCTGGTCTTCGAGTGCTTCTTGGCGGTGTTGACGCCGTTGACGAGCACCTTGTTGTCGGCGGGGAAGACGTGAACGATCTCGCCCTCCTGGCCCTTGTCTTTGCCTGCGATCACCTTCACGGTGTCACCCTTTTTCAGCTTCATGGTTACAGCACCTCCGGTGCCAGGGAAACGATGCGCATGAACTTCTTGTCGCGCAGTTCGCGCCCCACTGGGCCGAAGATGCGCGTGCCACGCGGGGTCATGTCGTCTTTGATGATGACTGCTGCGTTCTCGTCGAATCGGATGTAGCTGCCGTCGGGACGGCGCTTCTCTTTCTTGGTGCGAACAACGACGCACTTGACGACGTCGCCCTTCTTCACACCGGCGCCGGGGATGGCATCTTTCACCGTGGCGACGAAGATGTCGCCGATCGACGCGTAGCGACGACGCGTGCCGCCCAACACCTTGATGCACAGCACCTCTTTGGCGCCGCTGTTGTCTGCAACTCGAAGGCGCGATTCCTGCTGGATCACTGTGCCACCTCCCACTTCTCGCTTCGCTCGATCACTTGGCACGCTCCATCACTTCGACGATGCGCCAGCGCTTGTTCTTGCTGAGGGGGCGGGTCTCCATGACGCGGACCTTGTCGCCAGTGTGGGCGTCGTTGGTCTCGTCGTGGGCGTAGAGGCGTTTCGTACGCATCATGAACTTGCCGTACTTGGCGTGACGAACGCGTTCGATGACGGCGACCACGGCGGTCTTGTCCATCTTGTCGGACACGACCAGGCCCTCGCGAGTCTTGCGGTTCTTGCGGCTCGCCTCGTCGTTGGCGACCTCGTCGACCGCAGGCGCTGCCTTCTTGGCAGGCGCGGTAGCAACAGCCGCTGGTGCGACCGTTTCTTCCGTTTCGGCTGTTACAACTTCAGTTTCTTCTGGCATGTCTATTTCCCAGCCTCGGCGAGAGCGATCTCACGCTGACGGATGTAGGTGTTGATGCGGGCAATCTGACGGCGGACCGTGCGGATCTCGGCGTTGTTGTCGAGCTGGCCGGTTGCGTTGCGGAAGCGCAGGTTGAGTGCTTCTTGCTTGGTGGCGCGAAGCTCGTCGACGAGGCCGCTGAGGTCGAGCTCTTTCAGCTCTGCAGTTGACTTGGCCATCAGTAGACCTCCTCACGCGTGATGATGCGGGCCTTGATCGGCAGCTTCTGGATGGCCTTCGCCAGGGCGGACCTGGCGATCTCTTCGTTGGGGTACGAGAGCTCGAACAGCACCCGGCCCGGACGAACGACGGCGACCCAGAACTCGGGGTTGCCCTTGCCCGAGCCCATGCGTGTCTCGGCCGGCTTCTTGGTGACCGGCTTGTCGGGGAAGATGTTGATCCACACCTTGCCGCCACGCTTGATGGCGCGGGTCATGGCGATACGAGCAGCCTCGATCTGGCGGGCACTGAGCCAGCCTGGCTCGAGAGCCTGGATGCCGTACTCGCCGAACGACAGGTGAGCGCCGCCCTTGGTCAGACCAGAGGTGCGGCCGCGATGGTGCTTGCGATGCGCGACTTTACGAGGCATCAACATGATGAATCAGTCCTCCCCACGGAAATGCGGAGCTTCGGACCCGCCGTGCGTACGGCGAGCGATCTCTTCTTCTTCGTCGAGCAGCTTCTCCAACTCGGGATCAGCTTCCTTGATCAATGGCGCTGCCTCGGCATCGCCTTCGATTGGGCGGCGACCCGCCGACGACACGACGCGGCGTGGCTGCCCAGCACCCGACGGATCGCCGGCGGCCATGGCGGCCTCGCGGGTGATCTTGTCGTCGTTGACGCTCTTGTAAGGGACGATGTCGCCCTTGTAGATCCACACCTTCACGCCGACGCGACCACTGGATGTGCGGGCCTCGCGAACGCCGAAGTCGATGTCGGCGCGCAGCGTGTGAAGCGGCACACGACCCTCGCGGTACCACTCGGTACGACTCATCTCAGCACCGCCAAGGCGACCCGAGCACTGTACTCGGATGCCGAGGGCGCCAGCCTTCTGGGCGTTCTGCACGGCACGCTTCATGGCTCGACGGAAGGCGATGCGATTCACCAGTTGGTCGGCAACGCCCTGAGCGATCAGCGCCGCGTCGAGCTCGGGGCTCTTGATCTCGACGATGTTGAGCTGCACCTTCGGGTTGCCGGTGATCTCGGTCAGGAGCGCACGCAACTCGTCGGCCTGCGCGCCACGACGACCGATCACGATGCCCGGACGTGCTGTGTGAATGTCGACGCGGACCTTGTCGCGAGTGCGCTCGATCTCGATGCGGCTGACGGCTGCGCTCTCCAGCTTGGTCATCAGCGCCTTGCGGATCTTCCAATCCTCGGTTAGGTATTCCTTGTAGTCGCGCTCGGAGAACCAACGGCTCTTCCAGTCGGTCGTGATGCCGAGACGGAACCCGTAGGGATTGATCTTCTGGCCCATCAGTTGGCTCCCTTGTCGTCCGCTGCTTCTTCTGCTGCGGGCTCGTCGTGCGCTTCTTCTGCCGCGGCACCCTCAGTTAGTTCGGTGTCCACCTCGTCCGCTGCCACATCGTCGAGCACTACTTCGTCGTCGTCGTGGTCGTCGGAATCCAGGGCCGCTCGTTCTTTGAGGTCCTGCGCGTCTCCGACGGTTCCGCCTCTTGCTTCGGCGGCGCGCTGTCGGCTGCGCTCGACTCGTGCCCTGCGGCTGGCCGATGTACCGCCTGCGGCTGGACGGCGACGGCCGGCGGCGGTGCGCTTGGCCTCACGCGCCTGAACGATCTCGAGCTTGGCGTCGTCGAGACGGGCCAGCACGATCGTGATGTGGCAAGTGCGCTTGTTGATGCGATTGCCTCGGCCACGGGCGCGGGGTGTGAACCGCTTCAGTGTCGGGCCCTCGTCGGCGAAGCATGCCTTGACGAACAACTCGTCAGGATCCTGCTCGTCGTTGTGCTGCGCATTGGCGACTGCACTGGCCAGCACCTTGCGAATGTCGTTCGACACCTCGCGGTCGCTGAACTGCAGCACCTCGTCGGCGCGCTTGACCGGCAAACCACGGATCAGGTTCAGCACGACCCTGGCCTTCGAGGCCGAGACGCGTAGGTAGAGGGCGCTGGCCTTGGTGCCACCGCGCTCGCCGGCAATCATGCTGCCTTCGTTCAACTTCGGACCGGTCATCAGCGGCGACCCTTCGTGTTCTTCTCTTGTCCAGCGTGGTAGCGGAAGGTGCGGGTCGGGCTGAACTCGCCCAACTTGTGCCCGACCATCGACTCGGTGACGTACACCGGTACGTGCTTTCGGCCGTCGTGGACAGCAATGGTGTGGCCGACCATGTCGGGGATGATCGTGCTGCGGCGGCTCCAGGTCTTGATGACCTTGCGCTCGCCGGCGGTGTTCTGGGCATCGACCTTCTTCAGCAGATGGTCGTCGACGAACGGGCCCTTCTTCAGGCTGCGTGACATTACGAATTACCCTTCATGACTAGCGGCGTCCCTTCGACGTGCGGCGACGACGCACGATCAGTTGCTGCGACGGCTTGTTGACATTGCGGGTGCGCACACCCTCTGGCTTGCCCCATGGGGAAACGGGCGGGCGCCCACCCGACGTGCGGCCCTCGCCACCACCGAGGGGGTGATCGACCGGGTTCATGGCAACGCCGCGGGTCTGCGGGCGCACACCCTTCCAGCGGTTGCGGCCCGCCTTGCCGATGGTGATCAATTCGTGCTCGCTGTTGCCGACCTCACCCACGGTCGCCCGGCAATCGATCAGCACGCGGCGCATCTCGGTGCTGGGCAGACGCAACGTGGCGAACTCGCCTTCCTTGGCGACAAGCTGCACGGCGACGCCGGCCGACCGGGCCATCTTGCCGCCGCCACCAGGGCGCAGCTCGACGTTGTGTACGGTGGTACCAACCGGGATGTAGCGCAACGGCAGCGCATTGCCAGGCTTGATGTCGGCACCGTGACCGCTGCTGATGTGGTCGCCCACGTTCAGGCCCTTCGGGGCCAGGATGTAGGCCTTCTCGCCGTCTGCGTAGTTCAGCAGCGCGATGCGACAGGTGCGGTTGGGGTCGTACTCGATGGCCGCGACCCTGGCCGTGACACCGTCCTTGTTGCGCTTGAAATCGACCATGCGGTAGGCACGCTTGTGCCCGCCGCCACGGTGACGCGACGTCTTGCGCCCATAGACGTTGCGGCCGCCACTCTTGCTCAACGAAGACAGCAGCGCCTTCTCCGGCGAAGTCTTGGTGACCTCGGCGAAGTCGGACACCTTCTGAAAGCGCCGGCCGGGACTGGTTGGTTTGCGTGTACGAATAGCCATGGTTCAGCTCAACTCTCGAACAGCGGGATTTCGTTGCCCGCGGCCAGCTTGACGAGTGCCCGCTTGGTGTCGGGCTTGGAACCGGAACGGTTGCTGCGACGCCCGCGCGTCACCTTGCCCTTCCGGTTGAGGGTGTTGACCTGGATGACCTCTACGCCCCAGATCGCCTTGACGGCGTCGGAGATCTCGGGCTTGCTGGCGCTGGGGTGGACGATGAACGTGTACACGCCCTGCTCGATGAGGCCGTAGCTCTTCTCTGACACCACCGGTGCCAGGATGATGTCGCGGGGATCTTTCATGACTCGTCTCCGTTATCTGCGGGCTCGTCGCGCTGGCTAGGGGGCAGCTGAAAGCCGGCGGCCTCGGCATCTTCGGCCGTCTTGAACCAGATTTCGGCGACGGTGCGGTCGTAGAACGCCGAGCCCGGCACGTGGTAGAGGCCGGAGTCGGCGTTGCCTTTGATCTTGTAGCCCCTCGGTGCTTCGCCGTCCTCGGTGGCCGCATGGGCTCCGGCGGGCAACGGCTTGTCCTCGGCCGACACAATCTCGGGAGCTGCCTTCTTGGCGGGGGCCTTTTTCGCAGCGGCTTTCTTGGCTGGCGCCTTCTTGGCAGCGGCCTTCTTGGCTGGCTTCTCGATGACTTCGCCGGCGCCCGGGAGCGTGGCGTGGGAGAAGATGACGTAGTCGCTGCACAGCACGTCGTAGGCGTTGAGCTCGCGGCTCTCGATCAGCTGAACCTCGGGAAGGTTCAAGAAGCTCTTGATCGTGTTGGTGTCGTCGATGTCGACCACGACCAGGGCCTTGCCATCGACGCCGAGCACGCTGAGCAGCTTCTTGGCGTCCTTGGTCTTCGGGGCCTCGAAACCCCACGAGTCGACGACGACGATCTTGCCGTCGGCGGCGCGATCGCTGAGGGCTGAACGCAGCGCCAGCTTGATCATCTTCTTCGGGGTCTTCTGGTCGTACTTGCGGGGCTTCGGGCCATGGGCCACGCCACCGCCGCTCATGTGCGGCGAACGGGTGGAGCCCTGACGAGCGTTGCCGGTGCCCTTCTGCTTGAACGGCTTCTTGCCACCACCTCTGACTTCGGCGCGTGTCTTGGTGCTCTGCGTACCACTGCGGCGAGCTGCCAACTGGGCTGTGATGACTTGGTGCATCAGCGGCACATTCGGCTGCACGCCGAACATCGCTTCGTCGAGGTCGAGGTTGCCGGCGTCTTTGCCCGCTGAGTTCTTGACGATGATCGATGCCATGTCGGTCACTTACCCTTCACTGCGTTGCGGACGATGACGACGCCGCCATTGGGACCCGGGACGGAACCCTTGATCAGCAGCAGATTTCGCTCGGTATCGGCCTGCACGACCTCGAGGTTCAGCGTGGTGACCTGCTCGTGACCCATGTGGCCGGCCATCTTCAGGCCCTTGAACACTCGACCGGGATAGCTGGCCGAGCCGATCGAGCCCGGGGCCCGGTGGTGCTTGTGGTTACCGTGGCTGGCGCCTTGGCCCTTGAAGTTGTGCCGCTTCATGCCACCGGCGAAGCCCTTGCCCCGGCTGACTGCAGTGACGTCGACGCGCTGGCCTTCGACCATGGTGTCGACGGTGATCTCCTGGCCAACCTCGTAGCCGTCGACGGAGTCAAGACGCAGTTCGACGACGCGCCGCCCTGGCTGAACCCCCGCCTTGGCGAAGTGACCGGCCTGAGGCTTGGTCAGCTTCTTTGCATCCTTGTGGCCGAAGGTCACCTGGAGCGCTGTGTAACCGTCGCGCTCGGTGGTCTTCACCTGGACGATACGGGCCGGCTCGACGCGGAGCACAGTGACGGGCACGACCTTGTCGTTCACCCACACCTGGCTCATGGCGATTTTCTCGCCAACGATCGCTTTCAGTGCCATAATCGGCAGCCTTTTCGGTCAGACCCGGTCGCCCGGGCATTGGTCGTAGCACGCAAATGCTCCGCAGGCCCTACGGCCGGCGGAGCACCGGATTCAGTTCTTGCTGTGAGGTCCCCCCGTCCACACTTCTGGGGCGCACACAGACTTCGGTTGGAGGCGCGCCGGCTGGCGCACACGAGGACTTGACTCTATCGGAGCAGGCAGCACCTGCCAACTTCGAGGCGGCGCACATCGCGCCAGCGCGCCGAACCGGCTACGTTCAGATCTCGATATGCCTGCCCTGAAGCGAATCCTCATCGGGAAGCCGATTTCTTCGGAGGAACAGGAACATCAACGCCTCCGCAAATCGGTGGCGTTGCCGATCTTTGCGTCCGACGCGATCTCGTCGACGGCGTATGCAACGGACGAGATCCTGGTCGTGATCCTTCTGCAGGCCGGCATCGGTGCCGCTGCGTTCAACCCGCTCACCCCCATCGCAATCGTCGTGTGCTTCCTGATGTTCATCGTGGTGATGAGCTATCGCCAGACGATCCACGCCTACCCCTCGGGCGGCGGCGCTTATGTCGTCAGTCGCGAGAACCTCGGCGAGGTTCCGTCACTGGTGGCAGGGGCTTCACTGCTCGTCGACTACATCCTCACCGTGTCAGTCAGCGTGGCAGGCGGCGTTCTGGCAATGCGCACCGCCTTCGGTTTCGACCACAAGTACACCGTGCCTGTGTGTCTGCTCTGCGTCTTCGTGATGACCGTGATGAACCTGCGCGGCGTGCGAGAAAGCGGTGCAGCGTTCGCAGGGCCGACCTACTTCTACATCTTCATGCTGGTCATGCTGCTCGTCACCGGCCTGTACAAAGTCTTCGTGCAGGATCTCGGCCCGATTCCCGCCGACATGCTCTCGGAGGAGGCGGTCGAGCTCTCCAAGCAGACGAAGACCCTCGGCTTTCTCATGCTGCTGCGCGCCTTCTCATCCGGAGCGGTCGCGCTGTCGGGTGTCGAGGCCGTGTCGAATGGCGTGCCGTCGTTCCAGAAGCCGGAGGCCAAGAACGCGTCGACGGTGCTTGTGTGGATGGGCAGCATCCTCGGCATCTGCTTTCTCGGTGTGTCGGTCCTGGCTTCCCATCTCAAGCCGTACCGCGGCCACGAGGACGGCAACGGCCTGGGGTTGATGGCCGAGCACGTCTACGGGAGCAAGGGAGTGCTGTTCTGGCTGACGTTGATCGCCACGTTCGCGATCCTGATCCTGGCCGCCAACACCGCGTACAACGGGTTCCCGGGCCTGGCGTCGATCATCGCCCGAGATGGTTTCCTGCCACGGCAGTTCTTCAACCGCGGCGCGCGCCTGGTGTTCTCCAACGGCGTGATCTTCCTCGCATCGATCGCGTGCATCTTGATCATCGTGTTCAACGGCGACATCTCCAAGCTGATCCCGTTGTATGCGTTCGGCGTGTTCACGGGCTTCACACTGAGCCAGACGGGCATGGTCAGGCACCACCTCCGGCACAAGGTGGGCAGGTGGAAATTGAGCCTCACCATCAACGCCATCGGTGCAGTGTCAACCGGGCTGGTCGCGATGGTCGTCGTCGTCTCCAAGTTCACCGAGGGCGCGTGGATCCCGGCCGTCCTGATCCCGTTCATGGTGATCGCCTTCCGGTCGATCGGAAAGCACTACAAGCGCAGTCGCGGCGCAGTCGTGGCGCCGCCCGGCTACCGGGCACCGCGCGAGACGCACACGATGGTCGTGCTCGTCGGCGGTGTCAACAAAGGTGTGCTGCGCGGTGTGCAATACGCGCGATCGCTGAACCCCGACCGCATCCTGGCCGTCACCGTGGCCAGCAACGACGAAGAACGCAAAGCCATCGAAGCGCAGTGGAAAGCCTTCGAGGTGCCGATCGAGCTGCACACCGTGTACTCGCCGTTCCGTGAGCTGACGCGCCCCGTCCTGCAGTTCATCGACGAGCTCGACGAACAGCACAAGGGCGACATCATCACCGTCGTGATCCCCGAGTTCGTCACGTCATGGGGAACCCAGTGGCTCCACAACGGCAGCGCCTTTGCCCTGAAGGCCAAACTGCTCTACCGTCCGCACACCGCCGTTGTCTCGGTACCGATCCATACGATGGGCGATGAAGCGGAACAAGACTAGGAGTTTCTGGTATGCATGTCATCGTTGTCGGGTGCGGCAGAGTCGGCTCGGAGGTCGCGCTCAACCTCGCTTCCAGTGAGCACGACGTCATCGTGATCGACCGGCGCGCCGAGTCGTTTCGTCGTCTCGGTGAGGACTTCAAGGGCGCGACCATGGTGGGTGTCGGATTCGATCGCGATGTGCTGACCGAGGCTGGGATCACACCGAACTGCGCAGTTGCCGCTGTCACCAGCGGTGACAACAGCAACATCCTGATCGCCCGGGTCGCACGCGAAACCTTCGGCGTCAAGCATGTGGTCGCCCGAATCTACGATCCCAGGCGAGCCTCGATCTACGAGCGATTAGGCATCGCTACGGTCGCCTCGGTCACGTGGACCAGTGCGCGGGTGCTGCGCCATCTGCTGGTATCGGAGTCCACGCCTGACTGGGTCGATCCGTCGGCCAAGTTCACCATCCTCGAGCGCCGCGTATCGACAGCCGCGGCCGGCATGTCGGTGGCCGATGTCGAAACAGCCACGGCCGGACGGGTTGCGGTGATCGGCCGCTTCGGCGAGGCATCCATACCGTCGCCCTCGTTGTTGCTGCAGGAAGACGACGTCCTCCACATTGTGGTGCCCGCCGACCACGCAGCCCAGCTCGATGCCGCGCTGCATCTCACTGAAGGGACGCCGGAATGAGGGTGATCATTGCTGGTGGCGGCAGCGTCGGGCGCTACATGGCCGGCCAGCTGCAGAACTCCGGTCACGACGTGACGCTGATCGACAACGACACGTCCGTGGTCACTCAAGGGCGAGCCACGCGCACACCGGTTGGTGTCACCTGGTGGCTGGGCGACGCGTGCGAGGTCGCCACGCTGACCTCGGTCGGTGCGGCGCAGGCCGACGTCGTGGCCGCCGTGACCGGCGACGACGAAGACAACTTGGTGGTGTCGCTGCTCTGCAAGCAGGAGTTCGCGGTGCCGCGTGTCCTGGCACGGGTCAACAACCCGAAGAACGAATGGATGTTCACCGACATGTGGGGTGTCGACATATCGGTCTCCACGCCGCATCTACTCACTGCCCTGGTCGAAGAAGCGGTCACCGTGGGCTCGTTCGTGCGACTACTCAGCCTCGAAGGCGGCAAGGCTCGCCTCGCCGAGGTCACCTTGGCCGCAGGCTCACCCGCCATAGCCAAGGAGCTCACCAATCTCGGACTGCCGCGCGAATCGACCGTCGTGGCGGTGCTTCGCGACGGTCACGTGGTCGTGCCCCGCGGTGACACCGTGCTGCACCAGGGCGACGAGGTGTTGGTGTTGGTCACGGGTGGGGTCGAAGACGACGTGCGGCGCGCGTTGGTGGGTTGACCATGTCGATACTTCGCCGCAAGAACAAAGACGCCTGCCCGGCCGAGGCTCCCGGCCCGCCACCTTCTACCCCGATCTGTGACACCGAGCCACGCCAGCGAGTTTGCGTCTGTGGCAAGGTCACGCGCATGACGGCCCGCCCGACTGCCGGCCAGCCAGCGTTGGCGATCTCGGTTTCCGATGACACCGGCACCGTGACCGCAGTGTGGACAGGCCGCAGATCGATCGGGGGCATCACTCTCGGTCGGCGGATCGCGATCAACGGAGTTCCGGTGATGCACGGCGACCACCTCGAGTTCACCAACCCCGACTACACCCTTCTGCCCCGCTGACCTCGCCCGCCCGATGTGACGAGGGCGGATACGCTCGGCCAGTGCAGTGCCAGCAGGTGTGGATCACGGTGCGCGACGGGGTTCGGCTTGCCGCCGATCTGTACCTGCCCGCCACTGACACCGCTGTGCCAGTGCTGCTGGAGGCGTTGCCATATCGGAAAGACGACCTGACCAGCGAGTCACATGCAGAGGACTACCTGCGGTTGCGCGCCGAAGGCGGCTTCGCGGTGTGCCGGTTGGATGTGCGCGGTACCGGCTCGTCCGCTGGGCGGGCCACCGATGAATACCCTGCTTCGGAGCTCGACGACCTCGCCGACGTGATCGCCTGGTTGGCCGCGCAGTCGTGGAGCAACGGCCGCGTCGGAATGTTCGGCTACAGCTACTCAGGCTTCAACTCCTTGCAGGTTGCGTGCGAACGTCCCGCTGCGCTGGGTGCGATCTGTGCGATCTACGCGACCGACGACCGGTACACCGATGATGTGCATTACATGGGCGGCGCGCTGCGAGCAATTGACTTGGTCGACTACTGCCACTACATGGTGCCGATGAACGCGCTGCCGCCGGTGCCGGCCCTCTGGGGAAACGCGTGGCGGGATGAGTGGCTCGCTCGCATCGCGGAACACGAGCCGTGGCTGCTGCGCTGGCTGCACGAGCAATGTGACGGGCCGTATTGGCGACATGGCTCGGTGCGACCCGTCTACGCGCGCATCGAATGCCCGACGATGATCGTCGCCGGATGGGCGGACGGGTATCGCAACAACACCTTCCGCACCTTCGAACATCTGCGCTGCGAGAAGGAGCTGTTGATCGGGCCATGGAGCCACATGGCGCCATCGACTTCACTACCCGGCCCGCACATTGACCTGGTACCCGAGATGATCGCATTCTTCGGCAAGTGGCTGCGCGACGACCCCACCGAGCCCCAGCCACCGATCCGGGTCTTCGTGCGTCACGCGACCAGGCCCGCACCGGATCTAAACATCCACAGCGGCGAATGGCGCTACGAGTCCGATTGGCCACCACAGCGGCTGACGCCGACCGTGCTCTACGACGGGCGGCGGCGTTCGTTGGCGACGCGTCCCGATACCGGGACGGCGGCATGGATCTCGTGCGCCGGCGGTCTACCGTGGGGTCAACCACTCGACCAGCGCGACGACGACTCGTGGTCACTGACCACGGACTGGCCGCTGAGCTCGCCGATGGAAGTGATGGGCCATGTGATCGTCACAGCCACTGTCGTTTCCGACCAGCCGATCGCCTACCTATCGGTGAAGCTCAACGATGTGTGGCCCGACGGCACCTCCGCGCTGGTGACGCGCGGGCTGTTGAACCTCACGCACCGCGTCGAGCCGCCCGCGCCACTGGTGCCGGGAGAACCGTCCGAGATCGAGGTCGAGATGGAGGCGACGTCGTGGCTGTTCCCGGCAGGTCATTCCATTCGCCTCAGTGTTGCCGGTACCGACTGGCCCAACACGTGGATCCCACCTCTCCCCGTGACCTTGACCGTCGAGTCGTTGCAGATGCAATTGCCTGTGTTGCCGCCAGGGGGCGAAGGCCAGCCGAAGTTCGCGGCGATCGATGCCCCCGTGCGTGACGACGTCGGCGACATCTCGTGGAGCACCGGACACGACGTGCTGCGGCGGGTCACTCACGTTGCGACGAGATATGGCGGCACGTACGACGTGCGTCACGGTGGACGGATGACCGATCACTACGAAGGGCTCGCCACCGTGTCGACCGCCGACCCCGCGCAGGCAACAGCCGGAGGCACGGTGCGGTTCGCGATCGAGTGGCCCGGTGTGTCGGTCGCCGTCGAGTCGCGCCTGCAGGTGCGCAGCACCACCGACGCGTACTGCGTCGACATCGAGCTCGATGCTCTTGAATCCGGCACGATCATCGCCGAGCGACGCTGGTCGGAGCGCTTCCCGCGCCAACTCTCCTGACCTCACCCCGCCAGGCCTGTTGGGCGCGGTATCACGCCACGGATGGCATTGGTCGCGCCCGTGCGAGATCTGTGGGTGCGGCATCACGCCACGAATGGCCAGAATCGCGCCCGACCACGTCGGTGGCAGCGGCGTGGGTCAGCGGTGGGCGGCGTGGCAGGCGACGCCGTCGACCAGCTTCGGGTCGTCGGACGTGCATGCCTGGGCGACGCCTAGACGTTCGGCTTCGCCGCTCTGGTACAGCGGGCAACGTGGATGGAACCGACAACCAGAGGGGATGTGCGTGGGATCCGGCGTCTCGCCGGTGAGGATCTGTGGCTCCATGCGGTCGTGCTCGGGCACGACCGACAGCAGAGCCTTGGTGTACGGATGCTTCGGCGCAGCCATGATCTGTTCGGTTGTGCCCACCTCGACAATTCGTCCCAGATACATCACGGCAACGCGGTCCGCGATGTTCCACGCCACTCCGAGGTCGTGGGTGACCACCAGGATCGTCATCCCGCGATCGCGCGACAACCCGAGCAGCAGCTGCAGTATCTCGCCGCGTACCGACGCGTCGAGCGACGAGACCGGCTCGTCGGCCACCAGCAGACTGGGCTGCAGCACCATCGCGCCGGCGATCACGACACGCTGTCGTTGGCCACCCGATAGTTCGTGCGGGAAACGCAGGAAGAACTGTTCGGGAGGACGCAAGCCACAATGCGACAACGCATCCGCGACGCGCTGCTGCTCGTCGGCACGCTCGTGATGAATCCGCAACCCTTCAGCCACGATCTCGTAGATCGACTGGCGCGGGTTGATGCTGCCGGAGGGATCTTGGAAGATCAGTTGAGCTTTGCGACGGTATGCCCGCAGGCCGGCCCTCGACTTGGGCAGCGGCGAACCATCGAAGGCGATCGAACCACCCGTCAGTGGTTGCAGGCCGAGCATGGCCCGCGCAAGCGTGGTCTTGCCGCAGCCGCTTTCCCCGACCAGAGCGACGACCTCGCCCGACGAAACGCTGAGATCCACACCATCGACCGCGTGCAAAGGCATTCCACCACGCCACCGGGACGGGTAGGTGATCTTGGCTCCGGAAACCTGCAGCAGCGGAGTGGTCACAACTTGAGACATGCCGCCTCCCATCGGGCCGAGATCTCGTGTAGCTCGACCGTTGTGGTTGCACACTCCTGCGTCGCCAACGGGCAGCGCGGATGGAACGTGCAGCCGCTAGGTACCGCGGCCGGGTCGGGAGGGTCGCCGGCCAATCCGGATGGTGCCATGCGCGACGACATATCGCCAATCGTCGGAAACGCTGCGGCGAGTGCCTTTGTGTAGGGATGTTTGGCGCCGCGCAACATCTCCTTTGCCGGGCCTGTCTCGACCAACCGTCCGGCGTACATCACCGCCAAGCGATCGGCCACGGTCGACAACACCGACAGGTCGTGTGTGATGAAGATCATCGCCAGCCCGCGATCACGCTGCAGGTCGGCCAGGAGCTGCAACACCTGGGCCTGCACCATGACGTCGAGCGCAGTGGTTGGTTCGTCGGCGATCAGCAGTTGCGGATCGCAGGCCAATGCCATTGCGATCATGACTCGCTGCTTCTGCCCGCCTGACAACTCGTGGGGATATGCACCGGCGCGCCATCTCGGAATTCCCACCTGCTCGAGGAGATCGTCGACCCTGTTGGCGCCGCGATGCGTGTCGATGGCTTCCTGGATCTGCCGCCTGATCCTTTGCACGGGATTGAGCACGTGCTGGGCACCCTGGAACACGACGGCGGCCTCGGCCCACCGCACGGCCCGAAGCCGGCCGGGCTTCATCGCCATTACATCCTCACCTGCCAAGATTATCGATCCCGTGGTGGTTGTACCGGCCGGCACCAGGCGTAGCAGCGCCATCGTCATGGTCGACTTGCCGCTGCCGCTCTCACCGGCAAGGCCCAGTGTCTCGCCGGGATCGAGACGGAACGACACCCCGCGCACCGCCGGCACGGGGCCACGCGTGCTGGCGTACGTCACGTGCAGATCGCGCACGTCGAGAATCGGCGCGCTCATCGATCTATCAATCGCGGGTCGAAGATCCGTTGCAACGCGTTGCCCACCAACGTGAAGGCCAGCACGATGCCGATGATGCACAAGCCCGGCGGCAGGTAGTACCACCAGGCGTTCAAGGTCAGCGCGCCACTGGATTGGGCACCCTCGAGCACCTTTCCCCAACTCGGTGAGAAACGGTCGCCGAGTCCGAGGAACGCCAGTGTGCTCTCGGCGAGTATCGCGCCCGGCACGATCAACGAGGCGTTGGCGATGATCAACGGAGCAACGCCCGGAAGCACGTGGCGAGTGACGATGTGCCGGCTCGAAGCGCCCAAAGCGGTCGCCCGCTCGACGTAGCCGCGCTCGCGCAGCGACAGCACCTGGGCGCGAACCAGCCGCGCACCGCCGGCCCAGAAGGTGCCGCCGATCACCAGCGCCATGATCGTCGGGGAGCGGCCAAGCAGCAGCGCCAGCACGATTGCCAGTGGGATGAATGGAAGCACCAGGAAGAAGTCGTCGATGGCCAGCATGACCCGGCTGACCCATCCCTTGGCGTACCCGGCGACCAGACCGATCAACGAACCGACGAACACGGCAACGACCGTTGCCAACAGGCCGATGTAGATGGACACGCGTGCACCCCAGACCACCAGGGCGAATACGTCGCGCCCGATCTCGTCGGTGCCGAGCCAGAACTTGCCACTGGGGGCCGCGAGGTCGGGGTTGTCGCGCCCGGCGACGGCCTGGAGCTCGCTACGGTCGGCGAACAGTGGCGCGCTCAAGGCCATCGCCGCGAACAGAGCCAAGAGCACCAGACCGAACATTGCGGCGCGATCGCTGCGCAGCTGCCCCCACACTCGACGCGCCGACTGCTTTCGACGGTTCCAGGCCGGGGACCTCATGCGCCTACCCGAATACGCGGGTCGAGGTAGGTCAGCACGATGTCGGCCGCGACGTTGAACAAGATCACGGCCAGGCTGGAGAACATGAACAGCGCCTGCATCATCGGAAGGTCGGTGTTGCCGATCGCACGCGATGTCGCCAGACCGAGACCCGGGTAGGAGAACACGGTCTCGGTGGTGATCGCTCCGCCAATGACAAAGCCGAACCCGATCGCGATCAGCGACACCGATGGCAGCAAGGCATTGGGCACGGCGTGGTGACGCATGACATCGCGGTCGCGCAGGCCCTTTGCCCGCGCGGTAGTCAGGTAGTCCTCGCGCAGCGTGTCAAGCATCGACGTTCGCATGATCAACGAGTACGAGCCGAGGTAGCCGAGCGTCAGGGTGAGAATCGGCAGGACCAAGTGGCGGGCGCGGTCTACGACCGCGCTGAATCCCGAGTAGTTGGCTGCCGGGTCGATGACTCCGCCCGTCGGAAACCAGCCGAGCTTTGCCCCAACGAAGGCCAGGAACAACATACCCAGGAAGAACTCGGGAGTGCCGTACAACGCCATCGTGACGGGCGTGCTGATCTTGTCGAATCGGCCGCCGCGCTGCCAGC
>JANOCR010000363.1:0-13177 GCA_031412355.1 Ilumatobacteraceae bacterium | reverse complement strand
CCGGCGCCGTCACACGCCCCAACGCCGTTCTGTCCGTACTGCCCATCGCCCTCAGCACGCCAAGGACCGTTGCACCCCCGGCCCACACATCGCCCACCCATCGCCCTCATCACCCCTCCCCAATCGTCGGTGACGAAACCGCTCGGCCCGCATTACGTCACAGACGATTCACAAGCGGACCCAGACCAACCACCGAGCGCGCGTTACGTCACAGACGATTCACGACGGAACCGGACGGAGCGGTGGTCCGCCCGACGCAAGAACTGTTCAGCCGAGGCGCTCGATGATGGTCGCGTTGGCCATGCCGCCGCCTTCACACATCGTCTGCAGGCCGTAGCGGCCGCCAGTTCGTTCCAGTTCGTTCAGCAGCGTGGTCATCAGGCGCGCACCCGAGGCGCCGAGAGGATGGCCGAGCGCAATGGCACCCCCATTGACGTTGACCTTGGTCATGTCGGGGTGCAGGTCCTGCTCCCAGGCCAACACGACGGACGCGAACGCCTCGTTGATCTCGACCAGATCGATGTCGTCGATCAACAGACCGGCACGGGCCAAGACCTTCTCCGTGGCCGGAATCGGCGCGGTCAACATCATCCGTGGATCAGAACCCGCGAGTGAGAAGTTCACGAATCGCGCCCGTGGCGTGAGCCCGAGCTCGGCCGCCTTCTCCTCGCTCATGATCAGCAGCGCCGCTGCACCATCGGTGATCTGCGACGAGTTGCCGGCGGTGACCCGGCCACCTTCCTCCTCGGTGCGGAAGACCGGCTTCAACATGGCCAACGATTCGGTCGTCGTCTCGCGCAACCCCTCATCGATCGACATCATCGCACCATCGGTACCGAGCACCGGCAGGATTTCGGCCTGGAATCGACCTTCGGCAGTGGCCCGCGCGGCGTATTGCTGCGAACGCACCCCGAACGCATCGAGATCGTCACGCGACAGGCCCCACTTGTCGGCGATCAGCTCCGCCGAGATGCCCTGCGGCACCAGGCCCCCACTGGGCGCGTACCGAGCGCCGACCTTCGGGCCGAACGGGAAGCCGAACTTGCCGTCGACCATCGACGCCCCCATCGGAACCCTGGTCATCACCTCGACCCCTGCTGCAACCACCACGTCGTACGCACCGGCGATCACTCCCTGAGCAGCAAAATGGGCCGCTTGTTGGCTGGATCCACATTGCCGATCGATGGTCGTGCCGGGCACGGTGTCCGGCCAGCCGGCGGCAAGGACGGCATTGCGAGCGACATTGGCAGCCTGCTCGCCGACCTGCATCACGCACCCCATCACTACGTCGTCGACGATCGCCGGGTCAATCCCGGTGCGGTCGATCAAGGCCTTCAACGTCTCGGCGGCAAGATCCACGGGGTGCCAGTCCTTCAGCTTTCCGTTGCGACGACCGAGCGGCGTACGAATGGCATCGACGATGACTGCAGTGGGCATGGCAGATCCCCTTTGATGGGTGGGCGAGTTGCAGTCTGCAACCTGCCGGTCCCGAGACTCAAACCGAAAGGCCGGCCGGGAACAAACCCCTCCATGACGTGCGAGAATGGTGACATGTCACGAGTGTCCATCGAAGAGGTTCACAACGCCGTCATCAACACCACCGCTCCGCAGATGTTCTTGCGGCTCGTGGACGAGCATCCAGATCTGCCAGCCCTTCACTCGATGAAGACCGACGCCCCCGGCTCGTGGAACGTGTGGACCATGCGGGACTACGCGGACATCGCTGCCAAAGCCGTGGCCGGGTTACGTCAAGCCGGACTCGACGCCGAACAGCGGATCTTGCTGATGATGCGCAACCGTCCCGAATTTCACTGGTTCGACCTCGCCGCCCAGTTCCTGCGGGCCACCCCCGTCAGCATCTACAACTCGTCGTCGCCCGAGGAGATCCAATACCTGGCCGATCACGCTGGCGCAGAGATCGCGATCGTCGAAGACACCGCATTTCTCGAGCGCTTGCTGAAGGTCCGCGACGAGCTGCCAAATCTGAGGCAGATCTTTGTGATCGAGCCGCCCGTCGACGGCTGTCCCGAAGGCGTTCAACCTGCGTCGGTGCTGACCGACAGAGGCGAAGAAGACCTTGCCGCATTGGCCAAAGAGATCAAGCCCGACGACATTGCCACGCTGATCTACACCAGCGGCACGACCGGTCCGCCGAAGGGCGTGATGATCAGCCAGTACAACGTGGTGTACACCGTCGAGTCCCTGCGCCTGTGCTTCGGCCTCGAAGAGTTCGCAGGCAAGCGAGTCGTCAGTTACCTACCGATGGCCCACATCGCCGAGCGGATGATGAGCCACTACCAAGGTGTGATCCTTGGCTACAGCGTGTACTGCTGCCCTGACGCCAACCAACTGTCGTCCTATCTGAAAGAGGTGCACCCCGAGATCGTGTTCGGCGTGCCGCGGGTCTGGGAGAAGATCTTCAACGGTGTCAACGCAGCCTTGGCGGCCAACCCGGAGAACAAGACGAAGTTCGACGAAGCAGTTGCCGCCGCCACTGCGATCAAGGCCGCAGAGCGCGACGGAACGGTGACGAAGGAACAACTCGACGCCTGGGCGTTCCTCGACTCGGTGGCCTTCGCCAACGTGCGCGCGCTAGTAGGGCTCGACGCGGTCATCACCGCCGTCACCGGGGCAGCGGCGATCCCGCGACCGATCCTCGAGTGGTACAACGCAATCGGTGTGCCATTGAGCGAGATCTATGGGATGAGCGAATCCAGCGGTCCGATGACATGGAGCCCAAATGCCAACCACCCTGGCTATGTGGGCCAGGCCATCCCAGGCTGCGAGTTGGCGATCGCCGACGACGGCGAGGTGCTCTGCCGCGGTGGCCACGTCTTCCAGGGCTACTTCCAACGACCCGACACGACCGCCGACACCCTCATCGACGGCTGGCTGCACTCGGGCGACATCGGCGAGGTCGATGCCGACGGCTACCTGCGCATTGTCGATCGCAAGAAGGAACTGATCATCACCTCCGGCGGCAAGAACATCAGTCCCGCCAACCTCGAGGCCGCGCTGAAGACCATTCCGCTGATCGGCCAAGCTGCAGCGATAGGCGACAACCGCAAGTTCTGCTCGGCGATCCTGGTGCTCGATCCTGAGGCCGCCAAGGTATGGGCCATGCACAACGGCAAAGAATCAGTCGAGTTGACCGAGCTGGCAACCGACCCGGACGTGGTGTCCGAAGTGCAACGTGGCGTCGATGAGGTCAACCGACAGTTCGCCCAGGTCGAACAGATCAAGAAGTTCACCCTCGTCGGCGAGGAATGGCTTCCCGACAGCGACATGTTGACGCCGACATCGAAGTTGAAGCGTCGTGGGGTCACGGCAAGGTTCGCCAGCGAGATCGAGGCGATGTACAGCGGCCTCGACTAGCACACAACGGGCAGGCCGCCCTTACGTGTCGAGCTTGCTGAAGATTCGCTGCAACACGGCAATGTCGGTGTCGCTGAGCACATTGGCAAAGTGCAGTTGCACCATCCGGCGGTAGGTGATGTTCGCGTCGCGCCATTCGGCTCGACCGTCGCGGGTCAACGACACCGTGACCGCCCGCTTGTCGTCGGGCGTCGGCGTAGCGGCCCGGCTGACGAAGCCCTCGCTTTCCAGCCGGTCCAGCCGTCGCGACAGGCTCGACGGCAGTTCGTGCAACGCCTCGCAGAGTTCGCCCACGCGCATCGCCCCGCCGGCCGCCTGTAGAGCGGCGAGCACTTCGAACCAGGGCAACGGCAGGTCGTAGTCGTCGACCAACCCGGCCTCGACCTTGCGTTGCATGTCGGCGGCCACGAGACCAAACGTTCGCCACGTCGCGAGGCGGCCGGCATCGAGACGGGGCATGTGTCAGGCGGTGGCCTTGAGCGCGGCGGCGAACGCTGCAAGACCGAGGTCGATCTCTCGTTCACTGACCACGAGCGGCGGCATCCAGCGCAGGCACTTGCCGTACGTGCCGGCGTTCATCACGATCATGTGCCCCTCTTCGAGGCAGTGCTTCTGGATGGCCGCGACGCGCGCCGCGTCGTGGAACTCGGTACCGACCATCAGGCCCATGCCGCGCACCTGGGCGATCACGTCGTGCTCCTGGGCCAGCTCGCGAATTCCGGATTGCAGTTGCTCGCCGCGAGCGACCACGTTCTCGAGGAAGCCCGGCTCGCTCATCACTTCGATCGTCGCCAACGCAGCGGCACAACCCATCGCGTTGCCGCCGTACGTGCCGCCGTGACTGCCGGTCGGCCACTTGTCGTCGAGCTCGCGGCGAGTGCCGAGAGCAGCGAACGGGAACCCGCTGGCAATGCCTTTGGCCATGCAGATGATGTCGGGCTCGATGTCGTAGTGCTCGACAGCGAACATCTTGCCAGTGCGCCCAAAGCCACTCTGCACCTCGTCGGCAATGAACATGATCCCGTGCTGGCGGCAACGCTCTACCAGCCCAGTCATGAATGCCTGTGGCGCCGGGATGTACCCACCCTCGCCCAGAACCGGCTCGAGGATGACGGCCGCTGTCTCTTCTGGCGCCGTCATCGACTTCAGCAGGTGATCGAATCCGCGGAGCGCGTCGGCGACGGCAGCGTCCTGGTCGGCGGCGAGCGGGTCGGGATACGGAGCGACGAACACGCCTGCCGGGAGCGCGAAGTGACCGGCGCGGTATCCCGTCTTCGATGTCGTCATGGCCATCGCCATGTGCGTGCGACCGTGGAAGCTGCCACTGAACACGATGGTGTGCGGACGCTTGGTGACCTGCTTGGCCAACTTGATCGACGCCTCGGTGATCTCAGCACCGGAGTTGGCGAAGAAGAACGTGTCGATCGAGCCGGGTGACAGCTCGCTGAGCTTTGCGGCCAACGGCTCGAGCAGATCGTGCTTGTACACGTTGACCTGCGCATGGATGAACCGCTGGGCCTGCTCGCCGATCGCCTTGGCTACGTGCGGGTGCGCGTGACCAGTGGAGTTGACGGCGATGCCGGCGGCAAAGTCGAGGTACTCCTCGCCGTCGGTGGTCGTCACCCAACACCCCTTGCCGCTGGCGACCTTCAGTGGCGTGACCGAGAACCAGACATTGGAAAGATGAGACGTCATGCGCCCAATGCTACGCCTCGCATCACAGGTGGTCGAGAGCCGGGCCGTCAGTTGGCGAAGGCAGCCGCCAACACGTCCGCATACGTGTCGGCGAGGTGAAAGGTCATCGCCTCGCGGACCTTCTCGGGCACGTCTTCGAGGTCGGGTCCGTTGCGCTTCGGCAGGACCACCTCGGTGAGCCCGGCACGATGGGCGGCGAGCACCTTCTGCTTGACGCCGCCGATCGGCAGCACCTTGCCCTGCAAGGTGATCTCACCGGTCATGCCGACGCCCGGCTTCACCGGCCGGTCGGTCAGCAACGACACGAGGGCGGTGGTCATGGTGATCCCGGCCGAGGGGCCGTCCTTCGGCACCGCACCCGCCGGCACGTGCACGTGCACGCGCTTGTTCATGGTCGACAGATCCACACCCAGCTCCAGGGCATGCGAACGCACGAAGCTGAGCGCGATCTGCGCGCTCTCCTTCATCACGTCGCCCAGCTGACCGGTGAGCGTCAAGGATGGTTCGCCGTCGACCGCCAACGGGAACGCGGTGGTCTCGATGAAGAGAACGTCGCCTCCCATTCCGGTGACGGCCAAACCTGTTGCGACACCGGGAACGTTGGAGCGCTCGGCAATCTCGTCGTCGACCTTGACCCGGCCGAGCCATGTGCGTACGTCGCCGGCGTCGACCTCGACAGGTGTCATCCCGTCGCCGGTGGCCACCTTGGCGGCGATCTTGCGAGTCAGCTTGCCGAGCTCTCGCTCGAGCGAACGAACGCCGGCCTCTCGTGTGTAGCCGGTGATGGTCGCCCGCAGCGCTGCCTCGGTCAGTGACACCTCGTCGACGCGCAGACCGGCGTGTTGGATCTGGCGCGGCAATAGATACCGCTGGGCGATGAACACCTTCTCGTCTTCGGTGTAGCCATCGAGGCGGACGAACTCCATACGGTCGAGCAAGGGTGCGGGGATCGTGTCGGCGACGTTGGCCGTGGCAATGAATACGACGTTGCTGAGGTCGAGGTCGACCTCGAGGTAGTGATCGCGGAAGGTGTGGTTCTGCGCGGGGTCAAGCACCTCGAGCAGCGCAGCGGTCGGGTCGCCGCTCCATCCGCCGGCGCTCAACTTGTCGACCTCGTCAAGCAGCACGACCGGATTCATCGTGCCGGCTTCGATGATGGCGCGGGCAATGCGACCCGGTTGGCTACCGACGTAGGTACGACGATGGCCGCGGATCTCCGCCTCGTCGCGAACGCCACCGAGGGCGACACGCACGAACTTTCGGCCCATCGCACGCGCGACCGATTCACCGAGGCTCGTCTTGCCGACGCCAGGAGGGCCCACGAGTGTCATCACCGCACCGGACTGACGCGTTTCGCCCTCGATCGGCTGCGTGTCGCGTGCGACACGAAGCTTGCGAACAGCGAGGAATTCGACGATGCGATCCTTGACCTCGTCGAGGCCGTAGTGATCTGCGTCGAGAACGGCCCGCGCCTGGTCGAGGTCGAGTTGATCGTCGGTGCGAACGTTCCACGGCACCTCCACGATGCGGTCGAGCCAGGTACGAATCCACGAGTGTTCGGGGGACTGCTGACCGGTGCGCTCGAGGCGATCGATCTCTTTGTTCACGGCGTTGGCAGCCTTCTCGGGCAGGCCCAACTCGGCCACCTTGGCCCGGTACTGCCCGACGACGTCGTCGTCGCCCTCACCGAGCTCGTTGCGGATGGCCGCCAATTGCTGGCGCAAGAGGTATTCGCGCTGCTGCTTGTCGACGCCTTCGGTCACGTCGGCCCGGATCTGGGCAGTCACTTGCAGCTCGGCAAGGTGACCCCTCGCCCAGTCCGAGACCAATTCGACGCGGGTAGCGATGTCGACGGCCGTCAGCACCGCCACATGGTGGGCGAGGTCCACCTCGCTCCAGGTCGTGACCGCGTCGGCCAAAGCGCCGGGCTCGGCAACGCTGCGGAGGATCTCGGGAAGCCGGCGGCTGCCGCGCAGCTTGGCGATCTCTTCGAGCACGACGCGCAGTTCGCGCGCAGCAGACTCGACACGTGGCGTGGGACGCTCGTCCGCCAGCAGCACCACGTCGACGTGGTCGCTGCCGCGCTCGCCGGGATGATGAGCGACGATCCGGGCCCGCCCCTCGGCTTGCACGATGGCTGCCATCTCGCCGTTGGGCATGGCACCCGTGTTCGGCACACGTGCAACGACGCCAATATCGCCACCGGCCTCGTTGTGCAGCACCAGGCGTCCATCGCCTGCAACGGCAGCCTGCACCGCGGCACGGGCGGCATCGGACGACAGGGCGAACGTGAAGACCGTGCCCGGCAGCACGACGCTGGGCACCGCAAGCAATGGCAGAGTTAGCTGACGAGTCTCGAGAGCGTTCATGAATGGTGAGGGTAACAACACAAAAGTTGAGTTACTACTGCTCAGCTTTACTGAGCGATGTGACTGGCGTAACGCAGCGCTTCGGCCCACGATGCCCGAGCCGTCAGCAGCTTTCGGAAGGGCATGACTACCTTGGGCATGTTGACACCCAGCACGCCCCGAAGTCGGCCCGCATAGCCGTACATGGCGGCAAAGTTGCTTTCGATATCGCCCGCTACCAGGTGAACCTCGTCGTCACCATGGGCCCGGCCGACGAACTGGATGCGGCTGTCGAACTGATCACTCCAGAAGAACGGGACGGCCGCGTAGGGGATGCGGGGCTGGCCGGCGAGGTCGGCGAGCAGGTTCTCTGCCGCTGCCGCGCCCTGCTCGGCGGCATTGGTCCAGTGCTCGACCCGCATCTCCTCGTCGTACAGGGCGTTCACCCAGCGTGCGCAATCGCCGGCGGCATAGATCCGCGGAGCGCAGCACAACGAATCGTCGCACACGATCCCGTCGCGCAGCTCCAAGCCACTCCCATCGAGCCACCCTGTTGCCGGCGACACTCCGATCCCGACCACCACCACATCGGCGACCACGAGGTCGCCGTCACCAAGTCGCACCCCAACCACCCGGCCGTCCTCGCCCTCGATGCCCGCGACCTGCACGCCGCACCGCACATCGACTCCGTGACGGCCGTGCACGCGCGCCACCACCTCGCCCATCTCGGGCCCGAGCCCGCGCATCAGCGGAGCGGGGGCGCCCTCCAACACGGTCACGGCGCACCGGCTCTGCGCAGCCGTGGCCGCGACCTCGAGCCCGATGAAACCAGCACCGATCACCACCACCTGCGGCTGTGAGGCCAGCCGCCGACGCAGATCGAGCGAGTCGTCGAGCGTGCGCAGCATGGTCACTCCGTCGAGATCTGGCTGGTCGGGCAGCGGCCGTGGCGCGCACCCCGTGGCGATGATCACCCCGTCACCCGCAACGATCTCGCCCGAGTGCAGCGTCACCGCCCGCTGCGACACGTCGAGCGCGGTGGCGGTGGTACCAAGACGCAGGTCGAGGCCGAGACCGGCCAGTGCCTCGGGCTTGCGAAGCTCAACTCGATCCGCCTCCCAATCACCCTTCAGCAGGGCCTTGCTCAGTGGAGGACGGTCGTACGGTTGATGTGACTCGGCGCCGATCACGGAAATCGTGCCGGTGTAGCCGGCACTGCGCAGGGACTCGCACGCCCGCAGCCCCGCCAGCGACGCGCCGACCACGACGATGCGATCCATGGGATGCAGCTTCGCGCATCGCCGTACGATCGCCACGATGAGCGAAACGATCACCCTCGAAGGTTGGCGCGGCCCGTGGGCCGACGACGACAAGGACGCCAATCTCAAAGCCGACATCGCGTTGTACGCGCACGTCGACCCGTTGCGCACGGTGCGCGGACTGTCGACATCGATCGACGTGCCGGTCGGAGCGATCGTTCACTACGTCATGGCCCGATGGGCAAGCGAAGGCGCGTCGGGGTTGCTGGAGTTGGGGCCGACAATGTCGCGCCGATTGAACAAGGTTTGTGTCGATGCCGAGGCCGATGGGTCGGACAAGGCGCGTCTCGCCGCCTACGAGCAACTGCGCCAAATGATCTCGTGGCTCAACTATCCCCTCGACCACCCGGAGGTCTACGACACGTAGACGCGACTGCGACGTCACCCCTAGGTGCAGTCGGTGCAGTGCACGTCGAGATCTGGTTGGCGTCGCACGAGATCGCTGACCCAATCGACCAACGCCACACCCTCGACGATCTCGGTGTAGAACTCGGGTTTGCTGAGCACTGTGTGTGCAGCGCCGGGCGCGATGTAGCTGCGCAGGTCGACTCCGCCGGCCTCGATCTGGGTCTCGTTCTGGTCGATCAGCGTCACCAGGTCGTCGGCCGCGATCCCTGCCAGGCCGGCGAAGAACTGCTGGACGCCGTCGAAGGCATAGTCGTGCCTGCCGAAGATGATCTCGGGAGCATGCTTGTGGGCTTGAACGAAAAGCGCAGGCGCACTCCACAACCCCGCCATGCCGGCGTTCTCGGGCCACGGCGGAAGAGCACTCTCGGCGTGCCAGACCGAAGCGAGCATCCCGTTGATTCCCGGTGCGTCGGGATAGGCGCCGGACCCATCGGCCAGCACCGTGATCTCTGCATTCGGCAGCAGGTCCTGGGCCACGCCGGCATACAGCGGCGTCGGCAACGATCCCGCGCTTTCACCGGTGACCACCAGTTGCTCGGCGTCGGGGAACTGTGTGACCAGATCGTTGAGCGCGGTCGTTGCGTTGACCGAGCCCTTGTGCTGCACGGTGAGCTCGGGGCCGTAGTCGCGCGTCGTATTGCCGAGGTGCACGTCGCCGGTGCAATACGGGGCGAAGACGAACGAGTAGTCGGCCAGCGGGTTTCGTTCGTCGCTGAAATCGAACACACCGTTCGAGAAGTTGGTCGGATTGTCGCCCGCACCGGTGGTGGTCTTGTACGAGCGACTGTCGGGAGCGCACGTCGTGGCGTCGAAACACAGACCGCCGCCCTGCAGGAAGAACACCACTTTGGTCGGGTCGGCCTCGCGGATCCAATAGCTGTAGGGACTGCCATCGGAACACATGCACTCTCCGGAAGCCGTGACCTGGCGCCATCCCGCAACCGGAGCTACGTCCGTAGTCGAAGCTGGGCTCGCGGTCGCGGGGGTGGTGACGGCTGCTGTGGCAACAGCCGGTGTCGTGACCGGAGTCGTGGCCGCGGCGGTCTCGAGAACGGGTGGCGCTGTCGACGCTGTCGACGAATCGTCGCTGCATGCGGCAAGGACCCCCAGCAGTGCGATGGCGACCGCTAAGGCGCGTCTCACTTAGCGATCACGGCATCGAGTGATGCGCGCAGCGTGGTCACCACCTGGTCGAGTTCGTCGTCGGTGATGACGAACGGTGGCGCGACCATGACCGCGCTGGGCACAGGACCCGAGCCCGCCGGGTAGATCCACACGTCGCGCGACAACGCCTCGGCCACGACCGGCTGTTGCGGAATGTTGAGCTCGATGCCGTAAAACATGCCGCGCCCGCGCACCTCGACCACCGCGGGGTGACCGTCGAGTTCGGCGTGCAACCGATCGCCGACCACCGCGCCCATCTTCGCAGCGCGCTCGACCAGGCCCTCGCGTTCCATGATGTCGAGCACCGCGACACTGGCCGCGCACGCGGCATCGTTGCCTGCGAAGGTGAAGTACATGAAACCGGCGTTGCGTAGCACGTCGGCCACCTCGGCGCGCGCCGCGACTGCTCCCATGGGCACATAGCCACCACCGAGACCCTTGCCGCCGACGATCACGTCGGGCTCGAACGGGAAGTGTTGGAAACCGAAGTTCAAACCGGTGCGGCCGTACCCGCACATCACCTCGTCGGTGATCATCAAGATGTCGTAGCGATGGCAGATCTCGGTAACGACCTGCCAGTACTCGTCGCTGGCAGTCAGGCATGCGCCGGCAGCGCCGGTGATGGGCTCGGCGATGAAGCCGGCGATGGTCTCGGGCCCTTCGCGTTCGATGACCTCGACCACGGCCGCCGGGTCGTTCCACGGGACTTTCGGGAAGGCCAGCATCAGCGGCTCGAACCCGACTTGTCTCGTGCTGTGACTGGCAACCGCAATCGTGCCGAGCGTCATGCCGTGATAGCTGGGATGGCGACCGACCACCTTCCACCGCTCGGGCCGGCCCTTGCCGAGCTGATAGCTACGGGCCAGCCGCAACGACGAATCGGTGCTCTCGCTGCCGCCACTGGTGAAGAACACCTGCGTGAAACCCGGCGGCAACCAGCGCTCGACCAGCCGGTCGCGTAGCGCGAGACGTTGCTCGCTGGGCCAGATCGGAACCGAGTAGGCACCGTTGACCATCGCCGCACGGGTGGCGTCAGCAACCTCGGCGCGCCCCCATCCGATGTTGCCGACCACGGCTCCGGCTGCTGCGTCGAGAATGCGCCTGCCGTCGGAGCAGATCAGCCAGCAGCCTTCTCCACCGACGATCGTCGGTTGCTCGACGATGCTGGGGACGAACTGATATCGGGAGTCGTTCACCCATTCAGTCTCGCATCTCGGTATCGGCCATGTTGTGGCGGAACATGATCGTTGGCCCGTGCTGACGTTTGACGACTTGCGCCCCGATACGGGGCCGGAGTCATCAAACGCTGGGCCGTGAAGCGCCCTTTGCCCTGCGGCGACCTACAGTTCGGCCGTGGTGATCGAGATCGACGACCTGCTCGACGCCCGACTGGACGACTATCGAGGCCTCCGCGAGCGTGGCAAGGAGAGCGACGAATACTTCATCGTCGAAGGGCTGATCGCCATCGAGCGCTTGCTGGCCTCACCGTATCCAGTTCGATCGGTCATGCTGACGCCGGCCACGCATGCGCGCCTCGCCGGGCAACTCGACACAATCACGACATTCGTGATCCCGGCCGAGGCGATGACTTCGGTAGCCGGTGTCAACCTGCACCGTGGTGCGATCGCGTCGGCGACGCGGCTTGCGTCCCCGCCGCTCACGGAGGTGTTGCCCGACGCCCGCCGATTGGTGATGCTGGAGGGGATCAACGATCACGAGAACCTCGGCGCAATTGCGCGCACGGCACGCGGGTTGGGCGCCGATGCGCTGCTGCTCGACCCGACCTGTGCAGACCCGTTCTACCGGCGCAGCGTGCGGGTGTCGATGGGCGAGTCGCTGCACCTACCGATCGTTCGCTGCGCGGCCTGGGCCGCCGCGTTCGACGAGGTGTCGGCAGCGGGCTTCGAAATCTGGGCCCTCACGCCGTCGCCTGCCGCCGCCGACATTTTCACGATGACACCGCCGGCGCGATGGGCCCTCGTTGTCGGCTCGGAAGGCCCTGGTCTCAGCCTCGAAACGTTGGCGCGCTGCACGAAAGTGCGCATCCCCATGCGCAACGGCGTCGATTCGCTGAACGTCGGTCACGCAGTTGCGGCCGCGCTCGCTCGCTGACGAGAGATGCGCCCGATGGCGTGGGCGGTGAGCCGGAACGTGGTGAGGGCACCGATCCCGTTGACATCGCGATCGGGTACGAACTCGACGACATCGAAGCCCACGATGCGGGCGCGGTCAGCGACGCCATCGATGAGTTCGATCGACTGGAAGTAGGTCAAGCCACCGGGCTCGGGACCGATCACACCCGGAACGATCGAAGGGTCCAGGCCGTCGACGTCGACCGTGATGAACACGTTGCCGCCGACGGGTACTCGATCGAGAACCTGTTCGATACCGCCGCGATGCACATCGTGGGCCCCGAAGAAGTGAACGCCGCGCTCGTGGGCCGCCGCCAGGTCGCCGGGACGGGCGGAGCCCACACCGCGGCGACCGACTTGGATCATCTCGCCGACATGAGCCATCTCCGAGGCACGACGCATGGTCGACGACAACCCCCAACGCTCGCCGCGCACGTCGTCGCGCCAGTCGATGTGGGCGTCGATCTGCACCACGGTTACGCGGCCGAGACCGGCCTAAGCCTCAAGTACAGGCATAGGGATCGAAGCGTCACCACCCAGCACCACCGGCACAGCGCCCGCCAACAACACGGCCTCACACGTATGACGAATGGCCGCGCGGTTTGCCTCGTGGGCTGTATCGTCCCACGGCACGTCGCCGATGTCGACGGCAGTCGTTCCCTCGACCAACAGCGGCCCACCGAGGTCGAAGTTGTGGTGGTGGCGGATGCCCGAGTACATGGCGGACGCAGCGCGT
>JANOCR010000362.1:0-2034 GCA_031412355.1 Ilumatobacteraceae bacterium | reverse complement strand
TGGAAACGCTCGACTACGACGTACTCAACAAGCAGATCGTGGTGATATAGCAGACCGCAAGATCGGCTACTCGACCACTCGCCCGTCGGCAATCAGGTAGTCGACGCTGACGATCGCCTCACCCAACTGCACCACGATGGTGTACCAACCCGGGACGGGCGTCAGTGGTGCGAGTTCGACTCGTGGGGTCCATCCGATCTCGTTCGGCAGTAGATCGTCGGCGGCAGGCACAACCTGTCGTTGCACGATTGTCGAGGTGATGTTGTCGGTGTCGACTATCTCCCACTCGCCGATCGGTGTTCCAGCGCGCACGACCAGTTCGCCGGTGTTGCACACCGACCACTTCAGTGCGCCGCTGCTGTGGGCAGGCGGCTGGCTGAACACCAGCGTCTGCGTCCCAGCGGCAGGGGTGGTCGAAGCCGATGCGTCGGCTTTCAGCACCGTCCAGTCGTATTCGACATCCGCGATGTCGGTGCCGACCTGGATGACCAGCTTGCCCTGGCCGCTGAATCCCGGCTCCGGCGCCATCTGCACCCAGACCTGCGCCCACCCCACCCCACTCGGATCGATTGCCTCCTTCGCGAGCACCTGCTGACGAGGGATCACGGTGCGCGTGATGTCGGCGGAGTCCCACATCTCCCACTCACCGATCGAGTCACCTGCTGCTATCACGGACGTGCCGTCGTTCTTGGCCGACCAGGTCAACCAGCCATTCTCGAGCCAGGGCCATTGATCGAAAACAACCGCCATCGCCACAGCATCGCGCCCGCTCGTTGGATGCGACAAGGACGAATGGGCACTTGACGATGTAGATCGCCCTCTGTATATTACTCTTTAGTTATGGAACTACTCGGTAATGTACAGGATCAACTCGATGCGACATTCGCGGCACTTGCCGACCCGACGCGCCGGGCGATCCTCGCCAGGCTGGCGTCAGGCCAAGCCTCGGTCACCGAGCTGGCCAAGCCGTTCGCAATGACCCAGCCGGCCATCTCCAAGCACCTCAAGGTGCTCGAGCGAGCTGGTCTGATCTCGCGAGGTCGCGACGCACAGCGCCGGCCTTGCCGGCTGGAGGCCCAGCGGCTCGCCGCCGCCAACGACTGGCTGCAGGAGTACCGCAAGTTCTGGGAGCAATCGTTCGAGCGGCTCGATCTGGTGCTCGAACAACTCAAGCTGGATCAACCAACGCCCATCAAACAGAACACACAAGGAGATCACTGATGTTGAACACCGGAACACTGAAGGTCACGACACCGTCCGAGCGCGAGGTCGTCATGATCCGCATCTTCGATGCACCGCGACATCTCGTCTTCGACGCGATGACCAAGCCTGAACTGTTGAAGCAGTGGTTCGGGCCGCACGGGCACTCGCTGGTCGAGTGCAGCGTCGATTTCAGGGTTGGCGGAGCCTGGCGCTTCGTCCTGGAAGGCCCCGACGGCCGCAGAATGGGCATGTACGGCACGTACCGCGAAATTGTGCCGGGAGAACGAACCGTGCACACCGAGGCGTTCGACGACTACCCGGGCGACTCGGTGGTCACCATCGTGCTCACCGAGCACGATGGCCGGACCACTATGACCGGCACCGTGCTGTACGAATCGCAGGAAGTCCGCGACGCCGTCGTTGCCTCAGGAATGGAGCACGGCGCGGCCGAGACATACGACAGGCTGGCTGACCTGCTGCCGACGTTGGCCTAGCCATTATGGAGACCTGGCCAGGGCCCTACGCTCGGGGCCCATGGCCCTGTCTCTCATCTTCGAGTTCGCCGACCGGTTCGTTTCCGAGCAGGCGGCGCTCAATCCATGCCTTGCCACCTCACGCGGCATCGCCGGCCACGACCATCTGCTGACCGACTTCTCGCCGCATGGCCACGAGCGACGCGCCGAGCACACCCGCAACGGGCTCGCCCTACTCGCCGATCTAGCCCCAGCCGACGATCACGACCGACTGGCAAAAGAGTTCGTCACCGAGCGTATCGGGGCGACGCTGTTGTCGCACGACACCGGCGATTGGTTGCGCACGGTGCGCGCCATC
>JANOCR010000361.1:0-1757 GCA_031412355.1 Ilumatobacteraceae bacterium | reverse complement strand
GGTGAAGGCCGGCACGTTGGCGCTGCTGCTCGGACCTTCGGGCTGCGGCAAGACCACTCTCTTGTCGTGTATGTCGGCGATCTTGCGGCCCACCTCGGGTTCGATCAGCTATGGCGACACCGACATCACATCCCTCACCGGCCAGGAACTCACCACCTACCGCCGGCACGGCGTGGGCGTGGTGTTCCAGGCCTTCAACCTCGTGCCAAGCCTCACCAGTGTCGAGAACGTCGCTGTACCGATGCGGTCCGCCGGCGTGAAGGCCCGGACGGCCAGGGACAAGGCCATCGAGTTGCTCGAAGGGGTCGGTCTCGCAGACCGGCTCACCCACCGGCCTAACAACCTGAGCGGAGGGCAGCAGCAGCGGGTGGCGATCGCCAGAGCAATGGCGCTCGACCCCCCGCTGGTACTGGCCGACGAACCGACGGCACACCTCGACTACGTCCAGGTGGAGGGGGTGCTGCGCCTCATTCGCCGCCTCACGGACGGAGGGCGCGTGGTGGTGGTGTCCACCCACGACGACCGGATGCTCGCGCTCGCCGACCAGATCATCGAGATGCGTCCCAACTTCTTGCCGAACGACGACTCCACTCCGAAACAGTCACACATCCAGGCCGGGCACGATCTTTTCCGCCAGGGCGACCCGAGCGACCTGATCTACATGATCGACTCCGGTGAGATCGAGGTGGTGCGCGACACCGCCGACGGCGAGACGGTGCTCGCTTCGATAGCCGCAGGTGAGCATGTCGGCGAGATGGGACCGCTGTTCGGTTTGCGCCGATCGGCCACGGCACGGGCCAAGACCGATGTCACTGTCACCGGATACTCCGCGAAGGCGTTCCGCGATCTCGTCGGCCCCGAACGGTTGCCGTCGCTCATCCGTGGCCGCTGAGCGCCGGGACATCTGGTCGGGCGCGTGCTGTGCCACCTGGAGCGTATTATCGCGCCCGTAAGATCTGGTCGGGCGCGTCGTGAGCCACCGGTGGCGTGAAATCGCGCCCGACCGGCCTACTACCGCGAGGTCAGTACACAGAACTCGTTGTCGTCGGGATCGGCCATGACGACCCAATCGACGTCGCCTTGGCCGATGTCGATTCGTCTCGCCCCCAACGAGACGAGGCGCTCCACCTCCGCCTGCTGATCGGTGTCGGCGAGCGGAGCGATGTCGAGGTGCAGCCGGTTCTTCCCGAGCTTCGGGTTCAGCGACGCGCCACCCCAGGTGATCATCGGACCGGTCAGGTCCGCCGCGCGGATCGCGGTCTCGTCGTCGTGATCCCAGACCAGCGGCCAACCGAGCGCTGCGCTCCAGAAGTACCCGACCTCGCGCGTGCCGTCGCAGGTAATCGATCCGAAGCGGCCGCATGTCGAGAGAAAGTTGTTGGTGGGCTCGATGATGCAGAGTTCGTTGCCTTCGGGGTCGGCGAGCACGACATGTTTGTCATCCGGACTCTGCCCGATGTCGATATGGCGGGCGCCGAACTGGACCAACCGCTCGACCGTTTCCCTCTGATCGTCGAGAGAGGTGGTCGTCAGATCGAGGTGGAGTCGGTTCGCGCCGACCCCCTTCGGCTCTGGGACCCGGGCGAAGTCGAGCTGGAACCTGGTGCCATCGGTGGGCACAAGACTGACCACTCCATCCGCCTCGTCACCGATCTCCCAGCGCAACGCCACGGCCCAGAAGTTCGCCAGCCGCAGCGGATCGTTTGCATCGAAGCAGAGAGCAACGAGCTGAGAAGTCATGTCGGCACCGTAGTGAG
>JANOCR010000360.1:0-3035 GCA_031412355.1 Ilumatobacteraceae bacterium | reverse complement strand
TGGCTCGCCGTCGTCGTGCTGCGAGAGGGCTGTGGGGTGCCGTCGCCGCGTGACGACCAGCAGCCCGAGGAAGGCGAGTTCGAACATGGTGGTAGCGAGCAGCAGGTTCCGAGTCGACCCGAGCAGCGTGAGCAGCGGGATGCCCACGACACCGCCGACCATGAAGCCGACAGCAAACCCCAACACGATACGGGGGAACTGCACCTTGATCTCGCGGACGTCGAGCATGCGCCCTGCCTGACCGCCGATGAACACGAAGCCGATCTGGATGAGGATCGGGAACGACACCAGCAGCACGGCCGAGATCCAGCTGCCGCCGGCCACCAATACGAGCCATGAGCAGAAGAACACCGCGGCGAACGCGCCCAGCACCACTGCTGCCACAGCGAACAGCGGGAACCGCCGGACAGCCTGCGCCATCGCGGCCGACATCGGAATGCCGACAGCCGCAATCGCCACGTAGGTCGCCGGGAGCCACGACGACCCATAGGCATCGAGGAAGATTGCATTGGCCGGCACCAGAAGCAACGCCGATGTCATTCCGAACGCAACTGCCTGGGCGATGAGCAGGAGCACGACGCCGCGTATGGTTTGCTCGTGCGTCTTGTCGCTGGCCGGCAAGCTAGCCACTCTCATGAGGCGTGGTATGCGCTGCTGCGGCCCGCAACTTTGCCACGAGCGAAGCGGTCACCCCGTTGGCCAGCTCCGGCCAGTCGAGGAGGAGCTCGTCGAGCACCGGCTTGCGGATCGTGAGAAGATGCGTCGCGTCGAGCGCGGTAACAGTGGCCGACCTGGGTTCGGGCACAAGCACGGCCAGCTCGCCGACGATTGCCCCCGGCCCCAACTCGACGAGCGTCGTATCATCGCGGTGGACTCGCACTCGCCCCTCGACGACCACGAAGAGGTGGTCTTCAACGGCGCCCTCCTCGATAATTGTCGACCCGGCGTCGACGCGCACTTCTTCGCTCATCGCGGCGACCGCGACGAGCAACCGACCGGGGATACCAGCGAACAGGTCGACACGGTGGAGAATCGCGACTCGGGTGACGACTGGCAGAGGCTCTGTCACGGCCGCTCCCCGCGGAGGACGGCGGCGATCTCGTGCGGCTCGTACGGGCGGAACCACTCCCGCGCATAGAGCTCGCCCGGGATCAGCACCACCTCGATCGCCTGCTCGGCGACGATGTCGCTGTTGCGTCCCGCCCGCCGGATGACGCCGGTGACACCGACTGGCATCCACGCGCCCACAGGCTGTGTCGCGTAGCCGCCGAGCGGGCGCACGACGAGGCCGGTCCCGGTTGCCGCGTACACGAAGGCGGACGGCGACCCGGCTACGGCCAACACCTCGCCAGCCCCCAACTGGGCGACGCGCACGTCCTCGAAGGCGGCGACCGCGTCGACCGCGTCGACTCGTAATCCGTGCGCGCCGAGCCCCTCGATGATCTCGACGGCTCGCGCCGAGCCCGGCGCCACGCGAGGAGCTCGGTGGTAGCGCTCGCGTTCGATTGGGTCGGCGCCTTCGACATCGGCCACGACCACGACCCGACCATCGAGCTCTGGATGCATCGATATCAGGTGGGCCGCAACCTCGTCGGCGAACGCCGGGCGGTCGGCCGGACGCTCGAGCTCCACGAGCATCTCCCCCGCCCGACGAGTGGGGCGCGGAAGGCCGGTGGCGTGCCGGGCCGCAGCGAATGTGGGCAGCACGTCGGCCTGGATGTCGGCAACCACCAGCGCGGTGGCCCGCTCTGCCCGCTCGCAGGCTTCGGCGCCGGTGAAGGCGCCCCGGTGGAATGCCAAGCGCAGGTTCCCGTTCTCAGTGACCACTGCGACACGGACGTTGGCCTCGCCGGCGCTCTTGTCGTCGTCGGACCGCATCAGCACGAGTTCGGTGTTGGCCGCATTGCGCAGCGCATACACCGCGGTTCCGGTCGCGGCAGCGATGAACATCTCGTAGCCGGCAGCCGTGCGCAGCGACGTGCCGCGCTGGCGGAGGGCGTCGGCCGCTCGAAGCACGCGCACGGCGTCGATCACGTCGTCGACGAGCTGCTCGTGCGCCGTCGCTCCCGACACCAACCACGCGTACGCCTCAGTCATCGGGTCTTCGTAGTGGTCGACATTGACTGACAACTCGATTGGCCCCTCGCCGGCATCGGGAGTTCGCCCGGATCTCTTGTGCGCCTGGAGGTCGGTGAACACCGAGCGCATCATCAGCCGCCGGAGCGCCGCGGGGTCGTCGAGTACGGCGGCCGGAACGGTCGATTTGCTGTGCGCAGCGGTCAGCGACATGACCTCGCGCAGCACCACGTCGACGGGCGCTGAGAACGGCGCCTCCGCATCGACCTTCCGCAGACGTTCGATCACCGGCCCCGAGCCGTGGACGAGCAGATCGATCACCTCGCCCATCTCCTTGCTGAATGCCAGCTGAGCGCCGAAGAGCGCATGTACCCGTCGACCTTCGGGTGTCTGGTCGAACATGCCGGTGTCGTGCAGGTATGTAATAAGTAGCCCGTACGCGATCAGGAAGGTTTGGCGGTCTGATGGCCTCGCCGGCAGGAGCGAGCTGTTCGCAGTGACCGCCAACTCGATGAACGAAGCGGCGATGTCGCGCACGTGAACCACGCCGTGATCGGCGAACATCGAAGGGTGCGCGGTGGGATTCGAGAGGAAGCGCTCGTCGTGGCGCAGGACCTCGATGCAGGCACTCGCGTCGACCGGCTCCCAGAAGCGATGCTCGATCAGGCGCCTCACCGAGGCATCGAGCAACCCGTCGAGGATCGCCAGAACCGGCGGAGGTCGCATCGGCTCAATGTAGACGCACTTCGCCCGGTGACCCGCACGGACGCGCGAGGCTAAGCGAGGTTGAAGCGACCACCGGGTTCGGCATGATCTGACCCCCATCACCCAGAACGCCGGCTCTGCGTGCGCGTCTCGCTCACCGTCATCGGGCGCGTGGCGTGCCACCCGGGGCGTACTTTCGCGCCCGTACATTTGATCGGGCGCGTCGTGAGCCACCTGTGCGCTCACCCACACAA
>JANOCR010000359.1:0-6890 GCA_031412355.1 Ilumatobacteraceae bacterium | reverse complement strand
GCCGTGAGCTTCTCGACGGACGGCTTGTTGGGCCGAACCAACGCTGAGATGCCCAACAACAACCCGGCCAACAGCAGGGCAATCGCCCCGAACCAGACGACTGTGAGGTAGTCGCGCAAGAAGTCCGACATCGCGGTCGACGCTACTACGCGGCGTGAATGGCCTCACAAACCCTCCAACGTCGCCCAACTTTGTCGCTGTCGGGGCGTTGAGCGACTCGGCAGCGACAAAGTTCGACCGGCCCATGGGTCCTAGTGCTGCGGGGGTAGGGACTGGGTGGCGTCGAGCCAACCCGACATTCCCGCTTGCACCATGTCTCGTGGCACGCTGGTTCCACCTGCCCCGTATGCAGCACCGGACTTCGGTGGCGTACCGACTCGCTCGCGTGCATAGGCGACAGCGCCGTGCAGGTCCTCGGCAAAGCGATCCATCACACCGGGTGCTGTGTTGGGTCGGGTTATGCAGAAGTGGATCGCCGACGGATGCTGCAGACCGTTCATGCGCCAACTGTGTTGGGCCAGGTAGTCGTTGACGTGGAAGATGTCGACCTCGCCATCAGGGGCAGCGCAGAACGCGACATTGAAGAACGGATCGCCGATCACCGCAAGTTCGGGATGGCTGCCGATGATCTCGCGCAGTTGTGCAGCCGTTCGGAAGATGTCCGAGGCGATGCTTGTGTATCCGTCGCGGCCCAGCGACACCATTGCTGCCCACGCAGAGGCGATGATGCCTCCGGAACGCGACCCACTCATGCCGGGCGATGTGTACAACCCGCCGGGCCAATCGGGCGCCATGAAGTACTGGTAGCGACGCAACTCCGCTTCCAGGGCTTCGGTTGACCCAAGTGTCGTCGACCGACGATTCAGAAGTTGTTCAAGTCGACGAGCGCACGGTGAAGATGGGTCAAGCGTTGCAGGGCCCGATCGAAGTGATCGCGATTCACGGGATCCGGCTGCAGCACGGTGCGCGTGCGCAGTAGCGAGGGGACGTCGTCGATCGCGATCTTGCCGAGAATGGCAAGAGCGAGAAAGGCCGCGCCACGGGCGTTTGCGGCTCGCGGCTCCTGCAACTGGTGAACCGGACGGTCGACGGCGTCGGCCAGCATCTGTGACCACAAGTCGCTCTGCGCGCCGCCGCCGCCGAACCGAACGAACTCGAACTCGTTGCCGACGAACGTCTCGACCGCGGGTCGCAACCAGGCCATGTTGACGGCGACACCCTCCAACACGGCACGCACCATCTGACGGCGATCGTGATGCAGCGCTAGACCGGTGAACGCGCCGCGAACGTCGTCGCTCGGCTGCGGCGCAATCGACCCGTGCAGCCAGGGCATGAACTCCACGCCCTGGGCGCCGACGTCGACTGCGGCCGCGTCGACGAAGGCGGCGGCGAAGTCGTCACCGTATCCGAACAGGCGCATCGCCCACTCCAGCGCCCGTCCACCGACACCGTTCTCGGCCATCACGTAGTACATCCCGTTCAACGGGCTGGGCACCGCGAGGATGCCTGCGAGTAGATCGCAGCGGTGTTCGTCGATGTGGCTGACCATCACCGATGTGGTACCGACGATGACCGACACATCGCGCGATGTGAGTGCCCCGGTGCCGATCGCCGACGTGATCGAGTCGATCGTTCCGGTGGTCACCGGAGTCCCCTCGGCGATCCCTAGCTCAGCGGCCACAGCGGTTGTCACGACGCCGACGACTCCGTTCATGGGGAGCAGGGCTGGCAGCTTGGCCGGGTCGAGCCGTGTCGCTGCGACAAGATCGGAGTCGTACTCCGTGGCCCCCCAGGTGCGGTTGTCGCACACCAACTGCCCGAACATGGTCGACTGCGTCGCTGCCACCCGACCGGTCAGACGGGCATTGATGTAGTCCATCGGTTCGACCAGCGCGACCGCAGCGTTGTACGCCTCAGGATGAAACGTTCTCAACGCATGAATGTGGGCGATGTTGTCGCCGCCGCTAGGAAGCGGGATCAAGCCGTGCCGCTCGGTGAACAACGCAAACGACTCTTCGGTGAGCAGCGACAAGTTGTGTTCGGCGCCGCGTGTGTCCATCCACAAGACGCAGGGTCCAGTCGGCCTTCCATCCGCCGATATGGGGACAACGCTCATGTACTGGCTGGTCACGGAAACCGCCACGATCGGCGATACAGGCCGCGCCGCCTCCATCGTTGCCCGAGTTGCGCTGACAACGGCTGTCCACATCTCCTCAGGATCCTGTTCCGCTCCCCCACCGTCGATGAACCGCGTCGTCACGGGCCGGCTCGACCACGCCACCGTCGTGCCGTCGACGGCAACGAGCGCGACCTTGGGTCCACCGGTGCCCAAGTCGATAGCCAACACGCATTCAGACGTCACGCGCCGAGGTTACGACGTGCTACACCGTTGTTGTGAACGAGAGGGCAGACGTCGAACGGCTCGTGCGCGAGAGCAGTTTGTTCTCCGATCAACCCATTCACATCCGGCCTCTCAGCGGCGGTATCACGAACCGCAACTTCGTGGCGTCGACTGATCGCGGCGAGTACGTGATACGCATCCCCGGCGAGCGCACCTCATTGCTCGGCATCGATCGCGCCTACGAGGCCGAGGCAGCGCGTCGGGCAGCCGACCTCGGCATCGGACCCGCCGTTTTGGGCATGCTGGAGATGGTGGGCACGTTGGTCACCGAACTCGTCACCGGGCATCATCTCGAACCCACGCCGTTCGTCGAGCGACTCGACGACGTCGTCGACCTGATCCATCGGTTCCACGACAGCGGCCCGCTCGGTGGCGCGTTCCCGATCCATCGAATCGTGGAATGGCACGCGCGCGATGCTTCTGCATACGGGGTGATGGCCCCGCCTGCCTACGAACGCCTGCACCAGCAAAGCAGACGAATAGAAGCGGCGTTCGCCCGTTCCCCCATGCCCACCGTGCCGTGCCACAACGACCTGCTACCGGGCAACGTTCTGTTCGCCGAGGACCGCGTGTGGCTGCTCGACTTCGAGTACGCGGGCATGAACGACGTCTTCTTCGACCTCGGCAATCTCAGCGTCAACAGCGAGCTGACGCACGATGCCGAAGAACGGCTACTCACGCTGTACTTCGGACAGGTCACCAAGTCGTCATGGGCTCGGCTGCAACTGATGAAGATGATGAGCGAGTTCCGCGAGGGGATGTGGGCGGTGGTTCAACAAGCCATCAGCTCACTCGACACCGACTTCGTGTCGTACGCCAACGAACGTCTTGGCAACTGCGAGCGCCTGGCCAGCCGGCCACAGTTCGAGGATTGGCTCGCCGACGCGGCGAACCCGATCGAGTGACGACGCGAGATGGGGTCGTCCCCCCCGGAACGACCCCATCTCCTTGCAAGATCAGCGACCGTCAGCCGAGTGCGTCGAGCTCCCGCTCGATGGCCAGCAACTCTTCCTTGGTGCCCTGCACTCGCGGACCGGTGAACCACTTGCGTGCACTGAGCCGCCAGTAGAGCCAGAACGCGAACGCCGACAACAGGATCAACGGCCCGGTGAAGTTGAAGTTGTTCTGTCTGAAGTACGTGCTTCCCTCGAATGCGTATTCCTTGATCTCGTTGCCGCTTCCAGAGATCGGCCAAATCGGCCAGAACAACGGTGCAAAGAAGAGCAACGTGATGAACCCGATCCAGACGAGTGCTGTCCAGCCCACCACCTTGTGGCGGCCTTTGAGGTTCCACGGTCCGGGCTGGAAATCGGGATTGGTCAACCGAAGGTAGATGGGGATCGCGTACGCGATGTAAAGACCGATCACACAGATACCCGTCATTGCGAAGAACGCGGTCGAGTACCGGCCGGCACCCGTGCCCGCCACGTACAGCGAACTTGACCCCACGATCGCCGCGAGCACGACGCCGAGCCAGATCGAGTTCGTTGGGGTGCGCGTCTTGGGATTGATCTTGTGCCAGAACCTCGAGCCGGGCAGCGCACCGTCGCGGCTGAACGCGTAGATCATCCGACTGTTGGCCGTGACCGACGCCATGCCACAGAAGAACTGGCCGACGATGCAGATGAACACCAGAAGCTTGGCTGTTCCAGTGCCGACAGAACTGGAGATCAGGCGGGGCGCAGCGTTGATTAGGAAGGGGTCTTGGGCGTTCCCGAAGGCAATGTCTACGTAAGCTGTATCGCCTTTCTTGGGCAGCGCCGCGATCATCGACAAGTTCAACACCACGGCAGCGATGGCCGAGACGTAGATCGACCGGACAATGGCCTTCGGAGCCTCAGTGCGAGCCCCCACCGTTTCCTCACTCACGTGGGCGGACGCGTCGAAGCCGGTGATGGTGTACTGGGCAAGGAGAAGTCCCAGAGCGAACAGATACAGGCTGATGAACACGCCGCCTCTCCAACCGGTCAGACCCCACAGGAGAAAGCCATCGAAGTCCTCCGCTCCGTCGAAGGCCCCGCCGATGCCGCGCTTGTTGGTGGGCGCAATGAACAGCACTGCGGCGATCACGACGACGCCGGTCACGTGCCACCAGACGCTGATATCGCCGAGAACCTTCACAACCTGAACGCCGAACGTGTTCAGCAGGCCGTGAGCAATGAGCACCAGTAGGAAGATTACGAACACCGATGTCACCGTCAGCTTGAAGCCGTCGTCGAACATTCGGATGAAGTAGCCGATGAACACTGCCAATGCGTAGTCGACGCTGGCGATCACGCCGATCTGGCCGAGCAGATTGAACCAGCCCGTGAACCACGACCACCTCGCACCGTTTCGCTTCGCAAGCTTGGCCGACCAGTAGTACAAGCCGCCCGCCGTGGGGTAGGCGGAGCAGATCTCACCCATCGCCATACCGACGAGCAAGGCGAAGAAGCCGACGATGATCCATCCGAGCGTGATGACCCGTGGGCCACCCGTGACCATTCCCAACCAGAACGCCGTCATGCCGCCCGCAAGAATGGAGATGATCGAGAAGCTGATCGCGAAGTTGCTGAACCATCCGAGCTTTCGGTTCAACTCCTGCGCGTACCCCATCCCATGTAGGTCTTCGCGATCCGAATCGACCGTAGTCATACAGAACCCCCAGTTCTGGCCCGGTGCGGCCCCCGCCACACTTCGAGCTAGACCGATGTCTAGCACGTACTCAAGTACGTTCCGCGCAACCGGTCACCGGCACCTTTTGCCGATTGCGGTGTCACCGCCGAGCCTGCGAGAATCAGTCGAGCAAGGGGTGCGGATGCTGGATGCTGGGTCAGACGTGACGCTGGACGGGTCAGGGCTGGGCGGACGCGAGTCGCCTGGCATCTTCGAGCTGTCGGACCAGTACATCGTGTCGAGCGCGGCGCTCGACCCCATGCTCGCATCTTTCTGGGGCGTTCCCGGCCACGACGACGAGATCACCGACTACTCGCCGGAAGGTTGGGCAGCCCGACTCGACCTGCAGCGCACCACCATGCGCGCCCTTTCGCAGATCGAGCCGTGCCAGCGCGGCGACCGTATCGCCGTCGAGGTCATGCGCGAGCGGGTGCAGGCCGAGCACGACCTCATCGAATCGGGCGAGTACCACCGGTGGCTCAGCGTCTTGAACGGCCATCACGAATACGTGCGCGAAATCTTCGACTTCATGCCTCGCGAGTCCCCCGAGGAGTGGAGGAACGTGCGGGCGCGGCTGTTGGCGGTACCGGCCGCCCTCGACAGTCTGCGTGCCAGCTTCGTGTATGCGGCCGACAAGGGTCAGGTCGCGGCGCGGCGCCAGGCATTGGCGTGCGCCGGTCAATGCGAGGTCTGGGGTGGCTCCGATGGCTACTTCGCCGGTTTGGCCACCGAGTGCGAATCGATGGATCTGACGGTCGAGGCCAGCCGAGCCGGTGCGGCGTTCATAGAGTTCGGCACTTGGTTGCGAAACGACTATGGCGCCATTGCGACGCCACACGACCCGGTCGGCCGCGATCGGTATCGACTGCTTGTTCGCTACCACAACGGAACGGACCTCGACCTCGACGAGACCTACCAGTGGGGCTGGGAAGAGCTCAACAACATCGAAGCTCGGATGTCGGCGTTGGTCGAGCGGATCCTGCCCGGTGCATCGCGCGACGAATGCATCGAGCAGTTGAGAAACGATCCGCGATACGTCGTCGAGGGTGCCGACAAGTTCCTCGCCTGGAGTCAGGACGTGATCGATCGCACCATCGATGATCTCGACGGCGATTACTTCGAGATCGCCGAGCCGCTGCGCCGGTGCCAGGCAATGGCCGCTCCTGCGGGCAGTTCGGAAGCCACCTACTACACACCACCTAGCGAAGACTTCAGCCGTCCCGGCCGGATCTGGCATCCCGTCTCCGGCAAGGATCACTTTCCGTTGTGGGAGGCACTGTCGACCGAGTATCACGAGAGCGTCCCGGGCCACCACTTGCAGCTCGCCCAGATGATGTTCCAGGCCGATTCGCTGACACGGTTTCAGCGGCTCGGCGTATCGATCTCGGGCCACGGCGAAGGCTGGGCGCTGTACGCCGAGCGGCTGATGCACGAGCTCGGGTATCTCGACGACCCGGTCTACGAGCTCGGCTGGTTGGCCGGCCAAGCGCTGCGTGCGGCGCGCGTGATAGTCGACATCGGGCTGCACTGCGAGATGCAGATTCCGGCTGATCAACCGTTCCACCCGGGCGAACGATGGAGGTCGGAATTGGGCCTTCCGTTCCTGCTCCAGCGCACCGGCTATCCCGCCGAGTACCTTGCTTCAGAAGTCGACCGTTACCTGGGCTTGCCCGGTCAGGCCATCTCCAACAAGGTCGGTGAACGTGTGTGGCTGCAAGGCTGGGAGCGCGCCCAGAAGCGACTCGGTGCGAAGTTTGATCTCAAGCGCTTTCACCGGGTCGCGCTGGACATGGGCGCGATGGGGCTCGACCAGCTCAGCGCAGAACTCGATGTG
>JANOCR010000358.1:0-12604 GCA_031412355.1 Ilumatobacteraceae bacterium | reverse complement strand
CAACAATCACGGACCCACATCACGCCCCGCGTCATGGTGTCACCCGGGCTAACCGGCACCAATCCCCTGCGACGTCGCGACCGACCCACACAAACTCCACCATCTCGGGCGGCGGTCCGCAAGACCGCCATCGCTTGGTGTTACACGGTTGTCGAACAGGTGTTCGCCTCCCGTCACACGACTAGACATCCCACGGGGCTCTCGTCGCGTCGACTGGAACGCCGCGGGCGCGAGCAGGCGATTCGGCATTTCACTTCGCCCCAACTTCACGGCACAACCGAGTTCTGCGGGACCATAGCTAGATTGCCGCGTGTGCTGATCCTCCTGCCGCCTTCGGAGTCGAAGAATCCCCCTCCGAAGCGCGGCAAGCCAGTCGATCTCGAAGCCCTGTCGTTCCCCGCGTTGGCCGCCGTGCGCGCCCAGGTCCTCGACGCGCTCCTTGCGACAAGCGCACGGCCGGACGCGCTAGCCCGGCTCGGAGTCGGCGCGTCAATCGCGCCGGAAGTCGAGCGAAACGTACGTTTGACCGACGTGCCCGCCCGCCCTTCCCTCGAGGTCTACGGCGGTGTGCTCTACGCTGCGCTCGGGGCGGACACCCTGTCGGACGCAGCGAAGCGTCGTGCGGCGTCTCGGCTCGTCATCGTCTCGGCCCTGTGGGGCGCACTGCGGCCCGCCGACCGAATCCCGGCCTACCGCCTGAACATCTGCGCGCACCTCGTCGGGATCGGGCCGCTCGAGCCGGCGTGGCGCGAGGTGCTCGGGCCTGTCCTGACCGAAGCCGCCGGACCTCGCGGACTGGTCGTGGACTGCCGGTCCTCCAGCTACCAGGCTGCCGGGATGCCGATCGGAATTGGCGACCGCACGGTGGCCGTGCGAGTGCTACGCGAGACGGCCCGCGGGCGCAGCGTCGTGAGCCACATGGCCAAGCACACCCGCGGCGAGGTGGCTCGGCATCTTCTCGAGTCCGGCGCCGACCCGCGCAAGCCGCAGGGCCTGGCCGAGGCGCTCGCCGACCGCTGGGACGTCGAACTGGTCCGCCCAGCGCGCGCCGGCCGGCCGTGGACGGTCGACGTCGTCGTCGCCGGCTGAGCAACGGTGGGTCGACATCGTGGGTCGACGCGTCGGAAGCATACGGTGGCGGTCGAGGAGTGAACCCGCCATGTCCACCGTTGAGCTCGAACACGTCACGGTCAGGTCTTCGGGTGCGACGCTGCTCGACGACGTGAGCCTGACGGTCGCCGACGGCGAGTTGATCGGGGTGATCGGAGCATCCGGAGCCGGGAAGACGACCCTGCTCCGAGCGATTGCGGGCCTCGAACCTCTGACCGCCGGCACGATCGTGATCGATGGCGTCGACGTCACGAACGTAACGCCCGCCGACCGCAACGTGTCGATGGTTTTCCAGACTCCGGCCCTGATCCCTCACCGCGACGTTCGGGGCAACATTGCCTTCCCCCTCGAGATCCGGCACCAGGGATCGGCGGAGATCGCCACGAGGGTCGCGGCCGAGACGCGAGCGCTTCACATCGAGGCGTTGCTCGCTCGTCTGCCTCGTCGTCTCTCGGCGGGTGAGGCGCAGCTGGTGCAGGTGGCGCGAGCGCTGGTACGGATGCCTGCTCTGCTGCTGCTCGACGAGCCGCTGGCGCGGCTCGATGCCTCGCTGACACAGCGGATGCGACTCGACCTGAGCGCTCTTATTCACGGCTACGGAGTGACGACGTTTTTGGCGACCAACGACCCCGTCGAGGCAATGGCATTGCCCGACCGTCTGGTGGTGATCGACGGCGGCCGCGTCGTGCAGATCGGCTCTCCGATCGAGGTGTACGAGCGACCGGCGACGCTGGTCGCCGCCGCATGTACGGGTCACGTCTCGACACTCACGGTCCAGGTCGAGGCCGACGGCGACGGGTTCTGGCTCGCGCATCAGTCGTTTCGTCAACGGGCCTGGCGGCAGTCGCTGACGGACTACGTCGGCGACTTCGTCGTAGTCGCGGTGCGACCCACATGGATGCGCCTGACCTCCGACGGCCCGGTGAATGCCACGGTCATCGAGGCGAGCCCCGGCACGGGCACGATCACGGTCGAGCTCGGCGCCGACGCACGACCTGACCAACTGGTGATCCGATCCACCGCGCCTGTGCACCGGCGCGGCGATCAGGTCGCGTTTGGGATCGACGAACTTGTGCTCTTCGACCCGCTCACCGGCCACCAGCTGCCCTGAGGTCGCAGGCAGGTCAGCGTCGGGAGGCCTGATCCCAGCGGCCATCGGCGTTGGCGGCAGCGACCTCGGCCAGACCTTGAGGCCGCATGCGACCTGCCGCGGCGAGCGCCTGGACCTTGGCGACGTTGACCGCCGACCAATTGCTCCGTGGTCGGCGAGGTGTGTACCGCTGCAGGAAGTAGGTCTCGTCGAGCGCCTTGCGATGGCCCGAGATCCATCCCCAGCACAGACCAACGTCGACGGCGTCGTCGTTCGTCACCGACGTGACGCCGGAATGGGTCTTGGCGATCTTGATCCACACGCCTCGCTGCAGCCCGTAGTTGGCGGCCAGCCATTCGTCCCATGCGGCTGCGTCTTCGCAGATGATGATGTCGAGTTCCTCAGGCACCCTCAGCGACGATACTGCTCGTTCTGTCTCATCCAAGATCCCGTTTCGGCACGGAACCTGATGCAGTCGGGCGGTGTCGTGGGGGCATGAAGAAACTCATCTCGTTGACGGCGTGCGCGGTGGCAGCACTGCTCTTCACCTTCGGCACTGCAAAGGTGGCTGCCGGCGGCTGGGCGATCACTTCGCTCGATGCGTTCGACCAACCGGTCGCAGGCCAGCCAACTGTGATCGGGTTCACGATCCTTCAGCACGGCGTGAGCCCGGTTGATCTCGACGATGTGGGAATCCGCGTTTTCGAGGCGGGCACGAGCGCGGCGTACTTCCCAGCTGTTGCCGACGGCCCGCAACGAGTGGGGCACTACACTGAACCCTTCCAGGCTCGCGGCCGCGGTCGGGGTGGTGGCATCCGTCTTGTCGTTGGTCGTTTGGAAATCCGACCCGGCGGTGTCGACGTCGGCCGCCGGGGGAGAGGATCTGTTCCTGCGCAAGGGCGGCGCGGCGTGTCACAACGGGCAACACGAAGTCGATCTGCTCGAGACTCCGTAGCGATCGATCACACTGCGTCGAACGCGGTGGCCAGACCGTCGAGCAGTTGTGTCCATTCGATCGGCGTGGACGGTGGCAGCGGAGCGCGCAGACTGAGGGCCTCGATCAGCGCGACGGCGTCGCCGTGCAGGCATGGGACGGATGACGCTGGCGCCTGGTCGCGCACTGCGACGGAGGCACCTACGTCGACCACGAATTGGACGTCGGGGTTGGTCGCCTTGACGCCGAACGCACCCACACTCGAATGTCCCAATCCGAGCCCCAGGACCGGACTTACCGCTGCGGCGAATTGCAAGCATGATTTCACCTCGTCAGGCTCGAACGCGGCTTCGATGTCGAGAGGGATGGCGATGTCTCGCTCGTGAACCCAGCAATCCCACAGCGCATGCTGGGCGAGGAGCCGGATGGGGACATGCCCCGCTGGTGACTCTGACGCCACCGACCAGCCCGCGTCGTCCAACTCGGCCACGGCGCCGAGCAGCGCCTCGTTCGTGGCGACGAACTGGTCGACGACATCGCGCACGACCCACCCGTCACAGCGGCTCGGAGTCGTCCACTCCTCGTCTGTCAACTCGGCAAGCATGGCGTTCATCCGTCGGCGCTGCCGCGCGAGCGGCTGGAGCTGATCCTTCGGGTCTCCGTCGACAGACAGGATCGTCGGTCCTTCGTAGCGTGACCCCAGGATCATGGCGCTGATCGTAGAGCGCCAGACCTATGGAATCGTTGCTGCGTCGCGTTGAGCGCGGCGAAGCGCGTCGATGTCGAAGCCCGGTTGCTGGGCCGCGCTGATCACGACGCGCTCGCGTCGGGCAATCAGAGCGGCCGCCTCCTTCACGTCTGCACACACATCTCGGGGGATCACGACGGCACCGTGTTGGTCGGCATGAATCACATCGCCGTCGGACACACGCATCCCTGCGACCGTCACCGGACGGGCATAGTCGACGACGTGGACGAAGGCGTGGGACGGGCCGACCCGGTCGGCCAGCATCTGAAATCCCTCGGCGATGTCGGGCAGGTCACGCACACTGCCGTTGGTGATCACGGCAACGCACCCGAGGCCCTTGTGGATGTTGCTGTTCACCTCGCCCCAGAACGAGCCGTATCCCCGCTCTTCGTCGAGGTCCTGAATGACCACGACGCTGGGCTTCGGCCCGCCATCGATGTAGGCGTAGTAGGCGTCTCGTACCATTTCCTGATCGGTGTCCGAGTCGCTGGGATGGGCGGCGCGAATCGTTGCGGTGCGGGCAATTCCCACAGTGGGTCCGAGGTCGGGTCGCGTGCACACCAGCGGTTGCGTCGTGAACCCGTAGCCGCGACGCGAGGGCACCAGGATCTCGAGCGCGTTGCATACGGTGGGCGTGTCCAACGACCTCAGCGCAGCAAGCAGTTCGCCCGTCAGTTCAAACATGTCATGCAGATGGCTGTTCGGCGTTGACCATCCACGGCGTTCCGAACCGATCGACGCACATGCCGAACATGGGTGACCAGAACGTCTCGGCAATCGGCATCGTGACCTCTCCGCCGTCGGCCAGCGCGGCGAACGAACGCTGAGCCTCGACAACCTCTTTGACTGCGTAATTGACCTGCATCCGCGCGTCGGCACCGAAGTTCGGGTCGCCGGGCGCGTCGGAGCCCATCAGCAGATCGTCGCCGATCATCAGTGCGGCATGCATGATGAGGTCCGCCTGCTCCGGCGGCACGGGCTGCTCGCCCGGCGGCATCTCCTTCATTGCCATCATGAAGATCTCGCCGCCGAAGATCTCCTGGTATCGGTTGAACGCGTCACGGCAATTGCCGTTGAAGAACAGGTACGGGTGAAAGGCCATGGATTTCCTCCTCCAGGAACGGTTCGTCAAGTCTGGCGCATCCGAGCAAGCGTTCGTGTTGTCGGGTCAGTCGGTTGTCGGGCGAGCTACCAGGTCGACCAACTTGCGAGGAGCCAACAGGCAGTAGCTCTCGGTCAGGAGCTCGGCGACATCGGTCCAATCGACGCCCGCGTCGAGCTTCATGCCGACGATACCCGGACGCCAACGAGGCCTGAAGAACGGATGACCGACCTTGCCGAGCGCATCGAGGTCGTGACCCGCCGATTGGAAGGTGAGAACTGCGATGGGGCCATCGGAATCCGCGGCCCTGGCGTAGGCGGGTGGCCAACCGGCGTCGATCACCAGCACGTGGGCGAACGTCTGCTTGCGGACGCACCATCTTGTACCCACCCACGCGGCCTGCTCGTATGCCTCCGGCAACGCGAGGCACACGGCCCGAAGCGCCGCAAGGGTTTCGACTGAAACCTCGGTGTGCTCGGCCATCCGCGGCGGATGCTACCGCTGCCACAACGGTCAATGACATTGTTGGTCGAACAGACGTTCGACTAACGTTGCGGTGTGCCCGAAGGTGCGATCATCCTGCACGCCGACCTCGATGCGTTCTACGCGTCCGTCGAGCAGTTGCTTGACCCCGCGCTCCTGGGCCGGCCCATAGCGGTCGGTGGCGGCGTGGTGCTGGCTGCGTCGTACGAGGCGCGCCAGTTCGGCGTGCACGGCGGCATGTCGGGTTGGCGCGCACAGCGCCTGTGCCCCGACCTCATCTTCGTGCACGGGCATTTCTCGGAGTACCAGCGTCTGGGCGACCTGGTCATGGCCGTACTCGGCGACTTCACGCCGCTGGTGCAGCGAATCTCCATCGACGAGGCGTTTCTCGACGTCGGCGGTTCTGTGCACCTGTTCGGGCCCGCCGAGACGATCGGCGAACGCATCCGCCAGCGCGTCCGCGACGAGCTGGGCCTGCCCATCTCCGTCGGTGCCGCGCGCACCAAGCACCTGGCCAAGATCGCCTCTCAGGTAGCCAAGCCCGACGGCCTCGTGGTGGTGCAACCGGCCGACGAGCGCGCATTCCTCGACCCCCTGCCCGTCGGGCTGGTGTGGGGGATCGGGCCGGTCACACGCCAGCGCCTCGCCGAGCGTGGCATCCACAACATCGGTCAGCTGGCCGAGTCGCCGGATGGTGCGTTGCAGTCGTTGCTCGGGCGCGCCCTCGGAGACAAGGTCGGTGCGCTCACGGCCAACGACGATCGACGTCGCGTGCAACCTCAGGGCCGAGCCGGCTCCGTTGGTGCGCAGTCCGCCTTCGGACGACGCGACATCTCAGCGGCCCTTATCCGGTCGGTGCTCGGACACCTCGCCGACCGGGTTGCCGGTCGGCTGCGCGCCAAGCAGCGAGCCGGCCGTACTGTCACCGTTCGAGTCCGTTTCGCGAGCATGCGCGCAGTCACGCGTTCGCACACTGGGCCGCACCCGGTCTCGACCACGCTGACGCTGACCGAGATGGCAGAGCGCTTGGTCGACAAGGCCCTTGCTGCTCACGTCGACGAGCGCCAGATCTCATTGCTGGCGATCTCGGTGTCGAATCTGGTCGACCAGCCGGTGCTGCAACTCGAACTGCCCGTGCTGGCCGACGAAGCCGAGCGGCCTGGCTCGCGTATCGGCGCGGCGCGATGGGCGGTCGACCACTCCGTCGACGCAGTTCGCAAGCGTTTCGGCCGGTCGGCCGTCGGCTACGCCGGTGTCGTCTTGTCGCAACACGCTTCGGTGCCCGATGAGTTCCGCGAACTGGCCGAGCACGAGCTCTGACCCCCCACGAAATTGCGGCGTACGGCGCGGCGCAATCGAATACTTTGACGCAGGTGACTATTGAACCTGAGACCAAGGACTGGACGTGGGTGCTCGAACGCAAGTGCGACGAGTGCGGTTTCGACACTCAGTCGTTTCCGCCCGAATCCATCGGACCACTGACCCGCCAGGCTTCAGAGCCCTGGCCGGAACTGCTCGCCCACCCACAGGCGCGTGTGCGACCCACCGAAGACTGTTGGTCTGCATTGGAATACGGCTGCCACGTGCGCGATGCACTTCGGCTCGGGGAGTACAGGTTGAGGCGAATGTTGAAACAAGACAACCCGCAGTTCGAGAACTGGGATCAGGACGAGACTGCCGTCGCCGAGCGGTACGACCTCCAGGATCCGGTCGTGGTCGGCGAGGAGTTGGCGGCCGCAGCCACAGCGCTTGCCGATGCCTACGAGGCCGTCAAGCGTGACCAATGGACTCGCCCCGGGCTGCGCAGCGATGGTGCGCCGTTCACGGTGGAATCGTTCGGTCGCTACTTCGTACACGATCCCATGCATCACCTCGTCGACGTACGGCGAGGTTACGACTTGTTACAGGGTGGTGCTTGACGTCAATCGGCACGCCTCGTGCGACAAAATACGCAGATGAGTGGGCAATCTGACTCATTTGCGACTCCGAACGGTTGTACATCCAATCGGGAATGAGGGAGACTTTGCAGATCGTTTCCAACGGACGGCGCTGGGGTTCGGTTTTGGCAGCGCTCCTGGTCCTGGCGTCCTGCGGGTCGTCGGGCAGTCGCTACTTGGCCAACCGTGACGAGAAGGTCTACCTACGCGTGCCGAGGTCGTGGCACGACATCTTGCTGTCCGACGCCGTTCAGGATCCGCTGGTGCAGTCCACCAGCGACGCCAAGATCATCTCCAAATCGGTCGTGTCGCCGCAGAAGGATGCGGTCGAGCAGAACGACCTCGATGGCGAGTCTCCGTTCGCGACCATGACGGTCTACGAGACCACGGGAGTTTTCAACCAGCAGTTGTCAGCATCGCTGGCTCGCAAGGCGGGTCTGGTCTCGTTCGATCCGATGCTGCCGACGGAGGACAAAGACGGTCTGTCGGAAGTGATCGACTTCGATCCCAGCCCGGACAATGCCGACGTCAGTGGCTCGCGTGTGGTGTACAGAGTTCGCAGTGACACGAACAGCGATTGGCTCCTCACCGTCAATCTCTCGACGTACTTCGATCCGTCGCAGTCCCGGCTCTATGCCCTCGAAGTGATCTGCAGCCCCGACTGCTACGAGCAGTCAGCAGGCGAGATCGACAAGATCGTCAACTCGTGGAGGATCGGATAATGAGTATGAACGGCTCCGCGTTGTCGCCGACCGATTTGCCGGCAAAGGTGCCGGTGCATCAGCCGGTCCCCGACGATCGTGATCCACGCGTGCGGCGCAAGATGTTCTTCTTCGACCGCGTCAAGGTCTTGGTCCTGCTCGCAGTCTTCCTCGGTCTCACAACATCGCAGCAGAAGACCGACATCCCGCTGATGACGTGGGGTGAGGCCCTGCGCGACCAGCTGAATGCCAAGTGGTGGGTGTTGGTCCTCGCCGGCCTGGAAGTGATCCGCCAGATCCACAACGTCATTTCCGAGCACTCCGAGGGTTGGCACCAGTTCTGGCAAACGAAGGTCTTCGGAGGGTGGGAGCGGATGATGAGCCGCATGAAGCCCTACACCAGATTCCGCGTTTCGCGTCTGATGAAGCGGCTCATGTTCCTGGCGGTGTTGGGCACCGTCTTTTCATGGATGTGGGGCCTCTCGCTGTTCCAGTCGCTGGCGGAAGCCCCGGCGCGCATCTTCCGCAATGTCTTCATCAACCCGGCCCTCGGTCTGCCGGTGGGTTTGACGATCGCCCTCAGCACCCTCGGCGGCCTGGTGTACATCGTGTTCTTCTTCGGCATCTTCTTCATCGGCGGCGTCGAGACGTTCAAGCCCGGCGAGATCCGTACCCGCTTCAGCGACATCTGGGGCCAGGATCACGTCGTCCGGCGGGTGAAGGAGAACCTCGATTTCCTCGAGAAACCCCGAGAGATCGAAGACCGTGGCGGCTACGTGCCGGGCGGCATCTTGTTGTGGGGGCCACCCGGCACAGGCAAGACCTTGATGGCCGAAGCGTCCGCCGGCGAAACCGGCAAGCCATACGTGTTCGTCGATCCTTCTGCGTTCGTGCAGACCTTCGTCGGTGTGGCCCCAATGAAGATCAAGCACCTCTATCGGAAGTTGCGCAAGCTCGCTCTTCGCTACGGCGGTGTCGTGGTGTTCTTCGACGAGGCCGATGTGCTCGGAAGCCGTGGCCAGACAAGCGGAGGGTTCGACGAGAAGGCGACGGCCGAACAATACGAGTCGGCAAAGTGGCTCAGCCCACAGGGCCAGCGAGAGATCACCACGTGGCTGCAGCAACAGCACGCGCAGAACGAACCGTCGCCGCGACGCTCGTGGCGCGACGGGATCATCATGGCCGGCATGAATGGCATGGGAGGCGGCAGTGGCGCGCTGCAGTCACTGCTGACCGAGATGAACGGACTCAACAAGCCGCGCGGTTTCTTCTCTCGTCGGCTGCGAAGTTTCATGAGCATCAAGCCGAAGGCTCCACCTCGTTTCCGCATCCTGCACATGTTCGCCACCAACTTGCCCACGGCGCTCGATGCCGCGCTGTTGCGCCCTGGCCGAATCGACCGCATGTACAAGGTCGGCTACCCGATGAAGGACGGAAGGGTGCGCACCTTCCAGGGGTACTTCGACAAGATCCGTCACACCGTCAACACGGTCGAGATCGAGCGTCTGGCGACGATGACGCCGGGCGCGACCGGCGCAAGCATCAAGGACCTCGTCAACGAGGCTGTACTCGTCGCGCTGCGCGACGGGCGCGACATCGTCACCTGGGCCGACGTGTTGCAGGCCCGCTACCTGCGACGAGTTGGTGAACACGAGCAGGTCGAGTTCGTCGAGCGCGAGCGTCACGCCATCGCCATCCACGAGGCGTGTCACGCGGTGACGGCATATCTCAAACGTCGCTCGATGGAGATCGACTTCGTCAGCATCGAACCCGGGTCGGGCTACTACGGCGTCGTCATGAGCAACAAGAGCGACGATACGTTCGTCACATGGCGATCGATGTACGAGGTCGACATACTCGTGTCGCTCGCCTCGTTGGCGGGCGAGCGCATGTTCTTCGAAGGTGACAGCTCGGCCGGTGTCAACGGCGACCTTCGTACCGCAACGTATTTCTCAACAGTCATGGAGAGCGCTTACGGCATGGGTGACACCATTGCTGCGCAGGCGGTCGTCCAGGAGTTGATCGGTGGGGGCGGCGGTTACGCGAGCCCCATCGACAGGGAAGACCAGGACGGTCGGCACCGGGCGAACATGGGCAATCGCATCGAGATGCGTCTGACCAAGATCCTCGACGAGGCGACCATGTTGTTGCACGAGAACCGGCTGATGGTGTTGGCCATCGCTCACGCGTTGGAGACCCACAAGACCATCTCGGGTGACGATGTCGCTGCCATATTCGAGGGACGTCAGGGCCCCAAGGTCAACGGGCGGGACTATCACCATCCGTCGTTCTTGGAGGTAGCCGACCGCTACCACAACGAGGCACTCGCCGCGCACCGAATGACCGGTCGCGTCGAGATTCCACTGCCCGTTCTGGTGCCGACCGTCGCTGAACTGGTCGCCACGTCCGACCAGCTTCCGCCGCCGACGCTCTAGCTGCTGCAGTCCAGCAGGATCTTGCCCTCGACGCCGCGGGCGAGGATGCGAGCGTGGGCCTCGGCGGCGGCATCGAGTGGCAGCACGTCGCCCACTGGCACACGCACCGTGCCTGCAGCCATCATCGACAGCAATGTTTCAAGTGCAACGCGCTGCTCTTCGGGGGTGTCGACCAGGCCGGCGTAGCCAAGCAGGCTGACACCCTTGCGGTAGAGCCGGCGCAGGTTGATCGACACCTGCTCGTCGTTCGACGTGCCGTACACCACGAGTCGACCCTTGTTGTCGATCGCTGCGATCGCCGCGTCGGTGAACGGACCACCCAGCGCATCCAGGATGACGGTGGGCTGGTAGCTGGCAGCGGCCTGTTCGAGGCCGTCGGCCCCGGTGACCACAACGTTGTCGGCTCCGTTGGCGATGATGCCGTTGACTTTCGCGGCCGAGCCCGTCTGCCCCCACACGGTGGCTCCCGCATGTTTGGCGAGTTGGATGGCCAACGCGCCGACGCCGCCACTTGCGCCGAGCACGAGCACCCGGTCGCCGGCTTCGACGCGAGCACGCCCGTGCAAGGCCTGCCAAGCAGTGATGCCGGCCACAGGCATGGCCGCGACTTGAGCAAGATCCAGGCCATCGGCAACCGGCACCAGCCAGCTATCAGGAACAGCGATCTTGGTGCAGTAGGCGCCCGGACGGATGACCCCCAGCCCGCCCCCGCGGACCAATACCGGGCGACCGTCGACGTGGCCCGTCGCCTCCGTGCCAGGCGTCCATGGCAGGTTGGCTGCGGCGGCGCCGACCGAGCCCTGGCAGATCCAGACATCGAGGGGGTTCACCGAGGCATAGGCGATGTCGACGAGTTGTTCACCCGGGCCCGGCACCGGGTCGGGTTGCTCGTCGATCTGAAGGGCTCCGCCGATGGAGTGAAGTCTCGCTGCGCGCATCGCGCCACTGTAGGCCGGGCTGCCGTGGCCCTGCCGAGCCGGTAGCTTACCCGGCGATGATCATTCTCGACGGCGGGACGGGCACCCTGGTGCAGGCACTCGGCGCGCCGATGAACGGCGACACGTGGTGTGCCGACGCCAATCTCACCCATCCCGAGATCGTGCGGCAGGCACATCGCCAGTACCTCGCCGCTGGTGCCGAAGTCCTGATCGCCAACACCTACGCGACGAGCCCGCTGCTGTTCAACCACATCGGTCGCGATGCCGACGTCGCGCGGATCGACACGGCGGCGGTGCAGATTGCACGCGAGGCCAGTGGCGGGGCGGTCCCCGTAGCTGGTTCGTTCTCGGTCATGCGCCCCGGCGTCCCCGGCAGTGACCGCAGTGAGATGCTGCGTCAGTGGCCCGAGCCAGAGGCCCGCCGACTGTTCGCGGCCAAGGCCGAAGGCTTCGCCAAGACGGGCGCCGACCTGATCGCGATGGAGATGATGCGCGACGCCGACTACTCCCTGTGGGCCACCGAAGCAGCCATGGCGACGGGACTGCCCGTGTGGGTCGGCATGGCCGTGGAGGAGGACGACGCTGGTCGGCTGATCGGGTTCGGCCGACCGAACTGGTTGCTCGACGACTTCGTCGAGCCGTTGCTGAGGTGCGCGCCGTCGATGGTCTCGGTCATGCACACCGCGCCGCCGACGACCACCCGGGCGTTGGAGGTCGTGCGGCGACACTGGCGTGGATCACTCGGCGCGTACGCCGAGTCCGGTTACTTCGCCATGCCCGACTGGCAGTTCGTCGACATCATTCCCGAGGCTGAGTACGTCGATCTGGCGAAGCAGTGGGACGACTCGTTCGAGTTGGCGATGATCGGCGGTTGCTGCGGCATCGGTCCGTCGCACATCGCCGCACTACGCGCTGCCTTCCCGCGGCAGGGCGACTAGGCGGGGGCGACGAAGATGATCTCGCCTGTTGCCTGCTCCACACCGGCTTCGGGTTCGACCGTGATCGCCCATTGGGTCGGCGAGCCATCGACTTTCAGCACTCGGCGCACCTGCTGATCGTCGGCCTTGTCGAGCAGCCGCACCGCATGCGCACCGGCATCGTCGATCAGCCACAGTTCGTAGGCCTT
>JANOCR010000357.1:0-4690 GCA_031412355.1 Ilumatobacteraceae bacterium | reverse complement strand
CCGACCAAGGCAACCCATCCCTGCGTGTACCCCTTTGCTTCCCAGTCCTGCGAGTACGCATGCGACGACAGATAGCCGGCCACGGCTGGCCTGCCATCTTCAGGCTGCGTCGGGGCGAGCACTACGCGGCTCCAGTCGCGGCGGAAGGTGCGGTGATCGATGGTCCACGTCTTCCAGGCCTCGGCGTCGCGGGGTTGCGAGCCCCAGTGGTTGGCAAAAGCCTCGTTGTGGGCCAGCCGAACCGCTTCGTCTAGATCGTCGGTCCACGGCGCCACTTCCAGACCCGCAGAAAGCTCGATGTCGGGAATCGGCGGCGCATCGGGCCCCAATGGCCGCACCATGTCGTGGAACCAGCGAATGGCGGTGTAGCCGGCCGCTGCGCACAGCGCACTGCGGTCGGCGAGTCTCTGCTGATGAATGACGGCAATCCGCCATGGCACTTCGGACGACTGATCTTCCAGCGCCTCGTGAGCCCGCTCGGTCTGCCAGCGCAGGACCTGCCGACCAATGCCGCGGCCGCGCCAGTCGGGATGCACGCCACCCCACAAGAACACACGGCGCAGTGTGGCACCCGGCAGCAGCCAAACGTGGCCGAAGGCGCGAGCGACGCCGTCGCCATCGATCCCGATCAACGAGTCGCGGGCCGGATCCTTGTACGAACCGTCGGTCAGCTCCTCCACGAGATCGTCCGGGTCCATCCGCTCGCTTGGTTCGTCAGCGGCCTCGATCGCCTGCACCAGCTCGTGCCACGTGGCGATGTCCTCGACACTGATGGGTCGCCAGGTCAGCCCGAGGTCGGGTGATGGGAGCAACGGAGGGGACATGCGAGGCAGGTTAGGCAGGCGGGTGACGGGTGGAGCGACGATTTCTCGACCGATCACACACCGTCACACACCGTCACGCACCGTCACGCACGGATAGCGCGCCGGTAGGCACCGGGCGCTTGTCCGACCGTGCGCTTGAAGGTGGTCGTCAGATGGCTCTGGCTCGCAAAGCCCGTCTCGTAGGCGATCTGCGAAATTGGCAGATCGCTGTGGCGAAGCAGGGACTTGGCGCGCTCGACGCGCCGCTGGATCACGTAGCGGTATGGAGGGATGCCGAACGCCCGTGTGAACGCTGCGGAGAAAGCGTGCACCGCTATGCCGGCCTCGGCGGCCAGGCGTTCGAGGGCCAGTTCCTCGCCGAGTGCAGACTCGATGAGATCGCGCACGTGCACCATTCGCGCACTCGACATGTTGGCGACGCCATCGGCGCGGGACGCTGACGTCGATCGCGTCGAGTGGTATCGCAGCAGATGTATGGCAATCATCCGCACGAGGTGGTCGGCGTAGATCCCATCGGTCGGTGTTGTCGCGTCGCGACGGGCCGTTTCGAGCAGTGCGAGCGCGAGCTGTTCGAGCAAACCGTCGCTGAAGCCGAGCTTCGGGACCAGATCGACGCGTGAACTGTCGAATTCGAAGTGCTCGTCGGCGAGTTGGTCGACCATGCTGCGGCGCAGGTAGACGAGTTGGATGTCGGGTGCGCCGGTCAGCTGCCACGATGACGATCGATCGGCCGGCACGACGCCGAAGTGTCGCGGGCGAAGCTCCACCGAGTCCGTGCGACGTTCGCCATCGATCACGCGTGAGACCACCGCCGCGCGATTGCTGCAGTAGGCGATGCACAAATGAGGCACTGCCCGCAGCGTGCGTTGCCACGGAGCCTCGGTGGCGAGCGACGTGTATGCGTCGTGCCAGCCCAGCCCCCGGGAGTCGACAAGCAGGCGATGCTTCTGCCAAAAGGCGATTCCGTGGGTCTCGTCGACGGGGAACTCGGTGGGCAGTCGCACCTCGCGAACGTGATCAAGAACGTCCGTTTCTTGAAAGACACCGCTCGAGTCGTCATTCACAATTGAACAAATCGTAATGCACGACCAACAGGGGGCTGAAGCCATGTCACATACAGATGGTTCTGAGGCGGTAGACGTACCGGTGCTCGTGATCGGCGGCAGTCTCGTCGGTCTCTCGACAGCGATGTTCCTCGCCCAGCAGGGTGTCGACGTGCTGTCGATCGAAAAGCACCATGGGACGGCCATTCATCCGCGGGCTGGGTACTTCCAACTCCGCACGATCGAACTGATGCGAGTTGCCGGAATCGAGGATCGCGTGCGCGCTGCGGCGCTGGAGTTGTACGACCCCGACGGCGGGCTCAATGCCGTCGAAACTCTTGCCGGTCGGGAGATCGCCAACTACATCCCGAACATCAACGGCGGCGTCGACGATGTCAGCCCCGCCCGCAGGTTGTTCATGCCGCAACAGGTCCTCGAACCGCTGCTCCTGCAGCGAGCACGCGAGTTCGGCGCGCGCTTCCAGTACGCGACCGAGTTGGTCGGCTACGAACAGGACGACGACGGGGTGACCGCAACGGTTCGCAATGTCAATGACGGCAGCGAGCAATTGATCCGATCGCGGTACATGGTGGCCTGCGACGGCAACCGCAGCCCGATCCGCGAGAGCCTCGGCATCAAGATGGTCGGCCACGGGCTGATGTCGCGAAGCGTCACCATCTACTTCCGAGCCGATTGCTCGACGGCCCTGCGTGGCAGGAACCTCGGCGTGATCTACGTGAACAACCCGCAGGTGCGCGGGTTCTTCCGGTTGGAGAAGACAGGTCTCGGGGGGTTCCTGGTGGTCTTCACGGTCGGCGACATCAACGAGCCGGGCGCCCGCTTCGTGGCAGACACGATCACCGACGAGATGGCGGTACAACTGGTGCGCGACGCCGTCGGTGATCCCGACTTGAAGGTCGACGTGCTCGATGTCGACAAGTGGCGCGCCGTCGCCGAGGCGGCAAGCACGTTCCAGAGCGGGCGGATCTTTCTCGCCGGCGACGCGGCACACACGATGCCGCCAACGGGGGGCTTCGGCGGAAACACGGGCATTCAGGATGCCCACAACATTGCGTGGAAGTTGGCCCTCGTGCTGCACGGTGCGGCCGGGCCAGCGCTGGTCGACACGTACGACCAGGAGCGCCAACCGGCGGGTGCGCAAGCCATCGAGCAGGCCTACAACCGTTACGTCCTGCGCTCGGACCCCGACCTCGGCACCGAGGGGATGCACGAGGCAATTCCCGACATGCACGTCGAGTTCAATCGGTACCGGTCCACCGCCGTGGTAGCGGATCCGGACTACGTCGATGACGGAGCGCCCGACATCGATCCACGCCAGTCGATGGGGTTACCCGGTACCCGCGCCCCGCACGTCGAACTCAGCGGGCGAGGCAAGATACTGTCCACGCTCGATCTGTATGTAGGGGACTTCGTACTGATGGCCGGCCCAGATGGCGCGGCGTGGAGCGACGCGGCCGCGGCCGCCGGCCCCGCGCTTGGTGTGAACGTGGCGTCCTACACGGTGGGCCGCGGTTCGAGCACGGCTGCAGGTGCCGGCGAACTCGTCGATCTGTCCGACCAGCCCGGCACTACATTGGCGACGTTCTGGTCGGCCTACGGCATCGGCCCATCGGGTGCATCGCTGATTCGGCCCGACGGATACGTGGCCTGGCGAGCGGCAAGTCACACGCCTGACGCGGCCGATCGACTCGTCACGGTGCTACGCCGAGTGCTGGCGAGGCAATAGCGGCGGCATCTTCCGTGGTCCTGTCCTCGATCCGATGGTCGTCGCCTCCCCGCAGCTCCGTCAGGGCCACCTTGCCAACGCCCAGAACGGGCCCGGCAATCAGCGCACCAACGAAGCCGGCGAGTGCGCCTCCGAACAGGGCGCCGATCAACAGCACCAGTGGCGGCACGTTGACGACCCGGCTGCCGATCAATGGCTGGATCACGTGGTTCTCGAAGGTCTGGTAGATCACGAACACGACGAGCGCGACGACCCCCGTCCACGGGCCCTGAGCAAAGCCCAGCGCGACAAGCGGGAGGGCACCGACGAAGCCACCGATCTGAGGTATGAAGTTCCACGTTGCGGCCCATAAGCCGAGGATTGGTGCCAATGGGATTCCAAGGGCGATTGCCAACAGCATTACGACCGTACCGTTCAGTGCGGCGACGAACGCGGCGGCAGCAACCACGTTCGACAGCGCGGTGTACGCAGCGCGTCCGAAGCGCGTGACCCGTTGTCGTTTGGCGGGTGGAACGCGATCGCGGGCGGCACGCACCAGCCGGGGCCCGTCCCACAGGATCGCCAACATGAAGGTGATCGTCCAGAAGGCCCCCTCCAGGCCGTCGCCTGCGGCACTCACGACTCGCTCGACCGCATCGGATTCGCGAAGGCGGTCGGGCAGCGTGCCCAGGAACTCCTCGACTTTCTCCGATGCGCCGTTTCGTTCGAGCACTCGGCCGATCAGGGGCAGCGACTCCATCGATTGCACGGCCTCCGGCGCATCGCGGGCCACGGTTGTGGTCGAGTTGGTGATCGATGGCCCACCGAGGACGATGACCGCACTGACCAGCGCGACCATTGCGCCGAGCACGATGACCGTGCCCCCGACGCGCGGGATGCTCCAACTGTGGTGCATCGCCGAGATCGGGCGATCGAGTCCGATGGCAATGAAACCGGCGACGGTGAACCACACGATCAGGGACTGGGTGCCCACTGCCATGTGGAACAGCGCGACCGCCGCGGTCACCCCTACCGCAGCGGTAGCTGCGGTGCGACCAGAGAGGCGGAGGCGAATGTAGGTCTCTCGTCCGCGCGGC
>JANOCR010000356.1:0-7319 GCA_031412355.1 Ilumatobacteraceae bacterium | reverse complement strand
CCCACGCATCGAGGAGGTTCTGATGCGGTCCGACGACGTACACGGTGAGTTGGTGGATGTCGTCTTTCGAAAATCCGTGATGGGCAATCAGTTTGAACAGGTTCGCCAGGCACTGTCGTGCCTGGGCCGCCGGATCACCGTGACCGACCACGTTCGCATGGGCGTCGCGAGGAACCTGACCGGCGATGAACAACCTCCCGCCGACGCGATCGGCGTAGCGGTAGTTCGACGTCTGCGCCAGACCGGCGCGCAGTTCGCCCTCGTTCAGGGTGTCGTCCATCCGCCAGAAACTAGTGGTCGGTCGCGGTCGACACCTTGGGTGATATCACGATCAGGGCTACGGGCAGTGCAGCGAACAGCGCCAACCCACCGAGGCTCGCGGCAACGTCGCCGCCGGACAGGCCGTCGTTGTTGATGATGTGGTACACGAGGTGCGGCACACCCGACAGCAGCGCGGCTACCGACGCGGCAATGATGGTCGGACGCGACAACGTGATGAAGGCAGCTATGAGAACCGCCGCGAGAGCGAGGTTGAGCCCGCCGACGTCACGCACGAGGTGCTCGTTGTAAGGGCCGTCGACTCGTACCCAGGCGCGGCCGAATCCGGGAAAGTGGTCGAAGAACGATTGCGGTGCGAACTGTGCCCAAACGCCGATCTCGAGTGACACCAGTGAGAGGTATCCAAGCGCGATACGGGCCCATCGTCGATAGGTCATCGAAGCTCCTTCCAACGATCGACACAGCGAATGCTAGGCGTCCACGACGACACGTTTCGCAGATGCTGCGACGAGATGCGATGCGATCTGGCAAGGCTGTCGACTGCAGCTGCGCCGAACGACGGACCGGCTCGGGCTCGGGCTCGTTGTAGACACCAGCCGGTGCCGCAAGTGACGCGACGACGGCAGCAGCGGCGTCGTCGGCATGGATGAAAGAGGTGTAGCCGGGGTCGGCGACAGCGGCGCGCACGGCAGCGCGATCGAACAGGTCGACCTGCACAGGCGTTGCACCTGCTGCGCAAACGGCGTCGGCCTTGGCGGGCGACCGCACCACAGCCGTCACCGTGTGGCCGGCTTCGACGAGGGCCGGCACGACGCGACGACCGGGCACGCCCGTGGCTCCGGTGACGAACACTCGCTGACCCAACACAACACCTCCTGAAACAATTCGATCGCTCGTGGCGATCTGCTCCTTAATCATTCTCGTCAGGTCCCGACACCTGGATACCCTCCGGAGATGCAGGCCTTGGAGGAAGAGATCGATCGGCTCGCCAACGAGACCGAATTCTCCGGCGCGGTGCGCGTCGATCGCGGCGACGAGATCGTGTTTGCCAAGGCGTACGGGATGGCGCATCGCGGCCTACAGGTCGCCAACACCGTCGACACCCAGTTCGCGCTCGCCAGTGCGGTGAAGGGCATGACCGCACTCACGGTCGTGAGCATGATCGTGGACGGCATGCTCGAGCTGTCGACGACGGCTCGCTCGGTGTTGGGCAGCGATCTGCCACTGATCGCCGATGACGTGACGGTCGAGCACCTGCTATCGCACCGCTCGGGGATCGGTGACTATCTCGACGAGGATGCCGGGCTCGACATCTCCGCCTACGCGATGCCGGTGCCCGTGCACGAGTTGGCCACGACGGAGCAGTTTCTTGCTGTGCTCGACGGCTATCCGACGGTCTTCCCAGCGGACGAGCAGTTCCGCTACTGCAACGGTGGGTTTGTCGTGCTCGCGTTGATTGCTGAACGCGTCGGTGGTCAACCGTTCCACGACCTCGTGCATCGTCGGGTGTGCGAGCCGGCCGGGATGGGCGACACCGAGTTCCTGCGGTCCGACGAGCTCCCTGGCCGCGCGGCGCTGGGTTACGTCGAAATGGGCGGGGTCTGGCGCAGCAACGTCTTTCATCTCCCTGTTCGGGGCAACGGCGATGGCGGCATCTACTCGACGGTGGCCGATATTCGTTCGCTGTGGATGGCGTTCGTCGCCGGCCGACTGGTGCCCGCTGAGTGGGTCACCGAGATGGTGCGTCCCAGAAGCGTTATCGATGACAAGGAGCGCTACGGACTCGGATTCTGGCTGGACGGTGCGGGTGAGGCGCTGCGCTTGGAGGGCTACGACGCCGGGGTTTCGTTTCGCAGTTGGCATCATCCGTCGTCCGCCCTGACGCACACGGTGATCTCCAACACGACCGATGGGGCATGGCCGATAACGAGCCGGCTTTACGAACTGCTGTCAGCCTTCGCCGGTTGATGTTGGTCGACGCTACGGATTCGGTAAGAAGTCGACCAGCAATGCCGAGACCTGATCTGGTGCATCGAGCTGCATCCAGTGGCCTGCGCCATCAATCCGCTCGTAGCGCCACGAACCGTCGACGTAACGCTGTGATCCCGTCATGCCGGCCTCGTCGAGCGCGAAATCACCGCTGCTCCACACACCCATCGTCGGCGCCTGCACCTGGGGGAAGACCAGCGGCGGCTCGATCCACGTACGTGGATGCACGTTGGCGCGGTACCAGTTGAGCGCAGCCGTGAGGGCGCCGGGGCGCGACAGGTCGGCGACCACCTTGTCGATGTCGGGATGCGTTGACCACGAGCGCATGTTGGCGAAGTCGTCGGCCGACAACCATTGCTCGGCGATGTCTTCGAACTGGAACAGCAGCATGTACCACGACTTCTGTCGCTGCACGTCGCCAACGTCTCGAAACGCGGATGGATGGCCGACCGACAGGGCGACCAGATGATCGACGCGATCGGGAACGAATGCCGCGATCGCCCACGCCAACGCCGCTCCCCAGTCGTGACCCACGACGTGGGCGCGTTGAACACCCTTTGCATCGAGGATTCCGAGCACATCGCCGACGATGTCGAGTATGCCGTAGCTCTCGACCCCAGCAGGCCTCGACGATTCACCGAACCCACGCAGGTCCGGAGCGATCACGCGAAATCCGGCATCGATCAGCGCGGGCACCTGGTTGCGCCACAGGTCGTGCGAGTCGGGGAAGCCGTGAAGCAGCACGACCGCCGGACCGGCGCCTTCGTCTTGCACGGCAAACGTCAATTCGCCGAGGGCGACGTTGTTCATGTGTGGTCCTTTCTCATGCTCCGACGAGCGTGAGCAGTTCGGCTCGGTCGGGGCCAGGCAGCGGTGTCGGGTCGGCCAGAGCCAGTGCTCGTTCGGCCAGCCCAGGACGCGACAGCACATTGACGCCGCGATCGAGCAGCAACCCGACCTCGAGGAACCCGCGAAGCAGATCTGGGTCCCTCATGATCGAGCTTGCCAAGGCGTTGCCCATGTTCCAGCTCGGGTCGTCGGTTTCGTATGGACGTCCCTCGATTACGGCCTCGACCTCGGCGAGGCGATGCCGATCGAACGACAGCGTGTCGGCGAACAGTGGTTCGACATGCTCGGTGGTCAGTTCACCCCACCTGATGGCCAGTGCCCGCTGGTCATCGAGCGGCGTGTCGCGCAGCATCGACCGCAGCGTCGCCGCGTGAGTGATGCCGATCGAGATGCCGCGCCCGAGCGACGGGTTGGTGCAGGCCCACGCATCCGCGAGCGGGATGACGCCGGTGGCCACCGGCACACCGTCGACGACGTAGGTGCGTTGGCGGTCCTCGATCTTGGCCATCAGCTTCACGTCGGTGATCGGCTCGGCGTCGATCCAATGTGCGACCATCGGAAACGAACCGACTACCTTCTCCCAGCACCCGACCTCGAGCATGCCGCGCAGAGCGGCGTCTTTCGAGCTGGTCACCACACCGACTCCCCACGTGCCGTTATCGGCTGGCAGGGTGAGGACGGAGACGGATCCGTAGTGTTGCAGCAAGCTGCCGAACGCCGGGGGAACTGACCCGTCTGCGCTGCGGAAATGGCGGCCGTAGTACACGAAGCCGCAGTCCTCGATCATCTCGTCGGGTCCTGGCGACCCGGCCTCTCGCAGCCAGGTGGGCACCGCTGATCGTCGCCCACCTGCGTCGACGACGAGGTCGGCTGTCAGCTCTTCACCGTCGTCGGTGCGCACACCAGTGACATGCACGATGCCGTCGGACGAAGCGCCTGTGAGCACTCCCGACACGCTGACGCCGCGGCGAACAGTGACTCCCGGTGTCGCCGCTGCCATGGTCGCCACGACCGACTCGCCGACGGGCCGGCGAGCAGTGACGACGTCGAAACGCTCGTCGCCGTCGCGCCGTCCACCCGAGATCTCGTCGGGTATGCCGGTCAACGGGTTCATGCGGAGTGCCCCCGCGGCAACCATCGCGTCGGTCAGGCCGGGCAGCTCCTGATCCGCAACTGTGCGGAACCTGGCGAGGAAGAAGTGCAGCATCCGGAACTGGTTGACACCGCGCCGGTCCCATTCGTCCCACGCGGTATCGGGAGGGGGAGGCGGATTCGGGTCACGCTCGAGCACCGTTACGGCGTGACCGTCGTTGGCCAACATCATTGCGGCACATGTGCCGACGATTCCGCCACCTACAAACACGATTCGTCCCATTGAGTCCCCTCTCCAACGCTGGCACGCGAATCCGTACCCTAACTGTGTGCGGCACCCGGCTTCGATGCAGCGCCAGCGTCAGATCATCGGCTCAGTAGATGGTCTGTCGAACGCGCTCAGGGTAGGCGGCATCGTGGGCCTTGCCATCGAACTCACCAGAGGTGATTTCCTCGAGGATCTGGCCCGGCGACGGCAGTTCGGACGGCTGACGATGACGCGATGGATCCCACAGCTGGGATCTGATCAGAGCCTTGGGGCATTGCGTGTAGACCGACGTTGTGGTGACGACGATGACGGTGGTCGGTGGCTTGTGGTCGATGGCGAACGAGAGCCGAAGCTCGGGGTCCGTGGAGAGCTCGGCGGTGCCGTTGACTCGCAATGTCACACCCACGCCGGGTACTAGGAACAGCAGCCCGATCCGCGGATCGGCGACCAGGTTGCGCAATGTGTCGAGCCGGTTGTTGCCGCGCCGGTCGGGCAGCATGACCGTGCGTTCGTCGACCACTCGGACGAAACCGGGCGGGTCGCCGCGCGGCGAACAGTCGAGGCCTCCCGGGCCCGAGGTGGCAACGACCACGAAAGGCGACGCATCGATGTAGGCGCGATGCAGATCGGTGATGTGATCGATCTCTTTGGTGACGGAGGTCGGAACGGGTGCGTCGTACAACGCCTCCAGTTCGGCGAGCGTACGAACGATCGACATGGTCGAAGAATACCGGCGCAGGGTCGATCTGACCTCAGTCGATCGGCGCCTGAACTCGGAATCGATGGCCATCGGGATCCTGGATGACCATCACCTTCGTGCCCCAGTGCGTCTCGTGAAACGCGCTGACCACCTCGATGCCTTCGGGCGCGGTGTAGTCCGCCCCCGCACCGAGGTACACCTCGGTGGCCAAGGGATCGTCGATCGACTGCTCGGCCAGAAAGATGGTGGGACCGCCTGCGGGATGGCTCAACATTCCCGAGCCGTGCCCGGTGTCGAAGTCGAGGGCGAAGCCGAGCTGTTTCCAGAACGCCACGGCCTTGCCCCAGTTGTGGGTTTCGATGTAGAGGTGATCCAACCCGTTGGTGGTCATCGCTGTTCCTTCCCGGTTTCCTTGGTCGCGATTTCTTGACTCTCATCAGCGCCGCACAGTGACCTGGCGATGTATCGATCGAAGTCGTACACGTTGCGTTCGAGGTACGAGAGCGGCCCGCGCGTCATGGTCGGTCGAACGCCGCGGAAGACGCCTTCGACGATCGGACGATCCTCAGAGTTCACGAGATTGAGCAGATCGACCAGATCGGCGATGTACGTCTTTGGGTCGGTCTGGTTGGACAGCGTCTCGGGTGCCACTGAAACGTCCCAGCGGATGCGCACGCGCTCGGCACCCAGCGGGCTGAGTTGCAGGTACCAGAGCCAATCGGGCTGTAGCTGCATGACGTGGGTGGGGAAGGCAGCACCCAGCACGATCGTCTGCCGCCAGTCGCCCGTCAGCGAGGTGTTCGACGCGTGGGCGACGCCTGACGCGTCGTCGCTGTCGTGCGCCACGAGGTGGTAGGCGTAGTGGTCGGTGCCCGCGTGCATGGTCGTCTGCAAGGTGTTGTCGCCGTTCTTGGCGAAGCTGTCCTTGTGCACCTTGAACACGTGGTACGCGTCCATGAAGTTCTCGTACAGCAGTTTCCAGTTCGTGTCCCACACGTCGACCTGGCGATGAACTGGCACATACCCCGCCATCTGGTAGCGACGGACGACGTCGGTTAGTCCCGCCAACCGCGAACCGAGATCTGCCGCATCGGGATCCTGGGTGACGAACAGGAAGCCCTCCCATTCTTCGAGCCGCAACTCGGTGAGATGATGATCGGCAGGATCGAACGCCTTGCCACTGCTGTCGACAGTGCGGCTCATGTAAGGGGCTCCGATCAACTGACCGTCGAGTCGGTACACCCAGGCGTGGTACGGGCAGGTGATGCGCGACGCGTTGCCGCAACCTTGCAGCAGCGGTGAGCCGCGATGGATGCACACGTTGTCGAGTGCCGACACCGTGTAATCGTCATTGCGCACGACGATGATCGAACGGTGGTCACCGTTGCTCCCAGAGGGAATCTCAGCGGTCACGTAGTCACCGCGATCTGGCAGGTCTGCCGTGCGCCCGACGCAGGTCCACTCGACGGCGAAGATGCGCGCATGCTCCTGGGCGAGCACCTCTGATGACGTGTACGCGGTCGGCGGCAGCATCCGCGCCTCCTCGAACGGCAGCCGAGCGTGGTCGGCGAGGTCACGCCATATCGACATCGAGCACCTTGCCTTCCCTCCACGGCAGCGTCGATGCCATGATGATCCACTTGCCATCGTTCACCTCGGCCACGCTGAACTCGCAGTCGAGCAGCGCTTCGATCATCGATCGATCATCGGCATACTCGTCGAGCAACTCATCCAGCCGCGCCAGGCGAGGGATCGGCATGGCACGGTCGCGCACGAACACGGCGACACTTCCTGCGCGGTAGGTGATGGTTCCCTCGGCATGCGTGACCGACAGCGTGTCGCGGCTGCCCGAAACGAGTCGCCACTCCTCGACGTAGGCGCCACTGGGGGCCCGTTCGATCATCACGGTTGCGTCGTCGTTCCACGTGATCAAACCCGGCTCGGGGAATACCGAGACCGGTTGAAAGTTCACGGCGTGACCGCGCGTGTGCCACGAGGCAGTCGCCGAGCGCGAGCCGTTGGAGTCGAGCGCGACCGGCCCGCACTCGGTGTATCCACTGCTCGCTTCGCCACCGGCGATGGCCCGGAGCTCGTCGAGGGTGCACTCGCGCAAGTTGGCTCGGCTCGACATGTCGAGGCGAT
>JANOCR010000355.1:0-11436 GCA_031412355.1 Ilumatobacteraceae bacterium | reverse complement strand
TCGGTGCACCGCCTCGTGATGCACGGCGTCGATGCGCATCATGCACATCACGAGCCCGATCCAGGTGATGACCCAGCCCCACCACCGATCAACCGATTGGCCGAACGCGACGAAGGTGACGTACGCCGCCGCGGTGACGGCCAGCATCGATGTTGCCCGCACAGCGCTGCGATCAGCCAGTCGCACGCGCGCGCCCCACTGCCGGATCTCGGCAGGTACGGCGAACAGCGGCAGGGTGCTGTCCTCGGCGACGGTAGGTGCCAGTTCGGTTGGCATCATTTCCAGACTCTGCTAGCCCGGTAGCAAAGGACAAACGCCCTTGACCCCGGCCGCCACGCCTGGTCAAAGCCTACCGGTAAGGTCGATCCGACATGACATCGGCGTCCCTTGCTCCCTTCCGATCGCGCAACTTCCGATTGATGTGGTCGGGTGCGCTGATGTCGAACATCGGCACCTGGATGGAGTCCGTCGGATTGAGCTATCACGTCGCCCACACGACCGGAAAAGCATCGTGGTCGGCCATCGTCGGTGCCGCCGGGTTTCTGCCGAACGGTGTGCTCGGACCGATTGGTTCGGCGATGGCGGACAGGTGGAGCAGACGACGGCTGCTGATTGTCGGCAACGCCCTATCTGCCGTTGTCGCGGCGATCCTGGCCGTCTGGGTTGGTGGAGGAACAGCGACGCCGCTCGGCATCGCTGCACTGAGCTTCGTCGCCGGGTGCATCGGTGCGTTCACATTCCCGTCGTTCCAGTCGACCTTGCCCGACCTCGTAGCGCGCGAGCACCTCGTCGCCGGTGTCGGCCTCTCGAACGCACAGTGGAACCTCGGCAGGATCATCGGACCGTCGTTGGCGGCGATCGCCATCTCCGTAGGTGGCATCGGCGCTGCCTTGTGGTGCAACGCGCTGAGCTTCTTCGCGGTGATCGTGGCGGTCGCGTTGGTGAAAGTTCCACATCGACCCGGTGATCGCCGACCGGTCTTCGCCGCGCTTGCCGACGGGCTGCGTTTCGCTGTCGCCCATCCGGCGATGCGGCGGATGTTGGTGGTGATGGTGCTGACCATCGGGATCGCCTCGCCATTCATCGCCTTCGTGTCGCAGATGGCGACCAACGTCTTGCATGGCGATGCCAAGGCCACGTCGGTGCTCGTGACGGCCCAGGGCATCGGAGCCGTGAGCGCGGCGTTCACATTGGGTTCGGTTACGAAGAGGTTTGGTGTCAGCACTGTGATGTTCGGAGGCGTGGTCTTGTTGTGTCCGGCGTTGGTGGCCTATGGCGCCGCGCCGCACCTGTGGGTAGCAGCGGTAATGCTGACATTGATCGGGCTGTGTTACGGGTATGCCTTCACCGCGTTCGCCAGCATCGCCCAGCAATCGGCGCCCGACGACATGCGCGGTCGCGTGTTGGCGGTCAACTTCCTGGTCCTCGGCATGCTGTTCCCTATCGGCACATTGATCCAAGGACAGATCGCCGATGCGGTCGGCTTGCGCTGGACGACGGCCGGCTCGGGCGTGGTCCTGGCGGCCGGTCTGTTGGCGTTGGCTCCGTGGCAGCGCCGAGCGGCGGCCCTATCGGGGTCAACCGGCGCTACTTCCGTGCCGCGATGACAGCACTCGACGCGCTCGGCTACGACGTCGACATTCGCGAGTCAGGTAGCCGACTCGGGATGGCAGCGGTCGGGGAACGCGTCGCGGCCCGACGATACGGAGCCGACGACGACCGACGACGACCTCTGCATGTCACAACCGTGACCGCCGACCCCGAACGCCGCGCCGCCATCGTCGCCAAAGCTCAAGGCTGGCTCGCTCGACACGACGTTAAACACTCGGTGGCAACACCTACCCCTACCTGTGCTCCACACGAGGTGTTTAACGTCGAGTACGCAGGTCAAGGGCACGTGCTCAACGAGGCGTCGTTCGCTGCGGTGCCGCGAGGTACACCGATCACACGGCGAACGGCACGAGCACGAGTCGTCAGCCGACTCGCCCATAGGTAAGGGCTCGCGGCAGTGTCGGTTCCAGGCCAGCGGCAAGCATGACCGATCGCGTCTGCTCGTTGGTGAGGCGGGCCGACCTGGCGACATGCTGCGAGAGGCACGGGCGAGGCAGCGGCTGGGTAGTGGGTCGGTTTGAATCTGGCGTGTGGTCACTCGCACGGATCGCCGCCCCTCCTCGACTAGATTGCGCGCCAGTGGCAGACGATGATTTCTCGACCGAAGTTGCACGGTTGGGGGATGCGACTGTCATCCATGTGCATGGCGAGATCGATACGGCGACGTGCGGTCGACTGCGAGATGCTATCGAGCCGCACCTCGGGCCACGGCAGACGATCGTCCTCGATCTATCGGGCGTCCGGTTCATGGACTCATCGTGTCTCGCCGTTCTGTTGCAGGCGCGTGGGACGCTGACCGCCGACGGGGGATCGCTGGTTCTCCGCAACCCATCGCGGGTCGCACGCCTTGTCTTGACCGCTGCACGAGTGGAGCACCTTCTTCAGACTGACGCGGACCAACACCCGCCCGATTCAAACTGACCGACGGCGTCTGTCTACTTGCGGGGATCGGTGGCGTGCTGCCAATCCACGGCTGGCCTCCGACTGGAGTCGGAGCGTCTCTGACATGCGCAAGTCGGCCAGCAGTTGTTCGGCTTCGGTCAGCGCGGCGGCTAGGCATCTGGACGCTGTGAGCCAGATCCCGCGACGGAGGTGACACCGGACTCACATCGCGCAAGACCCCGACGATCTGTGAGTCGGGTGTCGCGGTAAACGGTCGAATCGACTCACACCAGGACGGTCAGCGACCTTGCCACACGGGGGGTCGGCGTTCGGCAAAGGCGGCTTGGCCCTCCACGGCGTCGTCAGAGTCGATCGCTCGGCGATAGCTCGGCAGGGATTTCAGCGCAGCCATCGCTTCGTCGATCGACACGTTGATGGTGCGGCGCTCGATGTCGAGGAGTGCGGCGACACTGAGCGGTGCAGAGGCGGCGATTGCATCGGCCAGCTGGTGGGCTGCGCTCAGCAGTTCGTCGGCCGGCACGACTCTGGAGACCAACCCCCATCGCAGCCCCTCGCTGGCGTCCATTCGACGGCCCGTCAACAACAACTCCCTGGCGATATGTGGTGGAAGGAGTCGCGGCAGTTTCACCGCGCCCGCGTCGGGCAGAATGCCGAGCTTGGGCTCTGGCAACCAGAACTCGGCGTGATCGGCGGCCACGATCAGATCGGCGGCCATCGCGATCTCGAATCCGCCGCCGACCGCCATGCCGTTGATTGCGGCGATCACAGGGGTGGCGCGGTCCGGCAGTTCGGGAAACCCACCGAAGCCCCCTACGCCGTAGTCGCTGTCGAAGTCCTCTCCCGCCGACAGGTCCCACCCAGCGGAGAAGAACTTGGGCCCGGCCCCGGTGAGGATGATGGCGCGCACTGCGGCATCGGCATCGAGTGTGGCGAACATGTCGCCCATCGCCTTGCTGGTTGCCGCATCGATGGCATTGGCCTTTGGGCGGTCGATCGTGACGACCGCGGTATCGCCGTGAAGCTCGACATGGAATCCGGTCACTTGATCTCCTCCACCTGTGTCTCCTCTAGCTGTGTCTCCTCTAGCCAGAGGGCGTCGACGGCGACGGCACCGCGCTGACCCACCAACACAGGATTGAGCTCGACCTCGACGACGCCGGTGCCGACCACGGCCTCAGTCAACGTGACGACCAGCGACACCAGTGATTCGATGTCGGCCCTCGGTCGTCCGCGAAACCCGGTCAGCAGCGGGTAGCTGCGCAGACTGGACAGTGCCGACCGAACTTGGTCGGCGGTGACGGGCGCGAGCAGGTGGGTCACGTCGCGCCACAGTTCGGTCGTGACGCCGCCGAATCCCATCGTCACCAGCCAGCCGATCGGCGGGTCGCGACGAACGGCCACCAGCACTTCGGCGACGACCTCGGTCACGGTCGCCTCGACGAGGTATCGATCTGCGGCCGGCATCGCACCCATGGCCGCGGCAACCGCCTCTTGACTGGGCAGCCCGACCTTCACGGCGCCCGACTCGGTCTTGTGTGCCGCGCCGAGCGCCTTCACGGTGATCGGATACCCGAGCAGGTCCGCTGCCGACTCGACGTCGATTGCCGTGACGACCATCCCGGACGGCACGCCGGCGCCTAGACCTGCCAGGCGAAGCTTTGCTTCCGCTTCGTCGAGCAGCCGCGTGCCTTCCGGCTCCGTGACGGGGGCGTGCGGTGGGTCGCAGCGGGTGCCGACCTGCGCGGCGACCCGCAGTGCCACCAGTGCTTCGCTGAGTCCGAGCAGCGGTGTCAGCCCGCGGCCGGTGATGTGCGTGCGTAGTGGCTCGTTGAGACATTCCGCCATGGTCGCGACCACTACAGCGCGGCCACCGGTCGCATCTGCCGCGTCGGCCAAGGCATCGACTGCAACGATCCACGCCGTCGCGTCGTTGTCGGGGCTCGGTGGCGCGTCGAGAACCAGCATGGTTGCGTCCTGCGGGCCGTCGAGCACGGCGGTGAAGCACTTCGCCACGGCGGCTCGATCACCCCACATGAAGGTGTTGTAGTCGAACGGATTGCTGACCGTGACCAAGTCGGTGACGGTCGACTCGATGCGGTGCTGCTGTTCGGCGGAGAACGGCGCCAAGTGCAGCGCGCCGTCTTCCGTACGATCCGCAACCAGCGATGCCTCGCCGCCGGAACAACTCATCGAGACGAGCCGCGGGCCGCTCAACCGGCCACCGTTATCGAGCAACTTCAACGACTCCAACATCTCTGCGGGTGTCGTCACCGTGGCGACGCCGTACCGCGCGAACAGTGCGTCGTAGGCGGCGGCGCGGCCTGACATCGAGCCGGTGTGTGATGTCGCGATCGCGGCACCGACAGCCGACCTGCCGGTATGCAGCGCAACGAGTGGCACGCCTTGTGCGTTGGCGCGTCGCGCAACAGTTGCGAAGTGCTGCGGATCCCTGGCGGCTTCGACGAACAGTCCGATGGCGGTGATGCGCTGGTCGTCGAGAAAGGCGTCGATGCAGTCCTCCATGCCGACACTGGCCTGGTTGCCGACCGACACGATCATGCCCAGTCGCAGCCCGCGCTGTTGGAACGTGAGGTTTACAGCCACGTTGCCGCTCTGCGACACGATGGCAACGCCCCGATCGTGCGCACGCATGCCGTGCTCGTCGGGCCACAGCGCGACCCTGTCGAAGGTGTTGACGTAGCCATAGCAGTTCGGTCCGAGGAACGGGGTCCCGCCGGCCGCCTCCAGCAGTTCGCCCTGCAGACCGAGGTCGCCCAATTCGGCGAACCCCGAGCCGTAGCACACGGCGCTACCAGCGCCGATCTCGCGCAGCGTCGACATCGCCTCGATCGTGGCATGTCGATTGACACCGAGGAACACCGCGTCAGGAACAGCCGGCAACGCTTCGAGGCTCGTCACGCACGGCACGCCGGCCATGTCGGTGCGCTTCGGATGCACCGGCCAGATGGGACCTGCGAAGCCAAGTTTCAAGCACTGCTTGACGACTCGTTCGGCCGGTGCACCGCCGACGATCGCGATCGAATGCGGAGCCAGCAATGGGCGCAGGTCAGCCACGGGTCAGGCCCCGTACGGCCGAAGCATGGCCCGCGAGATGATGTGTCGCTGGATCTCCGACGTGCCATCCCAAATTCGGTCGACGCGAGTATCGCGCCACATCCGCTCCAGTGGCAGTTCGTCCATCAGGCCCATGCCTCCGAGGATCTGGATCGCCTCGTCGGTCACGAACTGGCACATCTCGCTGGAAAACACTTTGGCGATGGCCATGTCGCTGTCGGTAGCCGTTCCTTTGGCGTCCTTCCATGCAGCCCGCAAGGTCAGTAGCTCGGCGGCCTCCAGTTGTGATTGCATGTCGGCCAACTTGAATGACACCCCTTGGAACTTGCCGATCCGCTGGCCGAACTGCACCCTGGTCGCGGCCCACTCCGTGGCGATTCGCAGCGCACGACGCGCCCGGCCGACACACACGGCAGCGACCTGCAAGCGTGTCGAGCCGAGCCAATCGTTGGCCGCGTCGAAGCCGCGGTGCTCCTGGCCGAGGATCTTCGATGCGGGCACGCGGCAGTCGTCGAAGTTGATGATCTTGTTGTTGTAGCCGCGATTCGACACGCACCGGTAGCCGTCGACGACGTCGCAGCCGGGCGTGTCGAAGTCGACGAGAAAGCCGGTGATCAACTTCTTTGGACCACGACTGGTCTGCTCCTCGCCGCTTGCCGCGAACAGGATCACGTAGTCGGCGACATCGGCATGGCTGATGAAGTGCTTGGTGCCGTTGATCACGAAGTCGTCGCCATCGCGCACAGCGCTGCATTTCATGCCGCGCACATCGCTGCCGGCGTCGGGCTCGCTCATTGCCAGGCATTCGACGCGCGCGCCGGCGATGGTCGGGACGAGGTACTCGTCGATCTGCGCGCCCGTGCAGGCCCGCAGGATGTTGGACGGCCTGGCGACGATGTAGTGCAGCGCGTACGAGGCGGCGCCGAACTCGCGGTCGACCAGCGTGACGCCGAAACTGTCGAGGCCGCCACCGCCGAGTTCGGCCGGCATGTTGGCGGCGTACAACCCCGCATCGATCGAACGCTGCTTGATCTGTAGGGCCAGGTCCGCCGGAACCTCGCCCAGCTTCTCGACCAGTTCTTCGTGGGGGAACAATTCGCGCTCGGTGAACGCGCGAACCGTGTCGACGATCATCTGATGTTCGTCTGTCAGGGCGAAATCCAACGTTCTACTCCGTGTTCGATAATGAGAAATGCCCGGCTCGGGCGGCCGGCGCGAGGGTGTCATGGGCGGCGAGAACGGCGTCGAGTGCAGCCCGCACGTCCGGAAGGATCGCAACCGACCTGGCGGCGTGCATGTCGACGTGCACCAACATCTGCTCGGTCGTGGCCAGCATCTTCTGGTCCTGGCCGTGGAACATCTCGTGATAGATCAGCAACCGCTTCCGATCGACGCCGAGTACTCGCGTCGTGATCCGCAATGGTGCGCGTTCCGCGGCCTCGCGCAGGTACGCGATGTGGGTCTCGACGGTGTAGAAGCTGTGGCCGGCGGCTCGGTAGTCGTCGTCGTCGCCGATGTAGGTGAACAGTGCATCGCTGGCCCAACCAAAGGCGGTGAGGTACGCCGCCTCGGTCATGTGCCGGTTGTAGTCGACCCATTCCGGCAACACCTCGCCTCGATAGAAGTCGAGGGGTGCGGGCACGGTATCGCCGGGTGTCCAGCGAGCCGGAGGATGCAGCAAACGACCTTGGTGGTCGACTCCGTCGCTGACCGATCCCATAAACTGAATATACACTCAGGATTCAGCATGCCACGACCTCGACTCGACCACGTTCGCAAGGCGCAGATCCTGACGGCTGCCGCGTCGGTGCTCTCGGAGCGTGGCTATGCCAACGCCCGGGTGGTCGACATCGCCAAGGCGGCGGGCACCAGTCCAGCGGCAATCCTGTATTGGTTCGACGGCAAACAGGGCTTGCTCGCCGAGGCGCTGGCCCTTCGCGAGTTGGAGTTCCACGACCGGTACACGGTGCTCATCCAGCAGGCGACGTCGGCCTCGCAGCGGTTGCGCATCCTGATCGAGGCGATGCTCCGCCATTACGACTGGGCGCTGTGGATGGAGTTGTGTGTGCTGGCGCTGCGCGATCCATCAGCGGCGGCCGAACGTGATCGCATGGACCGCCGTTGGCGGGCGATGTTGCGCAAGGTGATCCGCGATGGCCAACAACGCGGCGAGTTCGTTGTCGGCGATGCGGACGAGATCATGTTCGTGCTCGCCGCGCTCCTAGACGGGATGGCACCCCTGCTGGCGATGAGGGCCAAGGGCGTCACCTTGGCGCAGGTCGAGCGAACGTGGCTGGCCGAGGCATCACGGTTGCTCGGCCCTGGGTTCGACTCGAACCCGCTTCCGTCCCGCTGACTCTCAGAACTCTTTCAGGAGGCGTGTGGTTTCCGGGTCGAGGAAGCCGGCGACGGTTGCCTCGGTCTCGAGCCGCAACGCCGCGGCAACGTCGGTGGACGCGGTGTGATTGAGCACCCGCTTCATGGCCGCGCTCGCCAACGACGGCAGGTTGGTGAGTTGGATTGCAACGTCGCGAGCCGCCGACATGAGCTCGTCGTCGGGAGCCACGCGCCACGCCACACCCAGCATGTGCAGTGTCGAGGCGTCGTACCGGTCGCCGAAGAACAGCATCTCGCGCGCCTTCAGCAGCCCAACGAGTGCTGGCAGGAACGACGTGACCGCGCCCGTGGAAAAGAGGTTCAACGACACCTCCGGGAAGAACCCCTTCGCGGACTGCGCCCAGATCGGGAAGTCGCAGTTGATGGCCCATTCGAAACCTCCGCCGACGGCCCATCCGTTGATCGCCCCGACCACGAGCTTCGGGCCGAACACGATCGCCTCCGTCGCGCGTTGGATGGCATCGACCAGGTCGCGCGCCTCGGCTTCGTTTGCGGGGTGCACGTGCTCACGACGGTCGTCGCCAGCACAGAACGCTCGACCGGCACCGGTGAAGATGATCGCTCTGGTTTCGGGATCGTCGTGTGCATCGCGGAACGCTGCGGCGACATCGTCGATCAGCCGACGGTTCATCGCGTTGAGGCTGTCCGGTCGATTGAGCGTGATCGTGCGCACACTGTGGTCGCCCATCTGGCTGAGCACCGTGTCGTACTCGAAGTTCTCCTGCATGACCTGCAACCTAGTAAGACCGAGCCTGATGGACGTTCCGACGATCGATGGATTGCTCGATGTCCGGGCGGCGGACGCCGCCGAGACGACCTTCCTGCGGTTCGGGACGCGAGACCTGACGTTCGGCGAAGCGCGCAGACGCTCGACGGGTCTCGCCCATGGCCTGGCCGCCATTGGGGTTCAGCGCGGCCAACTCGTGCCGGTGCTGATGCCCAACGGGCCGGACTTCGCGATCACATGGCTGGCCTTGACGGCGTTGGGTGCGGTATCGACCCTGTTGAACACGGCGTTTCGCGGTCCTTCGTTGGTGCACGCGCTGAACCTCAGTGGTGCCGAGACCGTCGTTGCCGATGCCACGCTCGCGCCACATATCGCCGCGGTCGCCGATCAACTCGTGCACGTTCGCCGGCTCATCGTGGCCGGCGACCCGGCGCTTCCCGAGGTGGCGGGCATGCAGGTGCTCGATCACGCGTCGCTGTGCACTGACGAAACGACGTGCATCGCATCGACCCACTCGGTCGTCGACCCGGCCATGGTGCTGTTCACCTCCGGCACGACTGGGCCATCGAAGGGATGTGTGCTGTCGCATCGGTACGCCGTTCGCCAGGCGCAACTGATGATCGACAACCTGGAACTTCGCAGCGACGACGTGCTCTACTGCCCGTTTCCGATGTTCCACATCGACGCGACGGTCATGACCATCATCCCGGCGATGCTCCTCGGCACCACCGCTGCCATCGGCGAGAGGTTCTCGGCGTCGAGGTTCTGGGACGAGGTTCGCGGTGCCGGTGCGACCGTGTTCGATTTCATGGGCGCCACCTTGACGATGCTGTACAAGCGGCCTCCGGAGTTTGACGATGGCGACAATCCCGCAAGGCTCGGATGGGGTGTGCCGGTGCCGGAGTTTGCGACTGACTTCGAGCATCGGTTCGGTGTCGAACTGGTCGAGTTGTACGGATCGACCGATGCCGGCATCCCGATCTATCACCCGGTCAACGAGCCGCGTCGACAGGGCTCGTGCGGTCGCGCCATTCCGCAATACGACGTGAGGTTGTTCGACGAGCAAGGGGTCGAGGTGCCGGCGGGCGCGGTGGGCGAGATCGTCGTGCGACCCAACGAGCCGTCACTGATGTCCGACGGCTACTACGGCATGCCCGACGCGACGTTGGAGTCGCGACGCGACCTGTGGTTCCACACCGGCGACCTCGCCCGCTGTGACGGCGACGGGTACTTCTACTTCGTCGGCCGGCGCACCGACAGCATTCGCCGCCGTGGAGAGAACATCTCGGCGTTCGAGGTCGAGGAGGTGGTGAAGCTGCATCCCGCGGTATTGGATGCCGCGGCCTACGGCGTGTCGAGTGACCTCACCGAGGAGGACGTGATGATCGCGGTCGTCCTTCGCCCGGGCCACACCGTCGATCCAGAGCAGCTGATCCACTTCTGCACGGACCGAATGGGCCGCCACATGGTGCCGCGCTACGTCGACATCGTCGACGCGCTGCCGCGAACTCCGACCGAGAAGGTTGAAAAGGCGATCCTGCGCCAGCGCGGGATCACGCAGACGACATGGGATCGAGTGTTTCCGGCCCGCTGAACCCTGAACGAGTGTCTGCCGCCCACCCGGGTGGGCCGCAGACACTCGATCAGCTGCGCGGTTGACCGATGTGCCGGCCGACTTGCTGAGGTTTCGGCAACAGATCGTGGTGAGCGGCGATTTCGGCGAGCTTGGCCTGGATCTCCACAGACGCCGGCGATGCCTTGCCCGCGTCGGCGTCGACGTGCAGCATCATGTGCTCTGCGGTCGCCACAGGGCCGCCGGTGTCGACCTGGCGCACGACCGTGAAGATGTGCAGCCGCTTGGCGTCGTGCGACACCAGCTGAACGGTGACATCGAGCGCGTCCCCGGCGTGACTCTGGGCGACGAAGTTGAGATGGCTCTCTACGGTGTAATACGAACGACCCGACTGCAGGTACGCCTCGTCGACACCGATCAGGCGCATGAACTTGTCGCCCGCCTCACTGGTGATCTGCATGTAGCGACTGTCGTTGGTGTGGCCGTTGTAGTCGACCCAGTCGGTGGGCACGATGCGCTCGTGCATCGGGATCGGAGCCGAAAGATCGATCTCGCCGGAAGTTTGGTTGCCGAGATCGAACAGTTTGTGCTCGAACTCGGCGAGTGTCTTGCCGGCAGCGAACCCGCGGTTGCGCAGGCCGTGCATCACTTCGACCAGGCAGTCGTCGCGCAGCGCCTCCAAGTCGCGGATCGACAGCCCTGGCGTCTGCACATCGATCTGGGCATCGCTCTGCGCGCAGATCGTGTCGAGCAACTCGTCGGTCAGTTCGGGTACGTCCATCAGCTTCGTCCACGGCCATTTCAGCGCCGGCCCGAACTGGGCCATGAAGTGGCGCATTCCCGCCTCGCCGCCGGCTATGCGGTAGATCATGAACGTGCCCATGAAGCTCCAGCGCAGGCCCGGCCCGAAACGCATCGCGTCGTCGATCTCGGCTGCCGTGGCCACACCGTCGTTGACCAACCACAGCGCCTCGCGCCACAACGCCTCCATCAGCCGGTCGGCCACGAATCCGTCGATCTCTTTCGACAGGACGAGTGGGTGCATGCCGACGCTGCGGTACAGATCGGCCGCACGCTGCTTGGAGACTTCCGTCGTGTCGTTGCCACCGCACACCTCGACCAGCGGCATGAGGTAGACCGGGTTGAAGGG
>JANOCR010000354.1:0-8029 GCA_031412355.1 Ilumatobacteraceae bacterium | reverse complement strand
CCGAGATGGTGATGCCTGGTGACAATGTGGCGATCACGGTCGAGTTGGGCAAGCCGATCGCGATGGACGAGGGTTTGCGCTTCGCGATCCGCGAAGGTGGCCGCACCGTAGGCGCCGGCCGCGTCACCAAGATCACGAAGTAACGACCAGAGATCACGAAGTAGCAGAACAGGAGTCGGCGACATGCCCAGAAACGACAAGCGGGTGAAGATCACCCTCGAGTGCACCGAATGCAAGCGGCGCAACTACATCACCATGAAGTCCAAGGTCAATGATCGCGAGCGGTTGGAGATGAAGAAGTACTGCTCACACGATCGTCGGCACACGACGCACAAAGAAACCCGGTGACCCGCTGACCGCCGGGTAAACCTCTGTGGGTGGCTGGTAGCGTTACCAGTCGCCCTTCTGAGGGCAGTAGCTCAGTTGGTAGAGCATCGGTCTCCAAAACCGACGGTCGGGGGTTCGAGTCCCTCCTGCCCTGCCCACATCCCTATGGGAGCAATCAATGTCACTGGATGACCTCAACCGAGAGCAAAAGCGTTCGCTCAAGAAGATGGGCGCGCTCGACGACCAGGGCAGGCCGACGCGCGCCCCGGCGCCGCAGGCTCGTCAGCGCAAAGAGCGCACGACTCCGGCGATGTACCTCCGCGAAGTACGCGATGAAATGCGCAAGGTTGCCTGGCCGAAGTGGCCGGAAGTACGCCGTTTCTCGCTGATCGTGCTCACCACGGTCATCATCTACACCGCCTACATCTTCGGCCTCGACTCGCTGTTCGGCGTGCTCGCGGGCTGGCTGTACGACAACTGATCATGAACGACGAACTACTCACCGATACAGATCCAGAAGCCACACCCCTCGACGAACGCGCCATCGAAGAACCGGCAACCGAAACCGTCGAGACCGAGGCCGCGGCGACTGAGGACACCGACGACACCGTCGACGCCTCGTTCGACCTGTCGACCGAGGCCGACGATACCTCCACCGACGACGCCGCGGTCGAAGAAGAGGTTGTCGACGACCCGTGGACCCGTCCAGGCCAGTGGTATGTCGTACACACCCAGTCGGGCTACGAAAAGAAGGTCACCGCCAACCTGCATGCTCGCATCCAGAGCATGAACATGGAGGAAAAGATCTACGAAGTCGTCATTCCCATGGAGGAAGTCGACGAGTTCAAGAACGGTCGCAAGCAGACCGTGCAGAAGAAGGTCTTCCCCGGCTACTTGCTGGTGCGGTGCCAGATGGACGACAACAGTTGGTATTGCATTCGCAACACACCTGGTGTCACCGGTTTCGTCGGTCAGAACAAGCAGGGCCAAAAGCCCACGCCACTGTCGCGCCGCGAGGTGCAGACCTTCCTTGCCGCCAAGGGCGACGGCACCGGTGGCCTGCCGAACCGCAAGAAGCCGAAGCTCGACTACGAGGTCGGCGAGAGCGTGCGCGTCAAGGAAGGCCCGTTCGCCGATTTCGCCGGCACGATCGCCGAGATCAACGCCGATCACATGAAGCTCAAAGTCCTCGTCAACATCTTCGGTCGCGAGACCCTGGTGGAGATGGACTTCAGTCAAGTCTCCAAGCTGTAACCGCAGCAGACGTTCGAATACCCCCAAGAATCAGGCAAGGAAAAAGTAGTCATGGCAAAGAAGAAGGTCAGCGCGATCGTCAAGATCCAGATCCCCGCGGGCAAGGCCACCCCGGCCCCGCCGGTCGGCACGGCCCTCGGGCCGCATGGCGTCGGCATCATGGACTTCGTCAAGCAGTACAACGCCGCCACCGAGTCGCAGGTCGGCACGATCATCCCGGTCGAGATCACCATCTTCGAAGATCGCACGTTCACGTTCATCTTGAAGACCCCGCCGGCCGCAGTGCTGCTGCGCCAGAAGGCTGGGCTGGCCAAGGGCTCGACCGAGCCGGGCAAGACGGTTGCCGGTTCCGTGACCGAGGCCGATATCGAAGAGGTCGCCAAGATCAAGATGCCCGACCTCAATGCCTACGACCTCGACGCTGCTAAGCAGCAGATCCGCGGCACCGCCCGCTCCATGGGCCTGCAGGTCTCGTAAGCAGTCCATTCGCAACACGCACACCGCTCGACCGGGATGACCTCGCCCGGCGGCGCTACCCCTGAGGGAGACAGACAATGTCAGGAAAGAAGTACGCAGATTCGGTCAAGGCCTTCGACCGTGACCAGTTGTTCACGCCCACCGAGGCCGTGGCTCTGGCCAAGTCCCTGGCCAAGGGCACGTTCGACGAGGGCGTCGATGTCGCCATCCGCCTCGGCGTCGATCCTCGCAAGGCCGATCAGATGGTTCGCGGCACCGTGGCTCTTCCGGAGGGCACGGGCAAGACCGTCAGGGTCGCCGTGTTCGCCTCGGGCGAAGCAGCCCAAGCGGCGCGCGACGCTGGTGCCGACATCGTCGGCGCCGACGATCTGGCAGAAGAGATCCAAAAGGGAAAAATGGACTTCGACCTGGCCATTGCCACGCCCGACATGATGCCGCTCGTCGGTCGTCTCGGCCGCGTGCTGGGCCCGCGTGGTCTCATGCCAAACCCGAAGACCGGCACCGTTACCCAAGACGTCGGCCGTGCAGTTGCCGAGTTCAAGGGCGGCAAGGTCGAGTACCGCACCGACCGTTATGGCAACGTGCACGTCACGATCGGCAAGTCCAGCTTCGAGCCGGCCGCGTTGGAGCGAAACTTCCGCGCCGTGCTCGACGAGTTGCAGCGCGCCAAGCCGGCATCGGCAAAGGGTCGTTACCTGCGCAAGATCTCGGTCTCGTCGACTATGGGCCCTGGCATCAAGGTCGACACCAACCGACTGCGCCCCGAGGTCGGACACCCGGACTTCAAGCAGTAGACCTACCGGCGAAATTCGCCGATAGCGTTGCCGCACAACCAAAGCAATCGCTCGCCAAAGACCGCTGGTCCCTCACGGGACAATGGGTTCGCCCCACCAGCCGAGGTGAACACGTGATCGAGTCATGGCACCAGTGCCTCGCTCCTCCGGTGTTCGCTGCAAAGCGAGCATCTGAGTAGAAGCGAGAGGAGGTGTACATGACAACTGAGAACCCCCGTGCCGAGAAAGTAGCCGTGGTCGACGAGGTCTCCGCCAAGCTCACTGCAGCCGACGCGGCGATTATCACCGAGTACCGCGGCATGAGCGTCGGCCAACTGGCGACGTTGCGTCGTCAACTGCGCAACAGCGGCGGCGAGTACAAGGTGTACAAGAACACATTGGCTCGCTTCGGCGCTGAGAAGGCGGGCATCGACGGTCTCGCCGATCTGCTCGTCGGACCCAGCGCGATCACCTTCGTCAGCGGCGACGCCGCAGGCGTTGCCAAGGCTCTGAAAGACGCAGCCAAGACCAACCCATTCTTGATCATCAAGGGTGGGGCGATGGGCGGCAAGACGATGTCGGTGAAAGACATCGAAGGTCTCGCCGATCTTCCGAGCCGCGACGTGCTGCTGGCAATGCTTGCCGGAGCCTTCCAAGCTCCGCTGGTGAAGACCGCCGGCCTGCTGCAAGCGCTGCCCCGCAACTTCGCATACGGCCTCAAGGCCCTCATCGATCAGAAAGAGCAGGCAGCCTGACCGGCTGGCTTCGTTCAACCCAACAACCGAATTCACAACACACTCTTGTAAGGAGAATCACCATGGCAACACTCAGCAAGGACGACGTCCTCGACGCTATTTCAGGTATGACTGTCATCGAGCTCAAGGAACTGCTCGATGCGTTCGAAGAGAAGTTCGGCGTCACTGCCGCGGCCCCGGTAGCTGTCGCTGCCGCCGGTGGTGCCGGCGGTGCAGCCGCAGCCCCCGCCGAGGAGGAGAAGGACGAATTCGACGTCGTTCTCACCGAGGCCGGAGCCCAGAAGATCCAGGTCATCAAGGTCGTGCGCGAGCTGACCAGCCTTGGCCTGAAAGAAGCAAAGGATCTCGTCGACGGCGCCCCGAAGCCCGTCCTCGAGAAGGCCACGAAAGAAGCGGCGGAGGCCGCGAAGACCAAGCTCGTCGAAGCTGGCGCCTCGGTCGAAGTCAAGTAAGACAGCAAGCTGTAGTGGAGTGTCTCGGGCCCACCCGGGGTGGCGCGAAACACTCCACTACGATCTCGGCGTGACGCCGCGCCGTGTCGATATTGCCGCGGAACCGGCCACGCTGGAGGCGATGAATGCCGTCATGCAGAAGGCGTACGGGGTGCCGTCGTTTCGTTCAGCGATCGACCGTTTCGCCGAGGTGCAACCCGACGGCCTGGTCGTGGTGGAGATTGATGGATCGGTAGTCGGTACCGGTTGCTGCGTCGCCTACTCCGACGGCGGTTTCGGATGGATCGGGTTGGTGGCGACATCGCCGGGTTTCGAGCGCCGCGGCATCGCGACGAGCATCACCGAGTACCTCAGCGTCGTGCTGACCGGCCACGGTTGTGCCCCGGTACTCGACGCCTCGGCTGCCGGCGCCCCGGTGTACGAACGCATGGGCTTCGCCGACCACGGAGTGACTCGCGTGATGGAACATGCAGGCGGTTACATCGGCGTCGCCGGTGACGATGTGTGCGAGCCACTGACCGCCGATGACCTCGACGACATCGTGCGATTCGACACGCCGCGATTCGGAGGGTCGCGCCGCGATCTCTTGGCAAAGGTGATCGAACAACATCCCGGCCGGGCTCTGGTGCTGCGGCGACGCGGGAAGGTCGCCGGGTTCCTGGTCGCCCAGGAGTCCACACTGGCGCCGGTCGTCACCGACACGTCTGAGTCGCTGATCACCTTGATCACGGCGGCCCTGAGGCTCGACTGGCCGAGGCGTCCGCGCATCGGCGTTCCGCCCGAGAGCGGCCACGTCGCCACGCTGCAGCGACTCGGGTTCGAATCGTTGCGCGACCTGCGTCACATGCGTCGAGGGATCGGTGTGTTGCCCGGCCGCCGCGAGAGCATTGCCGGTCTCGTCAGCCTCGGCGAGGGCTAGTGGAGTGTGACAGCGCACCCAGGTGGGCGTGAAACACTCCACAGGGTGAGGGGTCAGCTCGCGGGTTGGATTTCTCCGGACCGAGCCACCTCGGAGTACCACAGGGCACTCTGCTTCGGTGTGCGGTGCTGGGTCTCCATGTCGACCGCCACGAGGCCGAACTTCGGGCCGTAGCCATGGGCCCACTCGAAGTTGTCGAGCAGGGACCAGGCGAAGTAGCCCTCGACCGGAACACCATCCTCCATCGCCTGGTGAACTTGACCGAGATGGGCGGCGATGTACTCGAGCCGATCGTGGTCGATGATTCGCCCGTCGACGACGTCGACGTCGGGCATCGCGGCGCCGTTCTCGGTGATGAGGTAGCGCGCGAAGGCGTGGGTCTTGTGCAGGCCACGAAGCAGGTTCCCCAGCGCGGGCGGATGCACCTCCCACCCCATGGCTGTCAGTGCACCCCGGGGATCGCGCTCGCCGTCGAGGGCCCCCACCATCTGGCGTGTGTAGAAGTTGACTCCCAGTGTGTCGATAGGCCTGGCGATCAGGTCCATGTCGCCGTCGCGGATCTCGTGCTGCGCCCATCCGAGACGGTCGACGGTGTACTGCGGGTAGCCGAGCCCACCGATCGGATCGACGTACCACCGGTTCTCGATGTCGTTGACGATCTGTTGGCGATCCAGTGCAGCAGGCGATGACCCGATTGGTGTGACCGGTGTGAAGTTCAAGACGATGCCGACTCTGGCGCCGGGCAATGCGGCACGAATCCGCTCCATGGCCATGCCGTGCCCGAGGAGCAGGTGATGAGCGGCGGCCAGGCCATCCGGCAACGAAGTGCGCCCTGGCGCATGCTCGCCGGTGAGGTAGCCATGGTTGGCGCTGACGAAGGGCTCGTTCAAGGTCATCCAGTCGTTGACCCGATCCCCGAGTCGGGTCGCGACCACCTCTGCATGGTCGGCGAAGGCCTCAGCCGTCGCCCGCACGGGCCACCCGCCCTGGTCTTCCAGAGCCTGCGGAAGGTCCCAGTGGTACAGCGTCGGGAACGGCTGAATGCCGGCTGCCAGCAGAGAATCGACCAGCCGGTCGTAGAAGTCGAGTCCCGCGGCGTTGACCTGCCCACGCCCCGCCGGCAGGATCCGCGGCCAGGCAATGGAGAACCGATATGCGTTGAGGTTGAGGCGTCGCATGAGGGCGATGTCCTCGTCGAACCGGTGATAGTGATCGCACGCCACGGCGCCGTCGCTGCCGTCCGAAATCGCCCCAGGGACGGTGCAGAACCGGTCCCAGATGCTCTCACCACGCCCTTCGACGGCTGTCGCGCCCTCGATCTGGTACGACGACGTGGCCGAGCCCCACAGGAAGCCACTGGGGAACCGGCGTCCCGCCTCGACGGTCGAAGCGCTCTGTTCATCTGTGCTGACAACGGCCACTGTAGGGATCCCTCTCGAAGTTGCGCCATCCTTGCCGCCCCTCCAAAGCTCAGTCAAGCGTCTGGCGCCGCCCCGTGACCTGCGGTTTCGTCGGAAATCCTTGACAGGAACGGGTTTCCGGCTTACCGTTCGCCCTCACGAAATCCCGTCTGGCAGATGTGCCAGCTGCGGTTGACGTTGCCGTGCTCTGCGGATAGTATCGAACGTTGCCGTGCGTCTTGTCTCTTGCTATCGCTATGCCCAGTTGACCTTGCGCGCCCCAGTACTGCTGTTCGCCGTCTCACCGCCTGCTGCCCCATCTGCTGCCAAGGAGTAATTGTGGCTTCTCGATCCACGTCCCGCGAGCGTTATTCGTTCGCCAATCTGTCTGAGCCACTGGAGTTGCCCGATCTGATCGCGGTCCAACGCGAGAGCTTCGAGTGGTTCTTGAACGAGGGCCTTGCCGAGACGTTCCGCGACATCTCGCCGATCAAGGACTTCAGTGAAGCCCTGCAGCTCGAGCTCGAGTTCGAGCCCGACGACGAAGACCTGCGCCCGCCGCCGAAGTTCTCGGTCGACGAGTGCAAGGAGAAGGACATGACCTATAGCGCGCCGATCTTCGTGCGCGCTCGGTTCATGAACCGCAACACGGGCGAGATCAAAGAGCAGACCGTGTTCATGGGCGACTTCCCGATGATGACCCCGAAGGGCACGTTCATCATCAACGGCACCGAGCGTGTCGTCGTCTCGCAGCTCGTGCGCAGCCCGGGCGTCATCTTCGAGCCGGGCGAGCGTTTCCGTCTCCGTAACCTCAGCAAGCACCAACTCGTCAAGGGCACGGTCCACCCGTACCGCGGCGAATGGCTGGAGTTCGACGTCGAGCACAAGCCCGGCAAGGATGTCACCGCCGGCACCCGCGTTGCCCGCAAGCGCCGTATGGGCATCTTCACCCTGCTCCGCGCATGCGGGTACGACGAAGAGCACGCTCCCGGCTTCCTCGAGCGCTTCGTCGCCCAGTTCGACTTCCTCGAAGGTCAGTGGGAGAAGGAAAAGCACGTTGCCCCGACGCAGAACGAGGCGCTGGTTGAGATCTACAAGCGTGCCCGCCCAGGCGAGCCGCCGACAGTCGAGTCCGCCCGCGCCTACTTCCGCAACGCGTTCTTCGAGAACCGTCGCTACGACCTCAGCCGTGTCGGCCGTTACAAGCTCGACCGCAAGCTCGGCGGCGAGGTCGCCAAGCTCGACGAGCTGTTCGGCAAGGGCACCCGCGAACTCGGCTCGTTCTTCCGCAGCGAGGGCGACGACCCGACCAAGCGCAGCATGAACAGCGACCCCGACGACACCGACGTGTTGCGGCCCAACGAGATCGTCGCGGCCGTCAGTTACATGCTTCACCTCGTCAAGCAGGAGCCGGGCTACCGCCTCGACGACCAGGACCACTTCGCCAACCGCCGAATCCGCAGTGTTGGCGAGCTGATCCAGAACCAGGTGCGCATCGGCCTCAGCCGCATGGAGCGCGTCGTTCGTGAACGCATGACCACCCAGGACGTCGAGGCAATCACCCCGACCACGCTGGTCAACATCCGCCCGGTTGTTGCCGCGATCAAGGAGTTCTTCGGGACGTCACAGCTGTCGCAGTTCATGGACCAGGTCAACCCATTGTCGGGCATGA
>JANOCR010000353.1:0-17300 GCA_031412355.1 Ilumatobacteraceae bacterium | reverse complement strand
GCCGCGCCGAGGTTGGTGAAGTGCCCGTCGCGGATCCGCTCGACCACAGCCCAGGCCAACCCGGCTGCGGCCGAGGCGAGGAAGGTGTTGATGAACGCCTGCACCGCACGGCCATCCGCGACGAGCGCGGAGCCGGCGTTGAACCCGAACCACCCGAACCACAAGATTCCGGTACCGATCATCACTAGCGGCATCGAATGTGGCGGGTGCCCTTCGGTGGGCCATCCCTTTCGCTTGCCGAGCACCAGCACGGCAGCGAGCGCGGCAATGCCTGCGTTGACGTGGATTGCGGTGCCACCGGCGAAGTCGAGTGAACCGCGGTCGCCCAGCCAGCCGCCGTAGATCCACTTGAACACGGGGACGAACACGAACAGCAGCCACAGCGGTACGAACAGCGCCCATGCGGAGAACTTCATGCGGTCGGCCACTGCTCCCGAAATCAGCGCCGGCGTGATGCAGGCGAACATTCCGAGGAAAGCGACTGTGGCCATCTGCCCGCCGTTGTCCTCGAGGATGCTGATGTCTTTCAGGAAGAAGAAGTCGAAGTTGCCGATGAAGTCACCGGTTCCGCCCTGGGCGAGCGAGTAACCGACGGCCATCCACACGATCGGAACGATCAGGATGCAGTAGAAGTTCATCATCAGCATGTTCAGCACATTCCGGCTGCGGTCCATGCCGCCGTAGAAAAACGCGAGGCCCGGTGTCATGAAGAGCACGAGCGCCGCTGATACAAGCACCCATGCCAGGCTTCCAGAATCCATGCGCTGCTCCGTTCTCGAGGTTGAGAACTCACAGAGTGACTTGGGGTTGTTTCGGAAATGTTTCTGGGATGTCGCACCCTCGTGAACCTTTGAGTCGGGTTTGTCGCGGATCGCGCTGGGTACGACTCACATCGAACCCACCCACCGGAGAGGAGCAGGCGATGCCGCAGAAGGCATGGAGCAAGATCGAGAACGCCTGTAACAACACATCAAGGACGGGCTTCGTGAACGCGGAGAAAGTGAAGACACCGCTGAGGAGATCGCGGCGCGCACGGTGAACAAGGAACGAGCCAGGGCCGGTGAGGCCAAAGACGAGGCCAGGCGCAGGGCATCAAGGGCCGCTCGAAGATGAACAAGGCGCAACTCCGGCAGGCGGTCGACCGAAAGTCCTGACGCTTTACGGCGGAACTACCGGATGGATCGCCCGAGTCCACTCCATCAGGCAGATCTGGCGCGCGTGATGGTCTGTGTCAGCTCAATGAATGACTGTCGTTCTATGTGCTGACACAGAACGTTGGAAGACCTGATTGACGATCGAATAGCGCCGGTCCTCATTCATCTCACCAAGCTGGCGAACTCAGCTGATGCTGATACGCCGCCGCTGATGCACCTGTTGGCCGCTCCATCCCGTGAGGTCGACAAGGTTGGTGCCGGCCGGATATGTCACGGTGGTCATGGCTGCGCCGGTGACCGTCGTCGATGTGCCCGGATGCCCGTCGAACAACGCGTCGACGCGCGACAGTCCCGCGGTCGCCACCGTGACCGTGCGAGAGGCGCTGTCGAGTGTGGCCGCCATCCTCGTCGGCGGCTGCTGACCCAGCAGCGTGATGCAGTGAGCGATCAGATCGCGGTTGCCTGCCAGCAGGTCATCTCGGGTCAAGGCGTACGTGGAACCGGCGATGCCGATGTCTTCGATCGGCAGCCCTTCGCTTGGCCCCGACCGCGTCGCGCGGCGGTACGACAGCGACAGCCCGATCCCGTCGGGCAGGGCAGGCAACTGGATCGGCGATCCGGCAAGCGCCGATCGAAGCTCGGCGTAATCCCAGACGTTCGCTCCGCCTGCGCCCGTCGCTTCGCCCACGCACACGAACGGACCGATCCCGTTGTCGACGAAGCCCGCCGAGAACAGATCGCCGGCAGAGTATGTCGTCGAGTCGCTGACCAGCACGACCGGGCCGCCATACTGCTGACCGATCGAGTTGCACATCTCGACATCGGTGATGGGGATCGGTTGCGAGTACAACTCTCCGTTGCGTACCGCCGCGTCCAGTGACGACTTCCACGGCAACAGGTCGTCGCGGAGTGCCGGCAGGGCGGCCATGTCGCGCGTGAACGGTGTGGCCAACACCGAGAACCGTGTCGGTTGGATGGGCTTGGGTGTGAACAGCTGGAGGGCGAGCTCCGCTGCCCAGATGTACCCGCCCGGGTTGCCGCGCAGGTCGAGGATCAAACCGCGATCGGGTAGCAACGGGATCAGGCGCAGCAACTCGGTGATGAACGGTTCTGGCAGTGTGTCGAAGCCGTAGATGCGTAGGTAGCCGTACGTGCCGCCCGGTGCGCTGATTGACATGGCCTTCAAGGTGTTGGTCAATGTCGTGGCGATGACGTCGGCCGTCGGTGGCCGACGAGTGGTCGCCGCTGCGCGTTTCGGTGCGGCTGCCTGTTTGCCGGTCAGGGCCCCGGGCGCGAACAGCAGCATCTTGGCCTGGCGGATCGCGGCTGCGGCCGGATCGATAGCGCGTGTGCGGCGCAAGCGCACCGGCACGCGTCCGGTCGGTCCGCCAGACAGCAGTCCGGCGATCTCGGTCGGGTCGACGACCTGCCATGGGATCTTGATCTCTCGCGCCGGTCCGGTTGCCGTACCCGAGTTGGTGGTCGACCGGTAGCCGACGATCACCCAGTGCTCGTCGGGCGGAGGGCTGTATTGCAACGAGCGCAAAGTGAGGCCTTGCGTCGCCCAAGCCCGCTGGCTGTCGGGTCGACCGCCGACTTCGGACTCGCTGTACCGCAGCACAGCACGGTCGATCGGGACGCCGTTCCAGTACTCCAACACGACGCCTGGCTTGAACGTTGCCGCCAGGCCGTGGCCGACCTTGGTCACCACGTATGTGGGCGCGCTGGTCGCACCGATCATCTCCACCAGGAACGGCAGAGCAGCCACCTTGTTGGCCAGCGCGACCGGACCGGCGTACCGAGTGTGTGCGTCACGCAGGCGCGTGACGAGGTCGGCGAGTTCGAGATGGAAGGCGTCGTCGGTGAGTTGGTCGACCTGCGACCGCAGTATGCGCAATCGCTGCACGGGATCGGTGCCGTAGCGGGCGCGCTTCAACGGGAGGTGCGTGTACACACCATCGATCACCGTCTCGATCCCGTCGATCAGTCGCACACGCTCGGCTCTCGTGAGGGTGCCCGGCGACAGGAACGGTCCGGACAACACCCCGGCTGCCTTCGCCGGCTTGCGCGGCTGGCCGGCTGCAGCCTTGCGTGGGCGCGGCGCCGCAGGTGCTCGAGTGGCTTCGGCGAGCGCGACCCCACGTTGAGCGACGGCGATCCGATCGGTGGCCATGACCTACCTCCTCTGCAAAGATGCATAGAGCGTCTCAATCAATGATGACACCGCCGACAAGGCGCGTGATACCGACGGGGGGTCTCGGCGCAGTTCGACAGCGGGCCGGACAGGTACGGTTGCGACGGTGCGGTGGCGCTTGGTTCTCGTCGATGTGGTGTTGGCGGTGGCGGCCTTCGCGATCAGCGCGGCCCTCCTGGCCGACACCGGCCCGGTCACGAGCGATCTGCGCGACCCCGACGCTGTTGCCTACCTGTTGCTCGCCGTGTACAGCGCAGCCCCGATTGCCCGTCGGCACGCGCCAATCGTGGCCGTCGGCGCCGGTCTGCTGTCGGGAGTTCTGTACGCCGCCGCCAACTATCCGGTGGCGTTGTCGCCCATCGTTCTGCTGTCGATCTACACCGCCGCGGCAATGCTTCCTCAGCGTCGCGCCCGGCTGCTGCTGGGTGCTGCAGTGGTGCTCGGCACGCTGGGTGCAACGTTCAGCCCGGGCCCGACAGATCCCGGAGTGCCGGCGCTCATCGTTTCGGCTTGGCTGCTTGGCAACTATGTCGGCGCTCGTCGTGCCTACACGACCGAACTGGAACACAAGAACGCTCTGCTCGAACAAGCGCAACTCGAACTTGCCGATCGGGCGGTCTCCGAGGAGCGGCTTCGGATCGCTCGCGAGCTGCACGATGTAGTTGCCCACAACATGAGCGTGGTGGCACTGCACGCCGGCACCGGGCGCATGGTGGCGCAGGACAACCCGATGGCCGCCCGTGACGCGCTGGCCACAATCGAGGCGTCGACCCGCACGGCGTTGCTGGAGATGCGACGGCTGCTCGGCGCACTCCGCGGCTCGGACGGTGAGCGGCGTGGTGCGTTGGCCCCGGCGCCCGGCCTCGGTGACCTCGATGCGCTGGTCGCCGAGGTGGTGGGATCTGGGGTAACGGTGCAGGTTGTGGTTGAAGGCACCCGTCCCGACGTCCCCGCTGGCGTCGATCTCTCCGCGTACCGCATCGTGCAAGAGGCGCTCACGAACGTCATCAAGCATGCCGGCGGGGCGCGAACCACCGTCGGCATCCGTTATACGGACGAAGCTGTATTCGTCGTGGTCGACGACGAAGGGCCTGCTCGACAGGGACCGGTGCCCGTGCCGTCGCCGCCGGCGCATGGGCTTGTCGGCATGAGAGAGCGGGTGGCGATCTATGGCGGCGACTTCGAGGCCGGGTTTCGGTCGAGCGGCGGGTTCCGGATTGCAGCCAGACTGCCGTTCGAGGAACGAACGTGACCGTGCGGGTCGGCCTGGCCGACGACCAACCGCTCATCCGCACCGGCATGCGGGCGATGATCGACCACGCCGCCGACATCTCGTTGGTGGGTGAAGCGGGAGACGGCGAGCAGGCAGTTGCTCTGGCCCGCCGACACCTGCCCGACGTCATGCTGATGGACATTCGCATGCCGATCCTGGATGGCATCGAGGCCACGCGCATGATCACCGAGGATCCAGCGCTCGGCGCCGTACGTGTGGTCATCCTCACCACGTTCGACGCGGACGATTACGTGTATGCGGCCATCCGCGCGGGTGCGAGCGGCTTTCTGCTGAAGGACGCGCCGCCTGAAGACGTGCTCGACGGCATTCGGGTTGTCGCGCGCGGCGACGCCCTCCTGGCGCCCAGCGTCACACGTCGGCTGATCGCCGATCTCGCGTCGCGGCCTGACGCCGATCGATCACCCGCACCGGAGCTCGGCATCCTCACCGATCGCGAGCGCGAGGTGTTGGCGCTCGTCGGCCGGGGCCTGTCGAATTCCGAGATCGGTGCTCGGCTCTACGTCAGCCCGGCGACCGCCAAGGCCCATGTCAGCCATGTGATGACGAAGCTGTACGCCAGAGACCGGGCGCAACTGGTGGTCGTCGCCTACGAGAGTGGTCTCGTTCGCCCTGGGGAGTAGGCCGGAACGCATCCCCGGGCGAATCACGACACATCTCGCGGCCGATGACTCATCGACGGTCGTGCCTCATCCTTCTCGTATAGCCGGCGCGTTCGCCGGAAACCTGAAGGAGGAATCACATGGCCGCCATCGAACTCCGTGGTCTTACGAAGCGATTCGGCGACATCACAGCGGTCGACGATCTGACACTCGAGCTCTCCGCGGGAACCATCACCGGTTTCCTCGGACCGAATGGTGCCGGCAAGACCACGACGCTGCGCATGCTGCTGGGCCTGGTCGCCCCAACCGCCGGAGCCGCGACCTTCGAGGGCCGGCGCTACGTCGATCTCGATCAGCCGGCACGCCATGTGGGAGCAGTCTTGGAAGCGTCGAGCTTCCACCCTGGCCGCCGGGCCGTGGATCACCTTCGTATCCTTGCCTCGGCTGCCGAACTTCCGCTGCATCGAGCGACAGAAGCGCTCAGCCAGGTTGGCCTCGCCGGCTTCGGGCGCCGTCGAGTTGGCGGGTTCTCGCTCGGCATGCGCCAACGACTGGGTCTCGCAGCGGCGCTCCTCGGTGAACCGACAGTGCTGATCCTCGACGAGCCCGCCAACGGGCTCGACCCGGAGGGCGTTCATTGGTTGAGAGCGTTCCTCCGTAGCCAGGCCGATCTCGGCCGAACCGTGGTGGTGTCGAGTCATCTGCTCGGCGAGGTTTCCCAGACCGTCGACCATGTCGTGATCCTCGACCATGGACGGCTCGTCACGAGCGCCCCGCTCACCGAACTCACGGATCGCACGACCGCCGCTGTTGTCGTGCGCACTCCCGACGCCGATCGGTTTCGTGCCGGGCTCATCGAATCCGGCATCGCCGCAACCGTCACCGGCCCCGATCAGGTCACAGCCACCGGCACGACGCCGGAGGCAATGGGTCGTGTCATCGCCGCCAATGGGCTCGTCATCTACGAGATGCGCCTCGAGCAGTCGAACCTCGAAGACGTCTTCTTCGCACTCACCACCAACGAAAGGACCATGTCATGAACCACCTCATCCGAACAGAGCTCTTGAAGCAGCGAACGCTGCGCACCTTCCGGGCCGGCGTTGTTGCAGCGCCGCTCGTAGCCGGTTTGGTCACGGTGGCCATTTTCGGCGCGGCCGGCAAGCAGGGCAACGACCCCCTCGGCGCCGAGAGCTTCGGCCACGCGATCAGCGGGCCCGTCAGCGTGATCACGGTGATCGCGCTCATCCTCGGCGTCATCGGCATGACTGGCGAGTACCGGCACGAGACCATCACCACGACGTTCCTGTCGACGCCGCGCCGCGGCGAGGTCGTGTTGGCAAAGCTCGCTGCTCATTCACTCACCGGCGCGTTGATCGGTGTGCTTTCGCTGGCTGGCTCGGTCGCCGTGGCGCTGCCGTGGCTGACGCTCAACGACATCGGCCTGCACGTCGACGCCGGCACATTGCGCGTTGCCGGCGGTGCAATTGGAGCCGCTGCTTTGTACGGCGCGCTCGGCGTCTCAGTCGGAGCTCTCATACGTAACCAGACAGCGGCCTGCGCTGCCGTGCTGGTTTGGCTATTGGCCGCCGAAGGGCTCCTCGGCGACGTCTTCAGCGGCTCCGACTTCCTGCGCTGGCTACCTGTTGCCGCGGCTGGCGACATCGTGCGTGCTGAGGCTTCTGCCAAGGGACTGACCGTCCCCGTGGCCATCGCCGTCTTCAGCGCCTACGTCGCCGTGCTTGCGGTCGCTGCCACCCGTCTCACGCTGCGGCGCGATGTCACCTGATCTCCAACCCCATCCACCCCCACAGAAATGAGAACCGACATGAACCAATCCCACATTCCAACGACCAGCCGCGTCACGAGACGTAGGACAGCGTTCGCCGCTCTGATGATCCCCGGCGCGGTGTTGGCCGTTTCATCGTGCTCGGGCTCCATCGCCCACAGCTATCGCAGCTTCCAGAGCGCTCTCGACCGAGGTGCCAGCTGCTCCGAGTTGTTCGATCAGCGCGCCCGCTTCCGCAACGACGACACCCTCGCCAAGATTGATCGCGACCTGGCGCGCATCGGCTGCACATCGCCCGACGCGACCCGCACAGACCGCTGAGCCCAGTCGCCTCATCACCACTTGTCGATGGCGCTGCCCGGCGATGGGGCGATCGGCGGCGGTGAGGCGGCGACGGGGGTTTGCCATCGGCGATCCCGGGGTACAGGGCTTTCGAATCGAGGTTCGGGTGTCTGTGGTCCGGGAGCTGCGAGTGACCTGTGGGGAGGCTGCAACGACGGTTCGGACACGTCGTGTGCCACGCATCGCTGCGATGGCGCTGTTCGCCCTGGCGGTGTTCGGGCTCAGCCTTGTCGCAGTCGCATGGGCCCCGAACCGATTGGCGACAGCAGCATGGTGGCCGGCCGCAGGGCTTTCGGTAGCGATCCTCGCCAGATACTGGCGTGATCGAAGGTGGTTGATCGCCATCGTGGTCGTGTCTTCGGGCGCTGCGAACATCGTGGGCGGGCGAGGCACTGCCCTCTCGCTGAGCTTCGCAGTCTCGAACGGGCTCGAGGCGCTGCTGGCGGGCTGGATCTTGACTCGTCGGGGCCGGCCAGAGTTACGAGTGCTGGACGACGTGTGGCGGTTGGTCGCCGCCGCAACTGCCGGCGCAGTAGTCATCGCCACCGGTGCAGCGACGGCCGTCGTGGTGCTGGGTGACGGGCAGTTCGTGTCGGTCTGGCGCCTCGTCGCAGCATCTCACGGAGCTGCGGTGCTGATCATCACACCGTTGATGATGTCCGTCGATTCCCGGCGAAGCGGCGGCACTGTGGAACGCGTCGTCCAGTGGTTGGTCACGATGGGCATGTTGCTCGTCATATTCGCACCGGCCAGCCCCGTCCCACTGGCGTTCATGGTGATACCAGCCGCGGTATGGGGTGCGCTTCGGTTCGGCGTGCGAACGGCGACCTTGCAGCTGTTTGTGATTGCGTTGGTCGCGGTGCGCTTCACCGCGGAGGGGCGCGGGCCGTTCTTCAACGTCGCTGGAGGCGGGCGAGGCCCGAACACGATCAGCGCGTTGACGGACGCGTTTCTGGTCTCGTCCGCGTTGACGATCCTCCCGCTCGCGGTTGTGGTTGCTCAACGCGCCGCCGCGATCGCCGAGATCTCCTCGAGAGAGGAGATGTTTCGGCAGGGATTCCGCCAATCACTGCTCGGCATGATGCTGTTGCGCCGTGTCGGAGACGCTCTCCGTGTGGCCGAGTTCAACGATCAAACCGCCGAGATGCTGGGCGTCTCACCGGAGCAGATGATGGACAGCGATTGGCTCGACCTGATTGGCGAGGGCATCGTCGGCGAGCGGCCAGAGCCGGGCAAGCCATGGCGTGGCGAAGTACGGCTGTACGTCAAGAATGCGAGCCGTTGGCTCGACATCGCCGTCTCACCGATGCGCTCCTCGACGAACACGGACATGTTCACGGTGCAGCTCATTGACGTCACACATCGACGCGAGACCGAGGACTTGTTGTCGACGCGCGCTTCACGGGACAGCCTCACCGGCCTCGCCAATCGGTCACACTTTCTGGAACGGCTCGGCGAGCGGCTCGCTGCCGGCGATGGCGCGAGCTTTGTTGCGTTGCTGTTCTTGGATCTCGACGATTTCAAGGACGTCAACGACGCCGCCGGGCATCTCGTCGGCGATGAAGTGCTGGTGCAGGTCGCCAATCGTCTGGCGACGATGACGAGGCCCGGGGACGTGCTGGCTCGATTCGGCGGCGATGAATTCGTGGTGATGTGCGATGCGTTGACAAGTGCCGAGCAGGCAGAGGGGATCGCAGCCAGGCTGATCGAGGCGGTCGGGCACTCGGTGGACGTGCGCGGCATCAGCTACCCGGTCGGGTTGAGCATCGGTATTGCGCTGAGTTCGGTGGGAAGTCTCATCGACGACCTGATGAGCAATGCGGACACGGCGATGTACGCGTCGAAGGCTGCCGGCAAGAGTCGAATCACGCTGTTTTCCGAGGCACACCGCGCGCACGCCATCCGAACCGTGCGGCTGCAGTCTGAACTCCGTCGAGCGCTGGAACTCGGGGAGTTCGTGCTCTACGTTCAGCCGATCGTCGAAATCGCGACCAAGAACGTGATTGGTGGAGAGGCACTCGTTCGATGGCAGCACCCCACCGACGGCCTTCTCTATCCTGACCAGTGGCTCGACGTAGCCGAATCCACCGGGCTGATGCCGGTACTGGGCGAGTGGATTCTCAACAAAGCGTGCCGCATCGCTGCGGATTGGCCGCCGGCTGCTCCGGGAACCGTCCCACGCCGGATGCACGTCAATGTGTCCGCCCGTCAACTCGACAGCGGCGACTTCGGTGGGATGGTTGAGCGCGCCCTGCAGTCCGCTCACCTCCGGCCCGAACACCTCGCTATCGAGTTCACCGAAACCCACCTTGCCCGAATCCGCCCAGAGTTGCTCGAGGATCTCCGTGCACTGAGCGAGACCGGAGTTCGCCTCGCTGCCGACGACTTCGGCACCGGGTACAGTCCACTGACCAAGATCACCGAACTGCCGCTCGACATGGTCAAGATCGACAAGCAGTTCGTCGCCGGGATGCTCCACGATCGACGCAGCCTGGCAGTGGTGCAAGCCCTCGTCGGCCTTGGTGCGGTCCTGGCACTCGACGTGGTGGCCGAAGGAGTCGAAACGGTCGAACAGGCTGCAGCGCTTCTCCATGTTGGCTGCCACCTCGGCCAGGGCTACCTCTGGAGTCACGCTGTGCCACCGCATCGCTTCCTGGAGCTTCTGGTCGAGGTCGCTGATCGGGGTCCGGCTGATAGCCTCGCCGGGTTCCTGCGGGTGTAGTTCAGCGGTAGAACCTCAGCCTTCCAAGCTGATGACGCCGGTTCGATTCCGGTCACCCGCTCTCAGATGGCTCGGTGTGTTGCCGATCGAGCCGCATGCGCCACAATGGACGCATGTACGCACAGAACATCCTCTCCGCCAGCCTCGTGCCCATGCAGCCGACGAAGACACCGGCACAGTATCTGTGGGAGTGGGGATACGACGGGGTCGAGGTCGGCATCTGGGAGTGCGAACCAGGGACCTTGAGTGGGGTGACCGGTGACTACGACGAGATGATGTGCATCGCCTCGGGTCGAGTCACAGTGGCGCACGACGAGGGCGAGTTCGACCTTGCTCCGGGCACGGCCTGGGTCACGCCGCGAACCTGGCGATCGACGTGGACGGTGCATCAGACGGTGCGCAAGTTGTACGTCATCGACAATCGTCCCGGGAGCGCAGCACTGGCAGCGCATCTCGCCAACGCGCACACCATCACGCTCGGCGCACCAAAGCCGCGTGCAAATCCGATCAAGGGCGAGCCATTCGAATCGACCGCCGAACTGTGGGTGCACAACGGGCTGAACGTCGGCGTGTGGGAAGCAACGCCCGGCAGCTTCCCGGCCAGCCGCGACGGTTACGACGAAGTGTTCATCTGCCTCTCGGGGTCGGCGACAATGACCGGCAACGACGGAGTGCGGTACGACCTGTCGCCCGGATCCGTGCTGCTGACCCCCGCCGGATTCACCGGACGCTGGGATGTCACCGAGACCTTCCGCAAGGTGTACTGCATCATCAACCGGTAGATGCATCCGAACGCGAGTGCCCTCGTCGCGGCGTAGCGTTAGCGCATGAACGCAACACAGATCCTCGTGATCGTCGTCGGTCTCATCGTGGTCATCGGCCTGCTCACCTCGATAAAGACGGTCGGCACGGGCAACGTTGCCGTGACCACTGTCTTCGGCAAGTACCACGCGATCAAGCGGCCCGGCCTCAACCTCTTGATCCCCTTCATCGAGCGCGTCCATCGCCGTATCAGCGTGCAGAACCGCGCGGTGGAGTTGCAGTTTCAGGCCATCACGCAAGATCAGGCCAACGTGTACTTCACGGCGATGATGGTCTACAGCGTGTTCAACGAGCAGGAAGAGACCATCCAGAATGTGGCGTTCAAGTTCGTCACCGAGAAGGACTTCCTTACCGCCCTTGTTCGCAGCGTCGAGGGCAGCACCCGCGGGTTCGTTGCTTCCATGAAACAGGCCGAGATCCTCGGCTTGCGCGGCGAGATCGTGAAAGAGGTCAAGGAGAACCTCGACACCACTGTCGAGACCTGGGGCTACCACGTGATCGATCTGCAACTCAACGACATCACCTTCGATCAGGCGATCACCACGTCGATGGCACAGGTCGTGGCGTCGAACAACCTGAAAGCTGCCGCCACCAACGAAGGCGATGCCCTGTTGATCCGCAAGACCAAAGAGGCCGAAGCTGTCGGCACGGCGGTCCGTATCGAGGCCGAAGCCGAGCGCACCGCGGCGCAATTGCGCGGTCAGGGTGTGGCGTTGTTCCGCGAGGAGGTTGCTCGCGGGTTGGCTCAAGCAGCGCGCGAACTCGAAGACAACAGCGTCGATTCCTCGCTGATCCTGTTCTCGATGTGGACCGAGTCGATCCGCCACATGGCCGAGAACGGCAAGGGAAATGTGTTGTTCCTCGACGGTTCACCGGCGGGGATGCAGGACCAGATGCGCGACCTAATCGCCATGCAGCAGCTGCAGGTTCAAGCCCGGCCACGGCCGCCTGAGGGGTAGGCTCGTCGCCTTGGAATTGGTGCAGACTCTGCCGGCGCGTTGGTACACCGATCCCGCAGTCTTCGAGAAGGAGCGCTGGCCGATCTTCGGGTCGGCTTGGGTGCACATCGCTCACGACTATCAGTTGCGTCGCACCGGCGACTATGTGGCCGAGAACCTGGCCGGTTGGCCGATCTTCGTTCGTCGCAATCAGGACGACAGCCTGGTCGGCTTCTACAACGTGTGCCCGCACCGCGCCGGCCCGATCGTGTGGGACGGCGACGGCCATCAAGCCAACCTCGTGTGTCGGTATCACGGATGGGCGTTCCGCGACACCGGAAAGTTGCTGAATGCCCGCGACTTCGGTTGCGACGTGCCGGAAGGCATGGGCCTGACGCCGATTCAGGTCGAGTCGTGGCGCGGCATGGTGTTCGTGTGCCTCGACCCCGATGTTGCGCCGCTGCACGTGTGGCTCGGTGCGTTTCCCGACGAGGTGGCCGACGTGCCGCTCGAGTCGTTCCGCTTCCACAGTCGCAGCGTCCGCAGGGTCGCGTGTAACTGGAAGACCTACGGTGACAACTTCATGGAGGGCTACCACCTTCCGACAGTTCATCCCGCGATGAGCCGCGACGCCGATGCGTTGAACTACAAGGTGCTGATCAAAGGCGACCGAAGGTGGAACATTCATGTGATGCCGCCTCGCGACGAATCGACGTTCGGTGTGTTCGGCTGGTTCTGGCCGACGTTCGCGTTCGACGTCTTCCCCGGGGGATTTGCTGTCGAGCGTTGGCTGCCGCGTGGTCACAGCCACAGCGATCTGATCTTCGAGTACTTCTTCGCCGACGACACACAGCACGACGTCGAGGCGATCATCAAATTCAGCGAGCAGGTGGCCGACGAAGATGCCCGCGTCTGCGAACACGTGCAACGCAACCTGATCGCCGGCAACTACGACGTCGGCATGCTGAGCCCGAAGTGGGAAGAAGGCATCAAGGTCTTCCACGAGCTCGTTCGCGAAGCGGTCGGCCCGCTGGACTAGGATGACTCGAACTGACAACAGGGGACCAAACTAAAGAGGAGAGATTCTCCATGCACGTGTCCCCACTCAGATGCCGTCCGGCATTGTTGGTCGCTGTCGCGGCCCTCACATTTGCAGCCTGCTCGGACGACGACAGCGACTCTGCGACCACGTCAGCGGCCGCAACGCCAGGCACCGAGGCTCCCGACGAGACGCCGGCACCATCCGGCGAACGGCTCTCGGCAGTCGTGGCCGCAGGATCGGTCAAGTGCGGCACACGCGACGCCCTGCCCGGCTTCGCGGTGCTCGATGCGGCAGGTGACCACGTTGGCTTCGATGCCGACTTCTGCCGCGCGGTAGCCGCCGCCGTTCTTGGCGACGCGACGAAGGCCGAGTTCGTCGACCTCGAGACTGCGGATCGATTCACCGCGCTTCAGAGTGGCAAGGTCGATGTCCTTATCCGCAACACGACATGGACCGCGAGTCGCGACGGCGCTGAGGGCGCAACGTTCTTGCACCCGAACTTCTACGACGGCCAGGGAATGATGGTTGCCGCCGACAGCGGTTTCACCGGCATCGCCGACATGACGAACGCCATCGTCTGCGTTGCCAAAGGAACGACCACCGAGGGCAACGCGGCTGCTGCCTCGAACCGGCTCGACCTGAACTGGGAAGTTCGAACTTTCGACGACACCGATCAGATTCAGGCGGCGTTTGTCGCCGGCCAATGCGACGGTTGGTCGTCCGACACCAGTCAGTTGACCGGCCTGCGCAGCGCGTACCCCGACGGTGCCGAGGCGTTGACGATCCTGCCCGAGGTCTTCTCCAAGGAGCCGCTCGCTCCGGCCGTCGCCGACGGCGACACGCAGTGGGCACAGGTCGTCGACTGGGCAATCTTGGCCACCATTCAGGCCGAGGAGTTCGGCATTACCCAAGCCAATGTCGACGAGATGCGCGACACCACCGATGATGTGGGCATCATGCAGTTCCTCGGTCTTCCCGTGACGGGCGAGGATGGGAGCTCTTCGACACTCGATCCCGGTCTGGGTCTGCCGGCGGACTTCGCTTATCAAGTCGTCAAGCAGGTCGGCAACTACGGCGAGATCTTCGAGCGCAACCTCACGCCGCTGGGTCTCGAGCGCGGTGTCAACGCATTGTGGACCGACGGCGGGCTGATGTACGCGCCGCCGTACCGCTGACCAAGGGCGATCGGAACGGGTCGTGAATCAAGGTCTGCGCCCGCCGTTCTGGCGGGACGTACGCGTGTTGCGTTGGCTCTTCCAGATGTCAGTGCTGGCGGTCGTTGCGGCGATCCTGGCGTGGTTCTACTCCAACTACCGCTCCAACGTCGCCCGGACCAGGATCCCGACTGACTTCGCGTTTCTCGACCGGCCGTCAAACTTCGAGATACCCGGCAATGCGATGTCGCAGACCGCTCCGGTTCGCGATGCACTGATCCAAGGCTTGCTGAACACGCTACGAGTCGCGGTTGCCGGCCTCATCCTGGCGACCGCCCTCGGCACGCTCATCGGCATTGGACGGCTCTCCAAGAACGCGGTCGTTCGCACATTGTGCGCGGTGTATGTCGAGGTCATCCGCAACATTCCACTCCTCGTGTTGTTGCTCTTTGCCAACTTGGGAATCGTGTTGCAAGTGCTGCCGCGGCTGAACGAGGCGTGGAAACCATTCGGGGTCTCCGTGTTCTCCAACCGAGGTATCGCGATCCCATGGTTTGTCGGGTCCGGGTGGACGCTGGTCGCGCTCATCGTTGTCGCCGGCGTCGGCGCCAGAGTCGTCGTTCGGTGGCGGCACGGCGTGTTCGATCGCACTGGCTCGCCGGCGCGATCGGGGCTGTGGGCCGGCGGGGTCGCGCTGCTCGTACTTGTGGCGGGTTGGATCGCGTTCGGGTACAGCGTCACCACCCCGGAAGTCGCCGAGCGCGTCACCGTCGGCGGGATGCGGCTCGATCCGTCGTTCTTTGCGCTGCTCGTCGCACTGGTGTTGTACACGGCAAGCCACATCGCCGAGATCGTCCGTGGTTCGATCCAGGCTGTCGATCGCGGGCAGGACGAAGCTGCCCAGGCGCTGGCACTCAGCGGCTTTCAGCGGATGTGGTTCGTGGTGCTGCCTCAAGCGTTCCGTGTCGCCCTGCCCCCGATGGGAAATCAGTACCTCAACTTGATCAAGAACTCCTCGCTGGGCGCCGCGATCAGCTACTTCGACCTCACCAATGTCACTCAGATCGCAGTGGCCAACAGCTCTCCTCCGGTGCCGGCGTTCGCGCTGACCCTCACCATCTATCTGGTCATCTCCCTCGTCGTCAGCAGCCTCGTGAACGTGTGGAACCGACGACTCGCGTTGGTATCGCGATGAACACCGTCACAGTCTTCGCAAGGTTCCGCACGTGGGCTCGTCGCAACCTGTTCCGCACTTGGCTCGACGGAGTGGTCACGGTCGTGATGGGGTCGGCGGCGGTCTACGTCGGCTACCGCCTGCTGAACTACGCGCTGATCACGGGGCGTTGGGAAGTGGTCAGCCGGAACCTCAAGCTGTTGCTCGTCGGCCGTTTCCCCGACGATGAGCTCAGCAAGGTCGCGATCGCGATCTCGATACTCGCACTGTGGGGAGGCATGATCGCCGGTTTTGTCATCGCTCGCCAACGACGCGCCGGTGCGTACGTTGTGCGGACGGTCAGCCGCACACGTCGGGCCCGCGAACTGTTGGCCAGGTTCTGGCCCACACTGCTGGCCATTGCGGTCCTACTCTCCCTCTCCCACAGCGTCGGGCCATGGATCGCGGCCTTTGCGATCATCCTGTCCGCCGTGCTCGGCCGCGCGGTCGGCCTCGTCGTCGACAGGTGGCTCGTGCTGCTTCCCACGCCGGCCAGGCTCCTGTTCGGCCTTGCGATGGCGGCCGTTCCCGTCGCCGTGCTGCTGATGCTTGTCAGCATCCTCGGTTGGGATGAGTGGGGCGGCTTCATGATCAACGTCCTCATCGCCGCGGCAGCGATCATCCTCTGCTTCCCACTGGGCGTGCTGTTGGCCTTGGGTCGAGCTTCGAAGCTGCCACTGCTGAGGGTGGCGTGCACCACCTACATCGAAGTCTTCCGCGGATCGCCTCTGTTCGTGTTGCTCCTGCTGGCCAACAACGCTCTCGAGTTCTTCGTGCCGCGCTCACTCGCGCCGGGCGTCGTGATCAGGGCGGTCATAGTGTTCACGTTGTTCACCGCCGCATACCTGGCTGAGATCGTCCGAGGCGGTTTGCAGTCCATCCCGCCCGGCCAGGATGAGGCCGCGAAGGCGCTCGGCCTGTCACCGACGCGCGCCACGCTGCTGATCATCCTGCCGCAGGCGCTGCGCAATGTGATACCAGCGCAGATCGGCCAGTTCATCAGCCTATTCAAGGACGTGTCGCTCGCCGGTGCGGCCATGGGTCTGTTCGATCTGCTCAATGTCGGCGGCGCCATCACCAAGCAACCCGATTTCGCCGGCCAGCAACTCGACGTTGAAGCCCTCGCGTTCGTCGCCTTGTTGTTCTGGGTCGGCTCGTACACCATGTCGCGAGAGAGCCAGCGACTCGAGAAGAAGCTGGGGGTAGGAAGCCGATGAGTTCTCCAACGTCTGCAACGGATCATCAGGTCAATGCCGATGCCACCGAGGTGATGGGAACCGGCGAGGCGATCATCACGCTCGAAAGTGTCGAGAAGCGTTTCGGCGACTTCAAGGCACTCACCAACGTCAATCTCAACGTCGGACGTCAAGAGGTGGTCGTGGTCATCGGTCCCAGCGGCTCGGGCAAGAGCACGATGATCCGCTGTATAAATCGGCTCGAACAGCATGACGAAGGCCGGATATTCGTCGACGGTACGGAGCTGACAGACGACATTCGCAACATCCAGGAGATTCGCCGCGAGATCGGGATGGTGTTCCAGCAGTTCAATCTGTTTCCGCACCTGAGCGTGCTCGACAACATCACACTCGCCCCGCGACAGGTGCGCCGAATGCCGAAGAGGGAGGCGACCGCGCTGGGAATGGAACTGCTCGAGAGGGTTCGAATCCCGGAGCAGGCCCACAAATACCCTCGTCAACTCTCGGGTGGAGAGCAGCAGCGCGTGGCGATCGCTCGTGCGCTGGCGATGAAGCCGAAGGTGATGCTCTTCGATGAGCCGACGTCAGCGCTCGATCCTGAGATGATCAACGAGGTTCTCGACGCGATGAAGGATCTCGCCAGCGAGGGCATGACGATGATGGTCGTCACTCACGAGATGAACTTCGCCCGAGAAGTCGCCGATCGTGTCGTGTTCATGGCCGGGGGTCAGATCGTCGAAGTCGGCACTCCTGAGCATTTCTTCACGAGTCCTCGCGAGGCACGGACGCGCTTGTTCCTCTCCCAGATCCTCTAGTTTCGCACGAGCTCGACAAAGGTGGTGCC
>JANOCR010000352.1:0-14570 GCA_031412355.1 Ilumatobacteraceae bacterium | reverse complement strand
GCGGCACGACGAGCACTTCCTCCGTGCCGGCCAAGGTGGTGGTTCTCTGGGTCAGACCTAACACGTCGCGGCGTAGCGCGCGCAGGGGGCCGGTTCGAATGAGGCCACGCCGCGCGGTGGGTACGCGGTAGGCGGCGCTGGCGGCTTGCCCCGGGCTGAGCTTGGCCAGCTGCATCGGTGCGCCACCGTTGTTGCCGACCGGTTCCCAGAGCTGGAGGTACGGCGACGCTTGTCGTCCGAGATTGGCGAGCTGGATGTCGACGCGGGCAGGTTCGCCGACCGAAACCATCGCCGGGCTGACGATGCGCCGCACGTTCAGCGGCGGCAGCTTCCGTTGCACGGAGATCAAGGCAACGAGGACAGCGATGATGACGCCGACGCCGACGACGTACAGCTCGATCAGGCCGAACACGCGCCCGATCGCGAACGAGGCGGCCGCGGCGACAATTGCTGTCCAGCCGTGCCGGGTGATCATCTAACGACCGGCGGGGACAGCAACGGAGGCGACGAGCTCGCGGATGACGGTGATGCCGGTGACACCCCGAGACATCGCGTCGGGTCGCAGCATGACTCGGTGTGCCAAGACCGGCTCGGCGACTGCTTTGACATCGTCGGGCGTGGCGTACTCGCGCCCCTGGCTGGCGGCGCGGGCTCGGGTTGCGCGTGACAGTTGCAATGTGGCGCGAGGCGACAGGCCGAGCAGCAACGCCGGGTGGCGCCGGCTGGCCTCGGCCAGGTCGACCATGTAGCCCTGCAGCGTCAGCGCAAGGTGCACGGTGCGAACGGCTTCGATCAGAGCCATCACCTCGTCGGTGGTGACCACGGCCTGCAGATCGTTCATCGCAGTGTTGGCGCCATGGGTCTGCACGATCGCCAGTTCGGCCTCGCGATCCGGGTAGCCCAACGACAGGCGCATGAGGAACCGGTCGAGTTGGCTCTCGGGCAAGCGGTACGTGCCCTCCTGCTCGACGGGGTTCTGGGTGGCAATGACCATAAACGGCTCTGGCAGCATGTGGCTGCTGCCGTCGGCGCTGACCTGGCGCTCTTCCATCGCCTCGAGCAATGCCGATTGCGTCTTCGGCGACGCCCGGTTGATCTCGTCGGCCAACACGATGTTGGCGAACAGTGGCCCGCGCTGGAACACGAAGGACTCGGTCGAGCGCTGGAAGATGCTGACACCGACGAGGTCGGCCGGAAGCAGGTCGGGGGTGAACTGCACGCGCTTCCAGGTGCAGTGCACCGACGCTGCCATCGCCTTGGCGAGGCTGGTCTTTCCGACGCCGGGCACGTCTTCGATCAGCAGATGTCCTTCGGCGAGCAGACATGACACTGCGAGTTCGATCGCATCTTTCTTGCCCTGAACGACACGAGAAATGTTGCTCGTGATGGCATCGAAGAGCGATGCGAAGGTTCGGGTTGGTTCTGTCTGAATCGCCGTCACGGAGGGAAGGGTAGACGGCGCACGCCAGATTGCAATGGCGGGAGGCTACGGTCTGATCACGTGACTCGTTGCTACCTCGCTGTCGATGTCGGCGGTACCAAGCTGGCGGCGGGTGTTGTCGACGAATCGGGCAGGATTCTGGTGCGCGATCGCCTGCTCACGCCGCCCCGTGACGTGTGGCCCACGCTGTCGAGATTGATCCTTCGAGTCGTCGCTGCTGCACCGACGGAGCTGGTCGGATGCGGTGTCGGATGCGGGGGACCGATCGACCCCGCGACGCGAACTGTCTCGCCGATGTACATCCCTAGCTGGAGCCACTTTCCGCTGGCGAACGAGTTGGAGGAATTGCTGCAGCTGCCGGTGTCGGTCGACACCGACGCGAGGGCATTGGCACTGGCCGAGGCGTGGTGCGGTGGCGCCGTGGGCGTCCGTGACTTCATCGGCGTCGTGATGGGCACCGGCGTCGGTGGGGGAGTCGTCAGTGGGGGACAACTGCTGCAGGGAAGGGTCGGCAATGCGGGATACATCGGCCATGTCGTCGTCGAGCCCGATGGTCGGCCGTGCATATGCGGCGGCAAGGGTTGTCTGGAAACATATTGCAGCGGTCGGGCCATCGAAACCGAGACCGGTCGACCGCCGCAGCGCACTCCGCTGGCGATCGTCGAGCGCACCGGCGTGATGGTCGGCCGGGCGCTGGCATCGGTGGGTGCACTGTGCGATCTGAAGCTGGCGCTCGTCGGCGGATCGGTGGCACTCGGCTTCGGCGAGCCGTTCTTCCGCGCTGCCCAAGACGAGCTCGACAAGCGCGCCCGACTGCCGTTCACCAGCGGGTTTCAGGTGATGCCGGCAACCTTGGGGCCACGGGCACCGTTGATCGGCGCGGCAGCGTTGGCGAGACGTCAGCAGGAGTAGCACACTCACTTGATCGTGCCCCCTTACCGGCGGGTAACCTGGGCGCATGCGCCCAACCTACTCCGCCGATGCCGAGGCTTACCGCGAGAAGGTCCAGGCTTTTCTGGCCGAGAAGCTGCCCGCCAGATGGGGTGGGATCGGCGCCCTTGAAGGTGACGATGTCAGTGCCTTCGTCACCCAGTGGCGGGCAACGTTGTATGCCGCCGGCTACCTCGCGCCGGGTTGGCCGACGCAATACGGCGGTGCCGGGCTGTCGGCCCTCGAGCAGGTGATCATCGCCGAGGAGTTTGCCAAGGCAGGTGTGCCGACGGGAGGCCCGAACGACGTCTTCGGCATCCAAATGCTGGGTAACACGTTGCTGCATTGGGGAACCGACGAGCAGAAGGACTGGTACCTGCCGCGCATCCTCTCGGGGGCCGACACGTGGTGTCAGGGCTACTCCGAACCCAACGCGGGTAGCGATCTGTCGAACATCGGCCTGCGCGGGGTGCTGGACGGCGACCAGTGGGTGCTCAACGGTCAGAAGATCTGGACGTCGGCCGGCCACCTCGCCGACCACATCTTCACGCTCGTTCGCACCGACCCCGACGCTCCGCGGCACAAGGGCATCTCGTTCATCCTCGTCGACATGCGCCAGCCCGGCATTGAGGTGCGGCCGATCAAGATGATCTCGGGTGAGAGCGAGTTCAACGAGATCTTCTACACCGATGCCACCGCGCCGAAAGACGAAGTGGTTGGCGGTGTCAACAATGGCTGGGCAGTGGCGATGACGCTGCTCGGTTACGAGCGTGGCGAGTCGGCAGCCACGGTTCCGATCCGGTATCAGGCCGAGCTCGACCGCTTGCTGTTGTTGGCCAAGGAATCGGGCGTCATCAGTGATCCGAACATCCGACAGCGGTTGGCGTGGTGTTACAGCAAGGTGCAGATCATGCGGTACAGCGGCATGCGCACGCTGACCAAGTTTTTGCAAGGCCACCAGCCCGGACCCGACGCAGCGATCTCCAAGCTGTACTGGAGCGAGTACCACAAGGTCGTCACCGAGTTGGCGCTCGACATCCTGGGCCCATACGCCATGACACCGACGGGTCGGCGGCCGTCGACCGCGTTCCAGACCGACGACGCGGGCGCACCCAACAGTTCGTGGAGTTGGGTCGGCACGTTCCTCAACGCTCGTGCCGGGACCATCTACGCCGGATCGTCACAGATCCAGCGCAACATCATCGGCGAGATGGTCCTCGGTCTGCCGAAGGAGCCGAAGGCGACTGGTGTGACGGAGCCGAAGGCGCAGTGAGACCGCTCGCTATCGCGCGATGCGTGGCGGTGGTTGCTGTTCATCCTGGGATGTGGCTCACCGGGTTGCGTCAGTACCGCGCGTCGTTGCCGCGGCGCTGGTGGGCCCGGCGCCCGTACCTGCCCGTACCACCCGGCGACTACGTGCGATTCCGGTTGCAAACGCAATATGGCGCGGCGGACCATCGCATCGAGGCCGCCGATGTGCTGAACTACCTCTCATGGTGCAAGGTTCACCGCGCGCTGGCTTCTTGATACCCGCGGTAACGGGCGGGAATTCGCCCGCGCCTGACGGCAGGCATCGGTAGGGTCTGACGTCATGAGGAGCGCGCTGGTGTTGAACGCAACGTACGAGCCGCTCTCCGTCGTGCCCTCCCGCCGCGCTGCCTGTCTGGTGTTGGCCGACAAAGCCGACATCATCGAAGACGACGGCACACATCTGCATGCCGAGACACTCAGCGTTCCAAATCCCGTGGTGATTCGTCTGCGATATGTCGTGAAGGTTCCTTATCACCGTCGCACTGCCATGTCTCGACGCGCGGTGTTCGTTCGCGACGAGCACTGTTGCCAGTACTGCGGCAACATGGCCGACTCGATCGATCACATCATGCCGAGGTCGCGCGGCGGCCAGCACATTTGGGAGAACGTCGCAGCGGCGTGCCGTCCGTGCAATCTGCGCAAGCGTGATCGCACGCCTGACGAAGCCGGGATGCGGCTGGCCCGGCCGGCGCGCGCACCGAAGGAACTCGCCTGGATCACCGTATCGGTCAACCGGGTTCCCGAGGCGTGGAAGCGGTATCTCGCGCTCGCCAGTTGACGATGGCCCCCTGGCGAATCGAACATCTCGGCGGCGATGTCGGGGCGTTTCAAGCCCGAGAACTGCCCACCGGCGAACGAGTTGCCTCGTTCTTCCGGGCTCGAACGCCGACATTGGTATTGGGGTCATCGCAGCGCCGCGAATCGGTCGATGTCGCCGCAGCCGAGCGACAGGGGATCGACGTCGTTCGTCGCCGATCCGGTGGCGGCGGCGTGCTGCTGTTGCCCGACGAGTTCGTCTGGCTCGATCTCGAGATTCCAGCGTCGGACGAGATGTGGCGCACCGACATAGGCCACTCGATGTGGTGGATCGGCGAGTTGTGGGTTGCTGCGCTCGCCGATGTGGAGCCGAGTGCCGTCGTACACCGGGGCCGCCTCGTTCGTACACCCTGGTCGGCCGAGGTCTGCTTCGCCGGAACCGGGCCGGGTGAGGTTCTCGTCGGCGACGCAAAGTTGGTGGGCATCTCGCAACGTCGCACCCGCCTCGCCGCCAGGTTCCAGACGATGGTGCACCTGCACTGGCGTCCCGACGTGGTGGCGTCACTCGTTGCCGACAACCCATCCGTCGAGGAACTGGCCCCAGTGGTGAAAGCCTGCAGCGCGCCGGCCGATGAGATAACCGCCCGGCTCACGGCCGCCCTCGCAAGCTTCTAACGGGATGCTCGCCAAGGGTTGAATTGTGCTCAAGTTTTCGCGCCTCGTGCCGATACGCACGGTGTAGTCCAGAATCCGGCGGCGTCGCGGCGGCAGATCCGGCCCTCCGCCGCTTGAAACGAGATTCAATATGGACCCCATTCGTGAGTCCCTAAGGCAGATCGTGGCTCGCCGGTATCGCGGGCGTGCAGGAATCCTCACGGTGGGGCTACTGGTGACGGCTGTTGCCTCGATCTCACCCTTCGCGCCGTCCGCCGTGGAAGCGGCTTCGAGCAAGATCACCATCTGTCACCGGACGCACAGCACAACGAACCCGTATCGAAAGATCACCGTGAGTCAGAACGCGGTGCAGAACGCCAAGCACGGTGGCCACGCGCTTCCAACTGGGTCGCAGAACCCGGTCGTGTTCGATTCGACCTTCAACTACGCGTCGAACAACAAGTACTGGGGCGATGTCATCCCTGGAGGCGATAGCGCAGGTCTGCCGTACAACGGCACCAACTCGATCGCGTTGAACTGGACGGCGCAGGGGCAAGCCGCGTTCTTCGGGTCGCAGTGCGTCGCGATGTCGCCGATCGCGTTCTACAACGCTGAGATCGACGCCGGGCAAGCACCATCAGATGTCATCGCAGACCTCAACGCACAAGACGCGAACGAAGACGTGGCACTGCTTGCCGCGCTCGGTGGCAGCTTTACGACGGGAAACCTCTACACCTGGACCACCGTCGTCGCCGTGACGACGAACGCCGCGACCCTGTTGACGGCGACCACTGCGGAGCTGTCCGGAATCTTGACCGTGGGAACGCCTTCGCCTGTGCGGCCTTGACGCCGGCTTCCAGAGTCACTGGGTCGCCGTGCAACATCTCAGCTTCGAGCGGAATGACCTCGCGATCCATGAACTCGCGGATCATCACGAGCATCGTCGACATCTTCTCGGACAACTCGAAATCCATAGCGCCTCCTGAGTGCAGATGGAAGCTACGGGAGGAAGAGCTGCCCGGCCAGGGCAATTGGTCCTCCGCGATGGCCTGTTCGCGTCGGCGCCTAGAGATTCGATTGGCGGTGCGATCCTGGCGTGCGTTCTGTGGTTCATCGGTTCGTACGCAGACACCGACGTCAACGTGGTGCCGTCGATCGCTGTTGCCTTCGGTGCGCTCGAAGCGATTTGCATCGCGCATGTGGCGCTCGCGTATCCAGGTGGCCGCCTGTCGAGTCGTGTGGAGCGGGCTGTGATCTTCGCCGGCCCCGGCGTCGCGTCGATCGCGAGTTTCACCATTCTCCTCGCGTTCAACCCGCCTCTACAGACGGCGGCTCTCGAAGCCAGCACACAGCGAGCACCGATCGAGAGTTTGTGACCGCATCGCTCCGAAGCCCGTGTGCGCAGACACCGAATCCGGACTGGTGTGGCGTCCGAAGTGGAACGCGCCTCACAATCCAGATTTGGAAGACACGAAGTCGGAATCCGCCGACACGAAGTCAGAATCGAGGGAAGGTCGAAATCTTCAGGTCCGGCCAAGGATTCGGGCGAGCTCATTCCGGGAGGTCGGCCACCTCGGTGAGCGTGTGTGTGCCGAGGCCTACGTGTGGTGAGTCGGTGCCCGCCACGCTTCGTTCGATCCTGTTGTTCGTCGTGGCCGGTGTGGCGGTGATCATGTAGGCGCCCCGCTGACAAACGCCTTGACCTTCAAGTAGACATGAAGGCTTACCCTGGTGGAATGCCGACAGCGTTGAAGATCAAAGACGTCGCCGACGCGAGCGGTTTCACCGCTGCGACGTTGCGCTACTACGAACAGATCGGGCTGCTCCCCGAATCATCGCGGACTCCCGCCGGGTATCGCACGTATGACGAGCGGACCCTCGACCGGCTGGCGTTCATCGCCCGGGCCAAGCAGCTCGGATGCACCCTCGAGGAGATCACAGGCTTGACCACGGCGTGGGAAGGCGGACAGTGCGGACCAATCCAGGATCAGCTCCGCCAACTCGTCGCCCGCAAGATCCACGCCGCCCAAACACAGATCGGAGATCTGATGACCTTCACCAGCGAACTGCAAACAGCGGCCGCCGCGCTCGAACAGCACCGGCCCGACGGAGCGTGCGACGGCGACTGCGGCTGCGTCACGGACCCAACCACCGATGTTGCCGGCGACGTGGCTGCGACGATCCAGGCGGTCTCGCTGTCGTCCAAGCCGCAACCAGCCGGCGCACCCGACATCGCCTGCACCCTGTCCGCCGGTTCGATGAAGGGCCGGATCGCAGACTGGCAGAAACTTCTCGACCACGTGGCCCGCCGAGAGGCGATCGACGGTGGGGTCCGCAGTGTGTTCACAGCCGGCGTTCCAACGGCGGAGTTGATGCGTCTGGTGGCCGCTGAGCGGGACTGCTGCCAGTTCTTCCAGTTCTCGATCACCGTCGATACCCGTGGTGTTGCTCTCGAAGTGCGGGCACCCGCCGACGCAATGCCGATCCTCACCTCCATGTTTGGGGAGCCGTCATGACCGCCAAGAAAGAGAATGCCGCGATCGTCGGTGTTGGTGTGGCGGCATGCGCGGTGTGCTGCGCCGGCCCGATCGTCGGTGTGCTTGCCGCGATCGGGCTCGGAACCGCAGCCGGGTTCGCCTTGTTCGGCACCCTCGCCATCATCCTCGGTGCCACTGCCGTGGCATTCGTCGTCATCCGCCGCCGCCGGCGAGCGGCCACATGCGCGACCCCGGAATCAGGGCAGGTGCCGGTCGAGCTCACCCGCACCCGGTCGTGAAACTCGGCGGGCTGACCCGGTTGCGTTGGCTGCTCGGCGCTCTGCTGATGGGATCCGAGGGGCGCTGAGGTCGGCGAACGTATGCTGGGCATCAACCTCGAATCGACCCCGCTCGTCTCCGTCGCCCTGGCAGGGGCCACTTGGCGACATGACCACCGTGTCGTCCTGGCGGTGACTGCGCTGTTCGCGGCCGGCTTCGCAAGTGCTCGACGTCGCCGAGTTCTCCCACCAGGTCAAAGAGTCGCCTGGAAAGGACTCGAGCCGACCGGGCGAAGCATGCGGATCGACGAGGTCTACTTCTTCCGCTTCCCCGACGACCTCATCACCGGCATGTGGGGCCTCGAAGACACCTGGACCCGGATGCGCCAACTCGCCGGTGACAACGCCACCCTCGGCGAACTCGGTTCGCTCAGCTGAGCAGCTCCTCGCGGAGCACTTCCCGGCGTAGGCCGTGGCAGGATCTGAATCGTGGAAGTCGTGGTCGGCTTGGTCGTTGTTCTTGTCGGCGTCGGGTTGATCGTGTGGGGTGCAGAGATCTTCGCCGAGCATCTCGCGGCTGCGTCGGTTCGGCTCGGGGTGAGCGCGTTCGCGATGGCGTTGCTGCTCGCCGGCGCCGAACCGGAAGAACTGGCCACCGCAGTCACCGCATCGCTTCGTGATGCCCCGGCGATCGCATTCGGTGACGTGATCGGCGCGAACGTGGCTATCTGCCTGGTCGCCATCGGTGTGGGGGCATGCATCGCGCCGTTGCCATTCGGTCGGCGCGTTCGCCGCTACGCACTGGCCGGGCTCCCCCTCGGTGGTCTCGCTGCCTGGTTCTCGTGGGACGGACACGTGGGACGGCCCGAAGCGCTGTTGCTCGTGGTTGCCTACGCCGCGTTCGTCGCAACGATCTGGAGGATCGAACGTCAGCCGCCTGCGCTGGGTGAGACCGCAGAGATCGCCGAAGCTGAAGGCAAACCGCCAGGACGGGTCGGCCGCGAGTTGGGCATGGTGCTGGCGGGGGTTGCGGCGATGGCCGTTGGGGCCGTCGCAATCGTCGAGGGCGTGCAAGCCGTCTCAGGCGTCGAAGGCACCCAGACCAAGGTCGGTCTCACCATCATCGGGTTCGCCACCGCATTCGAACTCGTGGTCCTCGCGTGGTCGTCGGCACGGCGAGGGATCAGCGAAGCGGTCGTCGCGGCGGTCGTCGGCTCCTTCGCATACAACTCGACGATGACCCTCGGCGCCGGCGCCCTGGCACGGCCCTTGGCGATCGCAGACGCATCGAGCCTGCACCTGCCCTGGATCCTGATGCTCGGCTCGCTTGGGATTGTCCTGATCGCATCACGTGGCGGAATGATCCGTCGCCCCCGGGGTGTCGTGCTCCTGGCCCTGTATCCGGTGTTCGTCGCAGCAGTTCTTGTCCTTGGCTGATCCGAAGTGTCTTCGCTGTACCGACACGCGGCGCGCCGCAAGGGCCCGAGTCGGCCGGACGAAATATGAGTATCGACGAGTCCATTTCGTCTGTTCGCTGATGACCACATGAGTGGCGTGTGATTGGTGGTTCCGAGTTTTCGTCGCCCGGACATTTGGCCGTTCCGGGCTCCACGTCGTCGCCGCCCCGAATGTCGTGTCTGCGCACAGCCCGTGGCGACGCACAACCTGCGCAGCGGCGTTTGAATGGTGAGAAGTGGGTAGTGGTGGGGAGAAATGGTTGACTTTGGGTCACTTCGGGGTACATACTGATGGCCAGTGGGGAGCGAGGGATGTTTGCCCTTTCTCCGGCGTCGAGGCAGGTCGACCTAGTTGTGAAGGTGGTGAGGCGCGAGTGATGTTCGTTGGGGCGCATGAGCGCCAACTCGACGACAAGGGCCGGGTGGCTCTGCCTGCGACCTATCGCGCCCATCTCGGCGAGCACTGCTACCTGGTGAAAGGCACCGACAAGTGCGTCGACGTGATCCCATCCGACGCCTTCGAGGTGTTCGGTCGGGAGTTGATCGCCAAGGTCGAGCGCGGCGATCTGAGCCTGAACCAGCAACGCGCCCTGGCCTCAAGTGCAGTGCTGGTCGCCCTCGACAAGCAGGGCCGGGTCAACGTCGACGAAAAGCTTCGTGTCTACGCCGAGCTCAACCTGGAGAGCCAGGTGATCGTCGCCGGCAACCTCGTCAAGCTCGAGATCTGGTCACCAGATCGCTACGCCCGGATCGACGCAGAGGGAACCGACGACATCGCCGGAGACCCAGCGTGAGCAGCGATGACTCGCACCGATCGACATCAGAGTTCAACGAAAGGAGCAAGGCAACGAATTGACCGACGAAACGGATCATCCGATCCGTTCGCTCATCTGCAGTCCTCCGGTCTGCAAGATGGACAGCCCCTACTCCGCCCGCTTCCGTCTCGTTTGACCGGGGAGACATCCCGGCGACACCGGCCGGCCGGGGGACTGCAGATGAGCGAACGACATCGCGATGGTGTGCGATGACCGAGCCGTTCCACCACCAACCGGTGATGGTCGACGAGATCACCAAGGTGTTCGAGCAGGTACCGAGCGGCGTGTTGCTGGACGCAACACTCGGCGGTGGAGGCCATGCTGAGCAACTGCTCGAGACCTACGAGCGGCTCAGGATCCTCGGGCTCGATCGCGATGAGGTCGCACTTGCAGCCGCTCGAAAGCGGCTCGCCCACTTCGGAGACCGGCTGATGGTTCACCACTGTCGATTCGACCGCCTAGAAACCGCCATGGAAGCATTCTCAGTAGACAGCCTCTCGGGGGCTCTGTTCGACCTCGGTGTCAGCTCACCGCAGCTCGACGAAGCGGCGCGCGGCTTCTCGTATCGACACGAAGCCGAACTCGACATGCGCATGGACCGCGGCCAAGCCTGGACTGCGGCCGACGTCGTCAACGGCTACCCGGTCGACCAGCTGACCAGGGTCCTGCAGCAGTACGGCGACGAGCGGTTCGCCCGCCGCATCGCCAACGCGATCGCTGCGTCACGCCCGATCGAGACGACGACCGAACTTGCTGCAGTCGTGGTGGCGGCGATCCCTGCCCCGGCGCGACGCACTGGTGGGCACCCAGCGAAGCGCACGTTCCAGGCCATCCGGATCGAGGTCAACGGCGAGCTCGACGCTCTGGCGCCGGCCATCGACGCAGCCATCACCAACACCAACGTCGGTGGGCGTGTCGCAGTGTTGTCGTACCACTCGGGTGAGGATCGAATCGTCAAGGAGCGCATGCGCCTGGCGGTTACGGGCGGCTGCGAGTGCCCACCCGAACTGCCCTGCGTATGCGATGCCGTGCAGACGGTGCGCATCGTTCGGGGTCTGGCCCGCACGCCGAATGCGACGGAGCAGGCAGAGAACCGACGTGCGTCGAGCGCGCGCCTTCGCGTCGTCGAACGAATTGCCGACACACCGCGCCGCGGCACGGTGGGTTGACCTGTGGCATCTGTCCTGCGATCCGAGCGCCTAGGGATTGCGCGTGTTCGCGTGCACGCCGACGGCGGTGTGATGGCTCGACCGATGATTCGCTCGACGGTCGGCGTCGCGCCCGTACCACGCCCGAAGCTGACGGTGGTGCCGCGGCGTCGGCGTACGGCGCGCCTGGTGGCGTTCGCAGCGTTCTTCGCCTCGTCGCTGATGCTCGGCGCGGCTGCGTTCCAGACGCAACTGGCCAGCCGGCAAGTCGAGCTCGACCTCGTCGATCGGCAGATTCGCCAGGCGCGCAACAATTTCAACGACCTGCGCAGCCAACGCGCCGATCTGCGATCACCTGCCCGCCTGGCGGCTAGTGGATCGGTGCTCGGCATGACGTCGGCCATGAGGACAGAGTTCGTCGAGATCGCACCCGAGGTCGTCGCCGAAGTGCAGCAGAGCGCGGGCGGGGTGTTCGACCCCGGCACCGAGGCACGCGATCCGGTGTTCGAAGAGTTCAAGGTCGTCAAGTCAGTCGCGGGCGGATAGGCGCAACCATGAGGGACGTGAATCCTGTGGCCCGATCTCGGAGCCACCATAGACAGCACTCGCACACTCACAGATCGGTTGCTTCGCATGCCCCGACCCAGCGATCGTCGCAGTCGCGGGCGCCCTCGAAGAACGACCGACGGGTGCCACCACCCGCGACAGCTCGGCGCCGACCCGTTTCGCAGCCGTCCCGGCGCGTGCAGCTCAATCAGCGCAACGCGCAGGCCCTTCGCAAGCGCGCCGTGCCGCAACGCCCAACACGCAACTACACGGCGGGTCAGTCGTCGCGGCGCCTGGTCGCGGTTTTCGTGATCGCGGCACTGATGTTTCTTGCCGTCCTGGCACGGATCACCTTGCTGCAGACCGTGGAGGCCGACGAGCTTCGCGCCGCCGGCAAGTCACAGCGAACGACGCAGCAACGCCTCAAGGCCCATCGAGGCACCATCTTCGATCGCGACGGGACCGACCTCGCCCTGTCAGTGCCGGCCCGCACGATCACGGCCAACCCGAAACTCGTGCTGGATCCAGTCGGCACGGTTCGCACGTTGACCGCGCTACTGCAGCTTTCACCGGAGAAGCAACAGTCGTTGACCGAGGCATTCACCGCGAAGCAGAACTCGTTCGTCTACGTGGCACGACAGATAGAGCCTGAGTTGGCACAGACGGTCGTGGCGCTGCGCATGCCGGGGATCTCGTCGCTCAGCGAAGACAAGCGGGTGTTGCCCAACGGCGATGTCGGTCGCAGCGTGATCGGTCGGACCGATCCCGATCTGGAGGGCACCGGCGGCCTGGAGAAGTCATACAACGACATCCTCCGTGGTGTCGACGGTGTGAGGTCGCAGGAGCATGATCGCGAGTTCAGATCGATTGCCGGTGGCGATGAGACGGTTGCCCCGATTCCTGGTAGCGACATCGTGCTGACACTGGACCGCGGACTGCAGTACCAGGTCGAAAAGGCGTTGCTGTGGCGCGTCGAGCAGTTGAGTGCGATGGGCGGCACGGCGGTTGTGATGGGTGTCAACAACGGTGACATCTACGCCAGCGCCAATGTGAAACGCAACAGTGACGGGGTCGCCGAGGTGACTTCGGCGAACCTCGCGGCAACCGACGCTCACGAGCCGGGGTCTGTGGCGAAGGTGTTCAGCATCTCCGCGGCCGTCAACGAGGGTCTTGCCACGCCCGAGACGACCATCTCCGTCCCCGGCTTCTTGACGTACCGGCCGATCAACAAGAGCGATGAGAAGTGGAAGTTCAAGATCCGCGACGCCGAGCCCCACGAAGAAATTCCGATGAGCTTGCGCGACATCATCGTGCACTCGTCGAACATCGGAACGGTGCTGATGACCGAGGGTGTCGGCACGTTGAAGTTCGGCAGCTACCTCCACAAGTTCGGCTTCGGGTCCACGACCGGACTCGGCCTTCCCGACGAGAGCTCAGGCATCATGAAGCCAGCGGCCGACTGGCAGGCCACCGAGAAGGTCACACCGCGATACGGATACGGCTACGCCACCACGTCGCTGCAACTCGCCGCCGCCGTCAACACGATCGCCAACGGCGGCGTCTACGTCGCGCCTCGCCTGGTCCTGTCGACCATCGATGCCAAGGGTCAGACCCACGATGCGCCGCCTTCACCTTCACATGAAGTCGTGACGCCTGAAACCGCGGCCACAATGACATCGATGATGAAAGACGTCGTGTGTTATGGCACGGCAAAGTACGCCAAGGTGCCCGGCATGTCGGTTGCCGGCAAGACGGGCACGGCGCTGCTGAAGCCGACGGCCGATCCGACGAAGGACGCCGTGCAGGGCGCGCCGGTGGCTCCCGACGCGGCACTGGCAAGTGTTCAGCCGACCAACACCGACTATCAGGCGGAAGATGGCTCCAAGGAGTACTACTCGACCTTCGTCGGCTACTTCCCTGCAGACAACCCGCAGGTGACTATTCTGGTTTCGATCGATCGACCTGATCCAACCAGTCAGGATCGCCTCGGCGGCAAGGCCGCCGGACCACTGTTTTCGACCCTGGCCACCATCGCCATGCACGAGTTGAAGGTCAGCCCCTCACCGAACGACAACGGCTGCCAGAACAGCGAAGGATGACAGCGATGTCTCGCATACTTCGCGAGGTCGTCGAGCAGGCGGGGCTGGACCGGATCGATGCCGACGCCTCCGAGGAGGTGACGATCGACTCGGTCTTTTTCGACTCGCGGCGGATTCGACAGGGGTCACTGTTCTGCTGTCTCAGGGGCGCGCATTCCGATGGGCACGAGTACGCGACTGCGGCGCGCGCCGCTGGTGCCACCGCGTTGCTCGTCGATCACCGGCTCGACGTCGGCTTGCCACAGGTGGTGGTGCCCGACACTCGCCTCGCCATGGGGTGGTTGGCGGCATCGTTCTTCGGTCACCCGGCTCGAGCCTTGACGCTGATCGGTGTGACCGGCACGAACGGCAAGACGACGACGACCAGCCTGATCAGTTCGATCCTCGAGGCCGACGGTGTGGTCTCGGGCGTGATCGGCACCCTCACTGGGGCGCACACCACGCCCGAGGCGCCGGATCTGCAAGCCCGCCTGGCCGAGTTCGTGGCTGAAGGCATCAGCGCAGTGGTCGTCGAGGTGTCATCGCACGCTCTCCAGCTGCAACGCGTTGCCGGGTGCCACTTTCAAATTGCAGTGTTCACCAACCTCGGCCGCGACCACCTGGATCTGCATGGCACCCAGGAGCGCTACTTCGCGGCCAAGGCGCGACTGTTCCAGCC
>JANOCR010000351.1:0-2767 GCA_031412355.1 Ilumatobacteraceae bacterium | reverse complement strand
CCGTTGGCGCACCGCGGCCTCGGACAGTCCGACGGCAGCGCCGAGGCGGGTGTAGGGGATCCGACCATCTGCTTGGAGCTGTTCGATGATCGCCCGATCCGTGTCGTCGAGCTGTGTCCCTGAGCGGTCCATAGCTACGGATACTGGTAGCTACGGCCGGGTCGCGCAAGGGAATCCGTCGCGCACACACTCGAAACATGCGCTTTCCTTGATTTCACCGCCCGTCGCGTGCAACGGTGTGTAGGTGGGAGGCACATGTGGAGGCGACACATCAACGGTCGCATCCTCGGTGTTCTCTACAGGTGCTCGTAGGGAATATGGTGTGCGTCGAAGAGTATGGGGGAATCATCTGTGACTGATATGGCCGTGCCACCGTCCGGTGGGATGTCGGAGCGCGGCTCTGTAGAGCTGACCGATGTCACCAAGCGCTTCGGCACCATGGTTGCCGTCGATCGGTTGAACCTGTCGGTGCTCCCCGGCGAGTTCCTGTCGCTGCTCGGTCCATCAGGCTGCGGCAAGACCACCACACTCCGAATGCTGGCCGGGTTCGAGCAGCCCGACGAAGGCTTCATCCGCATCAGTGGCGAATACGTGCAGGGCATTCCCCCCTACAAGCGCGACGTCAACACCGTGTTCCAGGCCTATGCCTTGTTCCCGCACATGACCGTCGCCGAGAACGTCGCCTACGGGTTGCGCCAGAAAGGTGTCTCGAAGTCCGAGATCTCGTCCCGTGTCAGCGAAGCGCTCGACATGGTCAAGATGCGCAAGCTGGCAGGCCGCAGGCCGCGCCAGATGTCGGGTGGCCAACAGCAACGGGTCGCGGTTGCACGTGCACTGGTCAACCGGCCCAGCGTGCTGTTACTCGACGAACCGCTCGGCGCTCTCGACCGCAAGTTGCGCGAGGAGATGCAGATCGAACTGAAGCTGTTGCAGAGCCAGCTCGGAATAACTTTCATCTTCTTCACCCACGACCAGGAAGAGGCGATGAGCTTGAGCGACCGCATCGCCATCATGCTCGAAGGTCACGTCGAACAACTCGGCGATCCCGAGACGGTCTACGAACGACCGGCCACAGCGTTCGTTGCTGGCTTCATCGGTCGCAACAACTTCTGGCGTGGCCAGGCAACGTCCGACGGGATGGTTGCCGACGACGGCACCGTGTTCGTGGTGTCGCGTCCCGACGAGGACGTGCAGGCCGGCGGCGACGCGCTCGCTGCGGTCCGGCCGGAGTGCTTCACCATCGACACCACCGACCCCGGTACGAACACCAACGTCATCGGCGGATCGGTCGCAGGGGTTTCACACTTCGGCGACACCCTGCAGTACGTGGTGCGTACCGCCAAGCGCGACCTCGTCGTACTGTTGCCCCGACAGCAGGCACCCAAGGTCTTGCCAGGCGATCAGGTGTGGTGTCGGTGGGCGAGCGACGACGTCTATTCGTTCTCGGCCCGTCAGGCCGACCTTGTTCTTTCCGATCCAACCACAGAAACCGCCGGACTTCCGGCGTAGCAGACCCACCGACCCTTCAGGGAGAACCAATGACTACCGAATCCGTACGAATTCTGGCCCCGACTTCGTTCCACCGAAGCATGGTCAGCCGCCGCAACTTCCTCGCCTTGGGGGCGGGCATGGGCCTAGTGCTCCTCGGTTGTGGCGACGACGAGGTGACACCGGCGGCCAACGACGCCGGCACCCCCGCCCCGGGCGGCACCGCTGCACCCGCCGGACCTGTCAAGGCCTCGGGCACGGTGGCGCTGTACACCTGGGGCGAGTATCACGACCCTGATCTGGTCGAAGAGGCCAGTGACGAGATCGGCGTGACGATGAACGTGCAGTACTACGCATCCAACGAGGAGTTGATTGCCAAGCTCGAAGCCACCAAGGGCAGCAGCGGATTCGACCTCATCGTGCCCACAGGTCCGTATCTGCCACAGATGATCGCCAAGGAACTGCTGCTGAAGCTCGACAAGTCGAAGATCCCCAACTTTGCCAACATCGACCCGGCGTACCTCGGGCGCGAGTGGGATCCCACCAACGACTATGCCGTGCCGCGCGACTGGGGTTCCACAGGCTTCCTCTACGACTCGTCGGTCATCCAGCGCGAGCTGAAGACGTGGGGCGACTTCTTCGACGCGGCGGCCAACGAGGCCAGCGGAGAGATGTCGGCGCTCGACACCAGCGACAACGTGCTCGGGCCGTACTTCTGGGCCAATGGCATCAGCTGGAACACCGAAGAAGAAGCCGACCTCGACGCCGCCGAGAAGTTCCTGGTCGAAGAGTTCGCGCCGCACATCAAGGCATTCGACTCGTACCCTTCGACCGCAATCGCCGAGGGCGCGTACGTGTTGTCTGCCGCATGGAATGGCGACGCCCGCCAGGCCTATGTGCGCATCGCCGATGCCGGCGGCGATCCCGAGCCATGGAAGTGGGTGCTCGGCGCGCCGATGACCGAGATCTGGATGGACCACTACGCGATCACGGCCGACGCCAAGAACCCCGACGGCGCCTATGCCTGGATCAACTGGATGCTCGAGCCCGAGATCGCCTTTCGCGATCTGTCCTACATCGGTTACAACATGACCGTGAAGGGCACCGAGGTGCTGGCCAAGGATGCCGCGTTGGAACGTCTGGACATGATCTACTTCACGCCCGAGCAGTTGGCGGCGATGGAGGGCGGCATCGTCAACAGCGCCCAGAACCGCAAGGTCGAGATCTACAACAACGTCAAGGCTGCGGCCGGCGCCTGAGATGGAACCCGCTGTCGCGC
>JANOCR010000350.1:0-10356 GCA_031412355.1 Ilumatobacteraceae bacterium | reverse complement strand
ATTGTGTCGTGCCGGTGGCACCGGCGGGTCAGTGCACGGTCACGGTGTCGTTCGCTCCGGATGCTGCCGGGGCATTGACCGCCGATTTGAACATCGTCAGCAACGCTGCGCCCGTCTCGGTGGCCTTGTCGGGTACCGGTGTGCTCAACACGCCGGCGACGGGTGCTCCGGTGATCTCGGATACCACCCCGACCGAAGGCACAGCGATCACCGCATCGATCGGCACGGTCGCCGATGTCAATGGAGTACCTCCAGTGGTCAGTTTCCAGTGGAGGCAGAGCGACACCCCAGGCGGTGCAGTTGGCACTCTCATTGCTGGTGCCACGGGACCGTCGTTCACCCCGACACAAGATCAAGTGGACCGTCGTTTGACGGTCACGGTCAGCTTCGTCGACGGGGGCGGATCGTTGGAGAACAGGGTCTCGGCGATCACCACGGTGGTCGGTGACCTGTTCAACGGTGGCACCGGTGTCGATGTTGTCGCTGGTACCGCTGGCCAGGACGAAGTCCATGGTGGCGGTGGCAACGACAACTTGTCGACGATCGGTCAAGATGACCTCGTCTCCGGTGACGCTGGTGATGACACCATCGCCACCGGTGCCGGTAACGACACGATCACCTTCACCGGTATCACCGAGGGCTTCGATTCCGTCACCGGTGGCGCAGGAGCCGATGTCATCCAGGCAATGACAGCCGGGACCATCATCGGGTTGCGGTCGATCGCGACGGTGGAGACCATCACCTCCAACGGCTTCGCCGGGGTCAGCATCCTCGGCTCGCCGAACAGCGACGTGTTGAACTTCACCGGTGTCACCCTGATCGGGATCATCGCCATCGATGGCGGCGGCGGCAACGACTCGCTCACCGGGTCCACAGCAGCCGACGTGATCATCGGCCGGGCCGGCACTGACACCATCAACGGTGGCAACGGAACCGACACCATCGAAGGTGGCGCCAACAACGACACCCTCAACGGTGGCGCCGGCGACGACTTGTTCCGATACAACCCAGGTGGCTTCGGTGCCGACACCGTCATCGGTTTCGACGCCAACCCCGCAGGAGGCCAAGACCGCATCGACCTCCGTGGACTCGGGATCACCGCCCTCACGTTCACCGACAACGTGGCCATCATCCGCGACGGCGGCAGCCGCACCCTGATCACCATCAGCGGCATCAACGGAGGCACAATCCGCCTCAACGGCGTCGGAGTCGCCAACGTCACCATCGACGACTTCACCCTGGCCTAGCCAGCTCTGGTTGGGGTGTGGATCCCGGTATCCGCAACCCAACCGGTCAGCAAAGTTCGGAACAGGGGAGTGTCATTCGGCGTGCCCGCGCCTGAATTCCCAAACGGTCACCCATCCGTCCCCGAACAGTTGAAGATGGTGCCCTCTCCCTCATCGGGAGAGGGCATCGTCGCGTTTTAGGCTGCACGCCATGACCACTCCAGCCAATCGCGGTGTCGACGTGCCCGGTGTCCGGGTGCCCGCTGCAAGCTTCGTTCACGCCACAGTCGTGCCCGTCGGGTGCGACCTTCTACTCGTCAGCGGGCAGACGCCGGAGGATGTCGACGGCTCCGTGCCGATCGACTTTTCCGACCAAGCCCGAGTCGCTTGGCGCAACGTCGAGCGCACCCTCGACGCGGCCGGGTTCACTCTCGACGATGTGGCCAAGGTCAACATGTACATACGAGATCGGTGCTATCGCGAACCGAATCGCGCCGTGCGAAATGAAGTGCTGGGCGATCGGCGACCGGCATTGACCGTTCTGGTCACCGACCATTGGGACGAACGCTGGCTCATCGAAATCGAAGTCGTTGCGGCGCGCCGACCCAGCACGCCCGTAGGTGAACCATGACGCACGGGCTGATCGATCCACCTGACACCGAGCTCGTCCGGATAGCGCGGGAACTTGTTCACGACTGTTGCGACCCTCACATCACCGCGCATTGCGAGCGAAGCTTTCAGTTCGCCGCGCTCGTGGCGACCGCTGAACGCGTCGATGTGGATCTCGAGGTGCTGTACGTCGGAACATTGCTGCACGATGTCGGCCTGGCCGCTCGCTTCGCGGGGCCGGAGCGATTCGAGATGCGCGGTGCCAACGCTGTGCGCACGATGCTGCTCGAGGCCGGCATGCAGACATCTCGCGCAGAGAACGTGTGGGATGTCATTGCCCTGCACGCCTCGACGGCCATCGCCGCGCACAAGAGTGTCGAGACCCGCATTGCCAACCGCGGCATCAGCATCGACGTGCGCGGCGCTGGCGCAGAACGACTGCCAACCGCCGCCGTACGAGCCGTGCTCGACACCTGGCCGCGCCGCGAGTTCCCCGCGGTTTTCTCGCGATCGTTGATCGACGAGGTCAGCGCCAACCCCACGGCCGTCAGATCGAGCTGGATGGAATGCATCGCCGTCGCCCACGTACCCGGCTTCGAGCCAGCGGACTTCCTCTCCACACTGCGCTCATCGGCCCACTTCTGCTGAACGCTGGTATCGGAAGGGAACGCGGTTCAGGCCGAGCATCCAATACGCAGCGCTGGGTGCGCCAACCTGCTGAGCCACCGTCTCGACCGCGAGCTCCTCGTCGCCGTCGCGACCGACCACCGTCACAAGATCACCCACAGCCACGCCTTCCACGCCGGTGAGATCGATGACGGTGTACTCGGCCGAGACCGACAACACCGCGCATCGTCGACCGCGACAGAGCATGTAGGCCTGGCTGCCGGCAGGGCCGCTCCGGTAGCCATTGTCCATGCCGAGCAGGATCACCCCAGTGGTGGCGTCGGCGGCTAGCCCGCCGGGCCCGGTGCCAGGCAGGTCGTCGCCCTTGCGCCGGCGAGCAACCTGGATCACCGCCGCGCGGACGGCGGTGAGTGCCTTGCGGAATCCGTAGTCCTCGGCGCGTGCACCGGTGATGGGGTGCAGCCCGAACGTCGCGTGGCCCGCCGAGATGGTGTTGAGTGAATCCGGCAGACCCCTGGCGAACACCGAGCTCGCCGAAGCCTGAGCAAAGTCGATGGCGATGCCATGCTCGCTCTCGACGGTGCGCACCACCTCCGTGAAGGCCCGCAGGCGTCGCCGCGACCACGCCTCACCCTCGTCGTTCGAGAACGGTATGTGCGTGTACATCCCCTCGAGTCGCACGCTGGGGGTGGTCATCACCTCGCGAGCGAAGGCGACCGCCTCGTCGAGACGTACGCCGAGGCGGCCCATCCCGGCATCGACCTTGATGTGCACGTTGACGATGCGACCCGAATTTGCCGCGAGCCCGTCGATCGACTGCAAAGAGTCGGCGGAATACACCGTTGGCGTCAGGTCATGTTGCAGCAGGTAGGTGTTGCCGGATGGCAGTTGGGCGCCGTAGAGCAGGATCGGCAGCGTTGCGCCGGCATTGCGGATGGCGACCGCGTCGTCGACGTTCGCAGTGGCCAGGCCGTCGACGCCGAGCGACGCGAGGTGACAGCCGACCATGGCCGCACCATGCCCGTACGCATTCGCCTTGACAGGGACCAGCAGCTTGACCGGTCGGCCGGCTCGCTCGCGGATCAGGGCAATGTTGTGCGTGATGGCGCCGAGGTCGACCTCGGCCCATATCGGTCGGGCATCCGCGTACCCACACTCGTGGTCGACTGTCGGTGACGAGTTCATGACGACACCGCGGAGTCGGCGAGCTCTTCCAAGCAGCCCGCGTGCAGCGGCAGCAATGCCGGCAGATCGGTATCGTCGTACACGATGTGTCGCGCCCGCGTACTCGGGCTGGTGGCCTTGTTCGACATCGCGTTGTACGTCAGGGTGATCATCCGGCGCGGCCAGGGCGACAGGTTGGCCGTCGAGCCATGCAGCGTGTTGACGTGCATGAAGATCGCCGAGCCAGGTGGTCCGGTTGGCGCCACGATGCCACCGTGGGCGATGAGGGCTTCGACGGTGGCGTTGTCGGCGTATCGGAACGCATACGACGTGCCCTTGTCTGACACCTCCGGGCGCTGAGGCACATGGTGAAATGAGCCGGGTACCAGCATCAGCGGTCCGTTCAGGGTGTTGACCTCGTCGAGAAAGATCAAGGTGTTGACCATGCGAGGTGCCGGGATGTGGTCGTCGTGCAGATAGCCGGGATAGTCCTGGTGCCAGAACCACACGTCGCCGTTGAAGCTGGCTTTGTTGTTGACACCGAGTTGGAAGACATATACCTCGTCGTCCAGTAGCTCCTGCGCGGCGCCGACCAGTGTCGGGTGCAATATCAGCCGGGCGAAGACCTCGCTGTAGAGATGCGGGTTGACGATCGTACGCACGGTGAGCTGGTCTTTCTCGAGCAGGAAGCGGTCGACGGGTCGCTCGCCCGCCAACAACCGCTCGGTCTCGCGGACCAGCACGTTGGCCTCGGTGGCCGACAGTAGGCCAGGGCGAAAGGCATACCCGTCCCGGCGATAGTCACTGACCAGATCGTGCAACATTCGAGAACGTAACACGTCTGTACGCAGGTGGTTTGGCATCATGTGAAGATCTTCACGAAGCGGATCGAAACTTTCTCGGACCCCGACACGTGTCATTCGTAACGTATTCGTAATAATTGACATGCTTTTGTCATGACTCCTAGGAGCCGAACCTCTTGATCGATGTCCTCGACCACCCAACACGCGTGCCGGCGGCCCCGGTACGCCACCCCTCACCCGAGCCCAACCGTGACACCGCGGTCGTGATGTTGCTGCCCCTGCGCCTCTTTCTGGCCGCAGGTTGGCTGCGCGCCGCCGCGGAGAAGCTGATCGATCCGCAGTGGTGGAACGGCAACAAGTTGCGCAGCTTCCTCACCACGCAGCACGACGCGGCCCTTCCCTTCTTCCGCCCGATAATGCAGAACGTCATTACACCCGGCGCACAAACCGTGGCAATCGTCGTGGTCTTGACTCAACTCGCCGCCGGAATCGCCATCGCAATCGGCAAGCCGTTGCGCCTCGCACTGCGGTGGGTCGTGTTCATGAACGTCGTGTTTGTCCTGGCCGGGCGGGTCAATCCCTCGGCCTTCTACCTGGTAATGGAGATCGTCCTGCTCTTCGCCATCGCCGACGGCACCATCGGTGTCCGCCCGAGCCTGCCTTCGCAACGAACGGTCGTGGCGGCCGGAGTCTCGGCCGGTGCAGCGCTTGCGCTGACCCCGTACATACGCACCATCGAGCCCAGCGAGGTCATCGACGACCCCGCCATGATGCTGTCGTTCGTCGGAATGATGATTGCCGTGACGTTGGTGGTTCGGCTAGCCGCATATCGGACGCAGAGGGTGACTCATCTCCGGAGACTGTGGGCAACCTGGGCAGCCGGCTGGATGCATGCCCAGCCCGTCAAGGCCGCCCGTCGCGACTACGACTGGCGCCACAGGCTTCGAGGTCCCAGCTTCGACCCGCCCCGTCGCGGAACTGCGGTTTCGAGCAGGTCGCCGTCGCACAGAAGGGCCTGAACGCGCCCCGAAACTCTCCCCAACCCGACGCGAAGGGCCGTTGGACCCTGGTGATTCCCGTCTCGGCAGGCTTGAGATGGGGTCATGAGAAAGGTCGTCATCCTGGGCGGCGGGACAGGCGGAACACTCGTCGCGAACCGCCTCCGACGGCTGGCAAATGTCGAGGAGATGGAGATAACCGTCGTCGATCTCGACAACCAGCACGTGTACCAGCCGGGTCTGTTGTTTGTCCCATTCGGACTGACTCACACCGAAGACATCGTCCGACCCCGGTCACGACAGCTTCGTGGCGAGGTCACATTCATCGAGTCGGCAATCGAGCGCGTCGAGACCGACACCAACCAAGTGCACCTCGTCGACGGCCAGATTCTTGAGTACGACGTCTTGGTCGTCGCTACAGGCGCAACGTTGGCGCCCGACGAGACCGAGGGCTTGACCGGACCCGGCTGGATGGAATCGGTTTTCACCTTCTACTCCCCCGAGGGTGCAGCGGCGCTCGAGACGGCATTGGACAACTTCAAGAGCGGCCGGCTCGTGGTCAACGTCATCGACATGCCGATCAAGTGTCCCGTCGCGCCGCTGGAGTTCTGCTTCCTCGCCGACTGGTTCTTCCATGAGCGCGGCATCCGCGACCAGGTCGAACTCGTCTACGTCACCCCCCTCGATGGCGCGTTCACCAAGCCCATCGCCGCGCAGCACCTCGCCGGCATGCTGGCCGAGAAGGGCGTCGAACTGGTGACCGAGTTCAACACCTGCGAGGTTGACGGGGCCTCGGGCAAGCTCGTCTCCTACGACGGCCGCAAGGTCTCATTCGATCTTGCCGTGGTCGTTCCGCTGCACGGTGGCGCCGAATACGTCGGTCGGTCTCCAGGACTCGGCGACGCGCTGAACTTCATCCCGACGGACCCTCACACTATGCAATCCCAGGTCGCGACGAATGTATTCGTCATCGGTGACGCCGCCAACGTACCGACGTCCAAGGCCGGCTCGGTCACTCACTTCGAGGGTGAGACCGTGGTCGAGAACGTTCGTCACTTCCTTGCAGGAGAACCGCTCGTTGCCGGCTTCGACGGCCACTCCAACTGCTTCATCGAGACCGGATTCAGCAAGGCGCTGCTCATCGATTTCAACTACGACACCGAACCTCTGCCGGGGCACTACCCCACCGCGGTCGGCTTGCCGCTTCTGAAGGAATCGCGGATGAACCACCTCGGCAAGTTGATGTTCCAGTGGTTCTACTGGCACAGCCTGCTCCCAGGGCGCGACATACCGGGCATCGGCGCCTCGATGCCCACAGCCGGCAAGCCGATGGCAGCCGCACACACGAAAGGGGACTGATCATGACCACCAGCACAATCGCCAACACTGAGGTCGAGCTCAACGAAGAGGGCTTCTTCGTCGACCCCGAGCAATGGACCGAGGCCATAGCAGTCGAACTCGCCCGACGTGAGGGAATCGACGAACTGACCGAACAGCACTGGACGGTCATCCGATTCATGCGCGCCGAGTACTTCGCCAAGGGCACCGGCCCGACGGTGCGGATGCTCGGCAAGTCGTCGGGCGTGTCGGTGAAGGAGCTGTACCAGTTGTTCCCGAACGGGCCCGCAAAGATCGCGGCTCGCATCGCCGGGATCCCAAAGCCTCGCGGCTGCATCTGAGCTGCACGAATCGAAAGGAACTGCAATGACTGACCGCATCACCAAGGTCTCGATCATCATCTCGAAGGGCTCCCTTGACGGCATCTACCCAGGGCTGATCATGGCCAACGGAGCTCGCGCCGAAGGCATGGAGGCCAATCTCTTCTTCACCTTCTTCGGGCTCGACGCCATTCACAAGGCTCGCCACGAGCACATCAAGCTCTCCACCGTCGGCAACCCCGGGCTGCACATGCCGACAATGGTCGGCGGCATCCCAGGCGTCTCGACAGCTGTGACGCACTACATGAACCACAAGATGGAAAAGCTCGATATCCCATCGATCCCCGAGTTCATCGAGATGATCTCCGACAGCGGCGCAGGGCTCTATGCGTGCCAGGCGTCCGTCGATCTGTTCGGACTCGAGAAGAACGACTTCATCCCACAGGTCGATGACATCATCACCGTTGGCGAGTTCTACGACAGGGCCGCCGGCGGCCAGATCATCTTCACCTGATCAACCCCAAACAACCGACATCCAACAGGAGGTCACATCCATGAAAGCACTCGTCTATCACGGCCCCAACAACAAGGCATGGGAAGAAGTTCCGATGCCAACATTGCAAGCAGACACCGACGCGATTGTTCGCGTCGATGCAGTCACGATCTGCGGCACCGATCTACACATCCTGAAAGGCGACGTTCCGGCAGTGACCGATGGCCGCATCCTCGGCCACGAAGCAGTCGGCACAGTCGAAGAGATCGGCGCAGGGGTCAAGAACCTCAAGCCGGGCGACAAGGTACTGGTGTCGTGCATCACCGCCTGCGGTTCGTGCAGGTTCTGCCGCGAGGGCCGCTACGGCCAATGCCTGGGTGGCGGCGGTTGGATCCTCGGTCACAAGATCGACGGCACGCAGGCCGAGTACGTGCGGGTGCCATTTGCCGACAACTCGACCTATCCGGCTCCGGCCGGCGTGTCCGACGAGGACCTGCTGATGCTCGCCGACATCCTGCCAACTGGCTACGAGGTCGGCGTGCTCAACGGCGGCATCCGCCCAGGCGACGTCGTCGCTGTCGTGGGTGCGGGCCCGATCGGCCTCGCCGCGATCATGGGCGCTCGACTCTTCAGCCCGAGCCACATCATCGCCATCGACAAGGCCGACACGCGACTCGAGGCAGCCAAGCAGTTCGGTGCCGACATCGTCGTGAACAACAGCCGCGAGGATCCGCTCGCTGTGGTTCAGGGCCTTACCGAGGGTCTCGGTGCCGATGTCGCGATCGAAGCCGTCGGCATCCCGGCCACCTTCGAACTGGCAACCGAACTGATCCGTGCGGGCGGTCATGTCGCCAACATCGGCGTACACGGCGAGCCGGCGACGCTGCACCTCGAAACACTGTGGATCAAGGATGTGACCATCACGACCGGACTGGTCGACACCTACTCGACACCGACGTTGCTGAAGTTGATCACCGGCGGCCAGGTCGCTGCCAACCGATTCGTGACACACCACTTCGCGCTCGACGACTTCATGGAGGCGTACGACGTGTTCAGCCGCGCCGCGGATACCGGCGCACTCAAGGTCGTGCTCAGCCGCACGCCCTGATGGTCGGGCCGACCTAGATTGAGCTCAGTGCCCGGCCCCGTCGAAACCCCGTTGCTGCGTCGCATCCGCGACGCGGTGATCGGCGACGACCAGGTGATGGATGGTCCCTACGGGCCCCATCGAATCACCTACGCCGACTACACGGCGTCGGGTCGGGCACTGTCCTTCATCGAGGATTTCATCCGCGAGGAGGTCCTCCCGCGCTATGCCAACACGCACACCGAGTCGTCGGGAACAGGCCTCCAGACGACTCGGCTGCGCGAGGACGCACGGCGCATAATCAGCGACGCGGTTGGCGGCGACGATGAGACATGCGTGATCTTCAGCGGATCCGGCGCCACCGGTGCAATCGACAAGCTGATCGGAATCATGAATCTTCGGCTCCCGGCCGATCTCGACGACCGATACCACCTCTCACAGTGCATCCCGGTCGGCGAACGGCCGGTCGTGTTCGTCGGGCCCTTCGAGCACCACTCCAACGAACTGCCGTGGCGCGAATCGATCGCCGACGTGGTCACCATTCCGGAGGACGCCGACGGCCACATCGACCTTGCAGAGCTTGAGATCTCGCTGATCGCGCACGCCAATCGTGCGCTGAAGATCGGCTCGTTCTCGGCCGCATCGAACGTGACGGGCATCGTGTCCAACACATGTGCCATCGCCGATCTGCTTCACCGTCACGGCGCACTGTCGCTCTGGGACTTTGCCGCCGCCGGCCCGTACGTCGAGATCGAGATGTATCCACACTGCGCGGAGCACCCTCTGGCGTATAAGGACGCCATCTTCCTGAGCCCGCACAAGTTCGTCGGCGGCCCGGGCACGCCGGGCGTTCTGGTGGTACGCCGTTCGTTGGTCCGCAACCGGGTGCCCGACGTGGTCGGTGGCGGAACCGTGGCCTATGTGAACCCGTCGGAACACCGCTATCTCGACGACCCTGTGCATCGCGAAGAAGGGGGCACGCCGGCGATCATCGAATCGATCCGCGCCGGGCTCGTCTTCCAGTTGAAGCAAGCCGTCGGAGTGGCGACGATCAAGGAACACGAAGAGTCGTACTGGCGCCGCGCCGTCTCGGCGTGGTCGGCCAATCCTGCGATGCAGATCCTCGGCAACACGCACTCTGATCGGCTGTCCATCGTGTCCTTCGTGGTGCGACGGCCGGCAGGGCTGTACCTGCACCACAACTTCGTCGTGGCGTTGCTCAGTGATCTGTTCGGCATCCAGTCGCGAGGAGGGTGCTCGTGTGCCGGTCCGTACGGTCACCGGCTGCTGGGAATCGACATCGAACGTTCCCACGAGTTCGAACATGAGATCACCCATGGATGCGAAGGCATCAAGCCAGGATGGACACGGGTCAGCTTCAACTACTTCATCTCCGAGATCGTCTTCCGGTACCTCGTGGACGCTGTCGACCTGGTTGCCGAGCACGGCTGGAAGCTGCTTCCCGAGTATCGGTTCAATCCCTCGTCAGGGCTGTGGCGCCATCACCTCGGCCCGGTTGAACCTGCGCTGCGCTTGTCGCAACTCTCCTACGAGGCCACCACGGGCGACCTGCAATGGCCGCACCTCGACAGCGTCCGCGCACCCGAGACAGCCCTCGCCGGATACCTAGACGCCGCTCGAGAGCGGTTCGAGGCTGCCCCGGCCTGGACCGACGCGAACCCGCACGCCGG
>JANOCR010000349.1:0-2557 GCA_031412355.1 Ilumatobacteraceae bacterium | reverse complement strand
TACCAGCGGATCTGGTGGCAGGTGAGTGCCCGACAACGTGCGCTCGTCGGCGTCGTACAGGTCCCCGAGCGTTCGCTTCGGCACCTTCCGCAAGGCTGCGTACTCGGCCAGCATCGTGATCGCGAACAGCGGGATCGATGCCTTGTCGACGACGTCGAGTGGGCGGAGCGCCGGTTTCTTCAAGAGGTGAGCTCGCCGTGGGTCAAGCGGCGATAGGCGTAGTCGCGGAGCTCGTGCCGCAGCATGTCAGCCGTCCACTCTTCGGCGACGGCCCGGCGCACTACATCGACCTGGGCGTCGTTGGTGAGGCCGTGCAACGGCGTGTCACGGTCGAGGTTGGTGGGGAAGGCGTAGCCGTTGGCGGCCGCACCGATCGCGTTGTCGACCTCCCGCGACGTCGCACCCGACGCCTTGAACGTCAGCAACGACGGGTACACCGCGTTGACCATCCGCTCGTGATCGATCGCTTCCAGGCACTTGCCGAGCGGCGAGTTGATCTGCAGCAGGTTGGCCATGCGGTGGATGTCGGTCGTGCGGTTGGTGCCGGCCGCGTGGAACAGCGCAGGGTTGAAGAACACCGCGTCGCCCTTCTGCAGCGGCAACTGCACATAGTGCTGTTCGAAGTACTCGCGAAACTCCGGGCGCCACCACGCCAGGTATCCGTACAGGTACTTCTGCGCGTGCGGCAGGTACATCGTCGGGCCGCTCTCGACCGGCATGTCGCAGTGAGCGACCGCTCCTTGCAGCGTGAGCGCTGCCGATAGGTGGTGTACATGTGCCGGGTACTCGGCGGCCACATCGACGGTCATGAATCCGAGGTGGTAGTCGCGGTGCGGCTTCTGAGCCGCGCCACCGGGATTGACGACGTTGACCTGGGACGTGAACGTGAACCCTGGCCCGAGCCAGGCTGCCGACGCCATGGTCAAGATGTCGTTGCTGTAGTAGGCGACGAACGCGTCGGGCGCGTCGACGGCCAGCTTCTCGAGTGCGTTCCACACCCGATCGTTGTCGCCCGGCTTGGCGTAGTGGTCGCCGGCGTTCGTGCCGAGGGCGTGCTGTTCGGCGATCATGGCGTTGAATGCAGCCGTGACAGCGTCGACGACACTCGTGTCCGCGAACGCGCGCTTCAAGACGACGATCCCGGGACCTTCGAGGAAGGCCCTGTTGAGCTCGGACTGCACCGCCCGACGGGTATCGGGGTCTGCGCACTCGGATCGAAGGCGGTCGCAGTCGTAACCGACCACGTTCTGTTCGATCGATTCGGCGAACGGGTATTCGCTGAGGTCAGTCGTCTGCTCGACGATGGCGATGAAGTCATCGAGCCGGCAGTCGGACTCGTGAAGGTACCCGGTCGCAGTGTCGGAATTCACTGAGGTCATGCCACAAATGTAGGCCGCCGCAAACGGTCCACGGCTAGCGTGCGCACGTAACTACTACCGCTGCCTCCCTGCGGGCGTCCGCCCGGAAGAAAGCCCTCGATTCGACGCATTCGTCATCGGGGCGATTGGCCGGCCGGGGCGGCGTGATCGCCGTGCTTGCGGCGACGATGTTCTGGTCGTTCGGCGGTGTGTTGGGCAAGTCGACGAATGCTTCGGGCGTCGTGTTGTCGTTCTGGCGCATGTGGATCGCGTCGTTGGTGCTGCTGGCGATCGTGGCCCTCACCAAGCGTTGGCCCAGCCGCGGCGACTTTCGTCGGGCGAGCCTCGCTGGCGTGCTGTTCGGCCTCAACATCTGCGTGTTCTTCATCGCCATCGAAACCGTCTCCATCGCGACAGTGCTGATCATCGCCGCTCTTGGCCCGGTCGTTGCCTTGCCCGTGTCCGTCGTCTTCTTCGGCGAGCGGCCGACAGTCGTCAAGGTGGTCTGCGCGGCGGCCTCGGTGGTCGGTGTGGTGATCGCCGTGCTCGTCGCTCCATCGAGCGGATCCGGCGCGACCAGCTCCTCCGTCGGCTACCTGTGGGCAGTGCTGGCTTTGGTGTTGTGGGTGGGGTATCTGCTGGTCTCGAAGGGCGTGCGCGCCAAGGTCGAGACCGTGCGGTTCATGTTCGTCGTCTCGGTCATCGGCGCCGTCACGGTGTCTGCGTTGGTGGTTCTCGCCGACAAGAACCTGGGTGAGGTGCATGGCGCCGGTTGGGCATGGGTCACGCTGCTTGCCCTCGGTCCCGGGATCGCCGGCCACGGGTTGGTGGCCTGGGCGCAACCCCGCGTCGACGCCTCGGTCACCTCCGTGCTGATCCAAGCCGAACCGGTCGGTGCATCGGCTGCAGCGTGGGCGATCCTGGGCGAGCGCGTCTCGCTGGCCCAGGCGATGACGATGACAGGAGTCGTCGTCGCTCTGTGTGTGCTGGCCTACAGCGAATCGCGCGACGGTGGCGTGGAGATCGTCGACGCAGTCAGCTGACCAACCGGCCTGTAATCTCGTCTCGAAAGGAGATGCGCGTCATGGGAGATCCGTTCCGAGACATCGAGATGGGGCCGGTCGGGATCCGGCTGCCGGGCGGCGCAGTTTCTGCGGCGGCGGCCACCGACGCCGGCGTTCTGGTGCGGTTAACCGACG
>JANOCR010000348.1:0-4927 GCA_031412355.1 Ilumatobacteraceae bacterium | reverse complement strand
TTTTAAAAATTCTTTAAAGCTGTTCACAGTAATAAAAACATTGCCCTTGCCGCTGTCGACGATGTCGTTGCGAAGCTTTTTTAACGCATCCTCATTCAGCTTAATTTCTTTTTGATTATTAATTAATTGATCCTGCGAAGTTTGCGCTGAAACCTCGGCCACCTCAATAAATTTATCGTTGAAATATATTTTTTTGTTCATAAAAAAGTCGATAATGAAAAAAGTATGTTTTAATTTTGGTGAATGAAATCGTTTGACGACCCCGCCTATAAAGTTGCTGAATTTTTATTACAAATAAAAGCAGTTCGCCTCCAGCCCGACAAACCATTTACCTGGGCAAGTGGGATTAAATCGCCAATCTATTGTGATAACCGGAAAACTTTGTCATACCCGAAAATAAGAACCTACATCAGGCAGCATTTTGTGGATGTGATCAACGAAACATTCGTTAAGCCTGAGGTTATAGCCGGGGTGGCTACCGGGGGAATTGCAATTGGCGCGCTTGTTGCGGAACAGCAACCGGTGTGCGGCTTCGTGCATCAGCGACGCGAACTGGGCGAACGCCCGGCCCATCAGCAGGAAGGTCAGCGGCAGCGTCCACACGTAGCGAGCGCTGAGCCAGATGAGCACACCGGTCTGCACGTAAAGGCTGACGACGGAGACGGCGTTGCGCCACGACGCGATACGGCGCAGTTCGTCGCGCAGCGCTGGACTGGGCCTGCCGTCGCCGCGGACCTCGGCGGTTTCGTGGGCGATGGGCAACGCAGCGGGAACCATGGTCACCATCGCCGTCAATGCTACGACCGCTCGCGTCACCTGCCCAGTAGATCTTCCTTCCACGACCGAAACTTGACGTGCCGTCGACCGCTTGGTCCGGCGCCGTCGCCGGTGTTGTCGGGGTACAAGCGGAACGTGTGCTGAGACGTGAGATTGTCGGCGTGACCGGCCCAATAGCGGGCGTCGCCGCCGGCCGCGGGGCCGGCACGCCACAACAGCCAGTCGCCGATCCGTCGTTTGTACTCGGCTTGCGGCCGACCGGGCAGATCGTCGCCCAGCTGCAGCAATTCGGCGGGCGCCTCGACCCATGCGGAGGCGACGATGTTGCGGTCGCGTGTTGGCGTTGCCGGCAGGGCATCGGTGTGGATCGGTGTGTGGTCAGCGGGGCGCTGGTCGTAGCGCAGGGCCGGGGCCCGTTCGTCGTCGTCGTCTTGGGTCATCGTCGCCGGAGTCTGGCCATGGCCGGTTTTTCGATAGCGAACCAACTGGCAGCCGCACACGCGAGGGTCATCGCGGTCGACACGACGATGAACGTCGCCGGCCGCGAGGTCCACTGATACATCGCGACCAGCTGTTGCATCGGCCAGGCGTAGAGATACAGCCCGTACGACACGTCGACGCCGCGCAGCCACCTGGCAACAGGCGCGATGAGGGCGGCCACCGGCGGCAGGACCAGCGCCATGGCCGCCTGAGTCACGTGCTCGGCCACGAATGCACTGCTGCGCCCGGCTACGAGGGTCAGCACCAGTGCGGCCAGCGGTACCCAGCCGAACAGGTTGATCTTGTGTGCCCACGCGGCCACGAGCGTGCCGGTCAAGAACACGAACAGGAACGCGGCCATCTGCCGATCGGCGTAGGGACCGGCGACGAAACTGGTCAGGTCGACCCGCTTCGCATATCCGGCCGCGAGCGCCAACGACAGCAGCCACGCGATCGTGATTGTCCGCCGGCTTCCGAACTTGCGGGCCACCACGGCCACGAGCCCGATTACCAGGTAACAGCGGATCTCGTACGGCAGCGTCCACAACGAGCCGTTGACGAAGCTGCTGCCGGTGGCGATGCCGTAGGGCGTGTCGTCCCTGAACACGTCGGCGATTCCGTGCGAGAACGACACCGGCAGCGTGGCGGCTCGACTGACGTAGGCCAGCGGGCCATCGGGTCGCAAGGTGAAGTAACCACCGAGGCTCTGATGCCGATGCATCCACCCGATCAGGCCGACGACGAACGCGCTGAACACCATTGCCACCCACAGTGCAGGCATCAGCCGGGCGAAGCGGGCCTTGGCGAACGAGGCGGATCGGCGGTTCAGCGCACTCCGGCCGACCAGCAGACCGCTGAGGGCGAAGAACCCGCCGACTGCGAACCCGCCAAGCGTCAGCACGTCAGGGGCGAGGGGCGACATCGGCTCGCGACCGAAGCCGCCAAGTGGCCAGGTGTGGCTGACCAACACCAGGAAGGCCAGCACGAGCCGGATGAGGTCGAATCCCGCGGAGCGGGTGTCGAGGAACTCATCGAGCGTCAGCGAGAGGCGTGGCGTCGTCGCGGCAATGGTCGCGGTGTCACCAGCCACGTGCGACCCAGCTGGCCAGCTGTGGGCGCTCGCGAGCGATCGTGGTATCGACCCCGTGGCCGGGCATGACGATGGTGTCGGCTGGAAGCGTGAACAACGAATTGTCGATGGATTGGATGATGGTGGCGAAGTCGCCCCCGTCGAGCTTGGTGTTGCCGGGCCCACCGGGGAACAAGGTGTCGCCGCTGAACAGCAGCGGTGCGCCCTGCACCTTGAAGCTGACCGAGCCGGCGGTGTGGCCGGGGTTGTGGATCGCCTCGAGACGCAGGCGGCCGACCTCGATGATCTCGGCATCGTCGATGAACACGTCGTAGCCGACGTCTTTCAACCTCGGCGCGTCGGCAGCGGTGACCGCGACTTCGTATCCGGCCTCGCGCATGGCCGGCACGGCCTGGATGTGGTCCCAGTGGCCGTGCGTCTCCAACACCCTGCGCACGCCAAGCCGCTGACACAGTTCGAGCAACTGCTCGTGTTCGTTGGCAGCATCGATCAGCACCGCCTCGCCTGTCTCGCGGCAGCGCAACACGAACACATTGTTCTCGTAGGGCCCGACGACGACGCGATGAATCTCGAGGCGGCTGTCGGCCCAGTGCAGTGTGGTCATGCGCCGACGATAGCGAGAACTCGTGTCGCTACGCTTCGCCGATGGCTGCGACCGACCCTGCGCTGTGGACGACATCCGACCAGGCCGCAGCGATCCGCCGGCGCGACCTCGGCAGTGTGGAACTCCTCGACGCTCATTTGGCCCGGATCGAGCGACTCAACCCGCAGGTGAACGCGGTGTGCACCCTTGCGGTCGACACCGCTCGAACGCGAGCGCACGCAGCGGATGAGGCCACCGCTCGCGGCGTCTCATGGGGCCCTCTGCACGGGCTGTCGATCACGGTGAAAGATGCGATCGCCACCGAGGGAATCCGTTCGACCGGTGGCGCACCGGAATTGATCGACAACGTGCCGCAGCACGATGCCGAGGCCGTAGCCGCGGTCAAACGCGCCGGCGCGATCGTGTTCGGAAAGACCAACGTGCCGTTGTGGTCCGGCGACTTTCAGTCGTTCAACGAGATGTTCGGCACCACCAACAACCCATGGGATCTGGACCGCGTGCCCGGTGGGTCGTCGGGCGGTGCGGCCGCGGCCGTCGCTTGTGGGATGACGAGCTTCGAGATCGGCACCGACATCGGTGGATCGGTGCGCGTGCCGGCCGCGTTCTGCGGCGTCTTCGGCCACAAGCCGTCCTTCGGCGTGATCCCGACACTGGGTTACCTCGACGAGCCGAACGGGGGAGTGACCGAGAGCGATGTCAATGTGTTCGGTCCAATCGCACGCGGCGCCGACGACCTGGCACTGCTGCTTGACGTACTAGCGGGCCCGACTCGTGATCGAGCCGTCGCTTGGCATCTCGATCTCCCGCGTGCCGATAGCGACGTGCGCTCGTTGCGAGTTGCGACGTGGTTCGACGAGCCGTCGACTCCGATGGACGTCGAGATGATCTCGGTGCTCGATGGCGTCGCCGATCGCCTCGTCGAAGCAGGCGTGTCGGTGGATCGCGCCGCCCGTCCACAACTCGACTTCACAGAAGCCTGGCGGCGTGGAGGCTGGCTGATCGGCGCGGCCCTCGAGATGAAAGATGGCGATCTGGGTGTTGGTCACAAGGACTGGCTCCTTGCGGATCGCGAGCGTGCCCGGCATCGACTGCGTTGGGCGGAGTTCTTCGAGGATGTCGACGTCTTGCTGTGCCCTGTGACCGCGACGCCGGCGTTTCCTCATCAGCAGGAGGGGACGTGGGCCACACGCGACTTCGTCGTCAACGGCGAGATCGTGCCGTACTACTCGCTGGAAGCGTGGCCGGCCATCATCGGCTCCGCGTACCTGCCGTCGACATCGGCCCCGGTCGGCCGCACCGCAGCCGGCCTGCCCGTGGGCGTCCAGGTCGTGTCGCCCTTCCTCCACGACCACCGCTCGATCGCGGTAGCGGGCTTCATCACTGATCTCGTCGGCGGTTACGCCGTTCCCCCCATCGCCCGCTGACTCCCCACCCCACCCCGCCCGGCCCGGCCCGGTTGTGTTGGGCGCGGTATCACGCCATCCCCGGCACATTCCGCGCACGACGAGTTCTACGGGCGCGGCAATACGCCACATTTGGCACATAGCGCGCCCGTACTGGGTCTGGCGAAGCCGATCTGCACGCCCGGTTGCCGTAGTGATTCAGGTCGACGTGACGTCAAAGCCCATCGACATCGCCACGGGAATCTGCGCTGGATCGAACGTGACGAACCGCACTGGTGCCGGCAGTCGGTCGGCGGCAGCGAGGTGAATAGCGTCGGCGAGCCGCAACGGTTGCTCGCGCATCAGGGCACCGGCGCGGTCTAGGCACCGTTGGTCGACCGGCACCACGGCGACTCGGTCCCACGACAGGCGCACGAGGTCTTCGAGGTCGGAGCGCAGCGCACTCTCCTCGGTGACCCGGTCGACCAGCGCCAGTGCTTCCATCAGCGTGAGGCCGCTGCTGCACCAGTCGGGGTCGGCACCCAATGCGTCGAGCACCACCGCACGGGCCGCGCCATCGAGGTGCAGCCCCAC
>JANOCR010000347.1:0-4774 GCA_031412355.1 Ilumatobacteraceae bacterium | reverse complement strand
GATGACTGGCGCCCCGTATCGGGGCCACAGCTCACAAACGCTTCGATCCGCTCGCAGCGTTTGATGACTGGCGCCCCGTATCGGGGCCACAGCTCACAAACGCTTCGTCGGGAGGGCCAGGAACTTGCGGATCGTGTTGGCGATCTCGGCATCGCTCATCCGCCAAGTTATTTCGATGGGCACCCAACCCTCGAGCACCAACTCGTTCTGTCGGCGAGCATCGCGGTCGAGATCGGTGGAGAGCATATGAAATCCGAATCCGTTGCCCTCCAGGTACAGCTGCCGGTCCGGCCAGGCGAAGTCGATTCGATACCGGTTCTTCCCGTACTGCACCCGGTGCTGGTGCATCGGACGAGGAAGTCCGTAGGCATCGATGATTCGGGCTATCCGGCCCTCCAACTCGCTCTCACCAGGGTCGTAGCCCGCCAGTCGCTGCGCGAGCACCTTGCGCAGCGTTGCGACCGACCGTCCCGGTGCAGGTCTGGTGCGATCGACTCGTTCGCGCAACTCCTCCAAGTTCAGAGCCCGGCGGCGCAGGAATTCGTCTACAACCTTGCCGAGGTCTGCGACCGTCATCGGCCCGCTTAGGTCGATCACCGTTCGCAGCGGTGACGTGCACAGCATCCCTTCACGTCGGACAAGGTCGCCTTCCTCCAACAGCCCCGAGCGATGACAGACGACCCCCGCCAGCACGACCTGATGATCGAGATCCGTGATCACATGGATCTGCTCGATCTCCGTGTGCATTCGCCCGCCGAGAAGTGTGACAGCGGTCCAGTGCGATGCGGCGACTCTGCCCTCGTTCGACAACAGGACCGCGCGAACGGCTTGCCGCCACGTCGGGGGCGCGCCGTTCACGACCGACACACCTCGGCGAACCTTGCGCAGCCTGCCCACTGCTCTGTCTCGCTCGAGCTGACGCCTTGTTCGACCCGCGGCTCTAGCTGCGTCGTTGGTGATCAGGCCATCGTGACTTTCGGCCCAGCGAAATCGGTCCAAGATCGACCCTCCTCGTCCGGCGTTTGACGTCGGACGCCCCCATACGGGGGCGCAGTCATCAGACGCAAGTGGTGGTGTGGCTGGCGGGGGAGGTCGCTGGGTGTTTGGGACTGTATCGGCGCGATCGCGCCATGCGGCTAGGTACGGCTAGGCCTTCGGGGGGAGGGTGCGGATGCCGAGGTCAACGAGTTGTTTGAGGTCGACGGGTGTCGGCGCGTTGGTCATGGGATCCATGCCCGATTGGGTCTTCGGGAAGGCGATGACCTCGCGGATGTTCTCGTCGCCCGCCAGGATCGCCACGAGGCGATCGATGCCGAAGGCAAAGCCTCCGTGCGGCGGGGCGCCGTAACGGAACGGGTTGAGGAAGAACCCGAAGCGCTTGTTGGCCTCTTCGTCGCTGATCCCGAGCAGGCGGAAGATCCGCGACTGCATCTCCGGCTGGTGGATTCTGATCGACCCGGAGCCGAGCTCCCAACCGTTGAGAACCAGGTCGTATGCCTGGCTGCGCACCTTCAGCGGATCGGACTCGAGCAGATGCACGTCGTCGGGATGCGGTTGCGTGAAGGGATGGTGGCCCGGCTTCGGCCGGCCTGATGCCTCGTCGACGCCGACGAACAACGGGAAGTCGATGACCCACAGATAGCGGTACGGCCCCTCGTGAACAGGAGGACGACCGAGATCGTTGCGCAAGGTGCCCAGCACCTCGCACGCCATTGCCCACTGGTCGGCGACGATCAGCAGCAGGTCGCCGGGTTGGGCGGCGAGGCGCTCGGTGAGCGCCGCTTGCTCGGCGGCGCCCAGGAACTTGACCACCGGCGACTCCAGCGACCCGTCCTCGGCGACCTTCAGCCACACCAGACCTTTGGCGCCCATCGACTTGGCCTTGTCAGTGAGGGCATCGAGCTTGTTGCGGCCGTAGTCGGCAGCCTTGCCGGCGGCGTTGATGCCCTTGATCGTGGGTGCACCCGCAAACGCCTTGAACTCGGTCGCTGCAAATGCATCGGTGAGCTCGACCAGCTCCATGGCGAAGCGCAGGTCGGGCTTGTCGGTGCCGAAGCGGTTCATCGCATCGTGCCACGTGATCTTGACGATGTCGCCAGGATCCTGACCGGCAGATCGAGCCGCGGCGACGACAGCAGCGTCGATCACCTCGTGCACGTCTTCCTGGCTGGCAAAGCTCATCTCGGCGTCGAGTTGCATGAACTCGTACTGTCGGTCAGCGCGCAGATCTTCGTCGCGCAGGCAACGAGCCATCTGATAATAACGATCGATGCCGGCGACCATCAGCAACTGCTTGAACAGTTGCGGGCTCTGCGGCAGCGCATAGAACGAACCGGGCTGCTGGCGGCTGGGCACGATGAACTCGCGCGCCCCTTCAGGCGTGCTGGGCACCAGCATGGGGGTCTCGACCTCGACGAACCCCTGGTCCTCCATCGCCTGACGAATGGCCGAGTTTGCGGCGGCGCGGATGCGAAGGTTGCGTTGCATCCGCTCGCGGCGGATGTCGAGGTAGCGGTACTGCAGTCGCGTGGTTTCGGCGACGGTATCGGCGCGCTCGTTGATCGGGAAAGGCGGTGCCTCGGCGGTGTTGAGGATCTCGACGCGACAGTCCTGCAGCTCGATCCCGCCGGTGGGGAGGCGGTCATTGGTGCTGTCGGCCGGGCGGGCCGCAACCGTGCCGGTGACCCTGATGACGTACTCGGGCCGCACATCGACGGAGTTGTCGACGACACACTGCGTGACTCCCGTGTGGTCGCGGAGATCGACGAAGGCCAACTTCTCGCCGTGCTCGCGGCGGGTTGCCACCCAACCGCACAAGCTGACCGTCTGGCCGATGTGTTCGGGTCGAAGGTGGCCGCACTGGTGGGTGCGCATGGATGTCGTGCTCATTGGCGCGCTTTCTTGAGGTAATCGATCAGGGTGCTGCGTGCGATGGTCTGTTGGCCGTCGTCGGTGCGCAGCGGGCGCACGGTAACAGCGCCTTCGGCCAGTTCATTGCTGCCGATGATCACCGCCACTGCGGCGCCACTTCGATCGGCAACCTTCATCTGTGCCTTCATGCTGCGGCTCTCGTAAGCGCGGTCTGCTGACAGGCCGGCGGCGCGCAGTTCGGTGGTCAGTTGCAGCGCCTCTGCTCCACCGGTGGTATCCACGACGAATGCGTCGAGCGCCAACGGTCGCGCGGCGAATACGCCTTCGTCGTCGCAGGCCAGCAGCATGCGGTCGAGACCCAGTGCGAACCCGATCCCATGCGTGGCGGGTCCGCCGAGTGATTCGACCAGCCCGTCGTAGCGGCCACCGCCCCCGAGCGCGTTCTGGGCCGAGTCGAGGGTGCCACCCTGATACTCGAACGTCGTGTGGCGGTAGTAGTCGAGCCCCCGCACCAGCGTGTCGTCGATGGTGAACGGGATTCCGAGCGCTGCGACGCCAGCCTGCACCCGCTCGAAATGACCCGCCGCTTCGGCGCTGTAGAACTCGGCAATTCGTGGCGCCGCCGCCACGAGCGCGGCATCCTGCGGGCGCTTCGAATCCAGCACACGCAACGCGTTCTTGTCGAGCGTGACCTGACTCTCGGGTGACAACGAGTTGCGATTCGACTCGAAGTGAGCCTGCAGCGCAGCGACATAGCGCGCCCTGTCGTCCGGCTCGCCGAGCGAGTTCAGCAGCAACTTGACCTGGCTGAGCCCGAGGGCTCGGTAGAACTCCCAGCCAAGGGCGATCACCTCGACGTCGAGGTATGGATCGTCGGCACCGAGCACCTCGATACCCACCTGGTCGAACTGCCGGTACCGGCCACGCTGCGGCTTCTCGTACCGGAACTGCGAGCCCGTGTACCACACCTTCCACGGTGTCAGCGGCCGATGCTGCACGAAGGCCCTACACACCGACGCGGTCAACTCGGGCCGCAGGGCGACGTGACGCCCACCCTTGTCGACGAAGTCGTACATCTCTTTGGTGACAACGTCGGTGGCATCGCCGATGCGCTGGAAGACACCAAGGTCCTCGAGTAGCGGTGAGATCACCTGGCCATACCCGGCCGACTCGACGACGTCGGCAAACACGGTGACGAACTGTCGCCAACGGGCCGACTCGGGCGGCAGGATGTCGCGCATTCCTGGGCTGGTCTGGAACTCCGGCATTGTCGGTCCAGGCTACCGGCCCGGATTGCCTGGTCAGCCGCCTTTACCGGTCGCCGGCGGCCCGGTCGTCGACCCGAAAGTCGGACCAACTAAGTTGGGCTGATGGCGATGATCACCAACTTCGGAACCGATTCGATGACTGACGGTGGGGCGAACAACCTCCACCACGTTGTCACGTGGGAGAGCGATACCGGCAACCTGGCGGATCTCGACGGCGTGTACACGCGCGAGCACATCACCTGGGACGCCCCGCCACCCGAGTTCGGAGCCGCAGCCGAGTACGGCAGCGCCGGCGAGCATTACGGCTTGGGCGAGAACAGCGCAGTCGGTGGGTACGCCGTCGACGATCACTCGGTGATCCCCACCGGTTTCACGTTCGCCCTCGAGGAGGACGGTGACAGCGGCGTCTGGATGATGTACCAGGAGTACCAGGTGTACTCACCCGATGTCGGCGACTGGCAGCCGATCCCCGGAGCCACCTACGAGATCACGCGGTGGTTCGAGCGCCACGGGCCTGCGCTGGTTGCCTACTGCGCGAAACGCGGCACCGGCACGGACTCGAGCATGACTCGGGCCATGTGCCATGTTCCGGACTGGTTCAGGTGACCGTCTAGTTGCCTTTGCCGGGCACCAGG
>JANOCR010000346.1:0-4691 GCA_031412355.1 Ilumatobacteraceae bacterium | reverse complement strand
ATCGATCTCGTCGAGAAGATCGTCGAGCTCTGCTTTCAGCTTCTCGCCGGACGCGGTCGCGGCAGGAGCTCCCTCGACGGTCTCCTCGGTGCGACTCGGTGTTGGTTTTTGCTTCTGGGTACGTTCAGCCATGGTGTCCTCCGCTCGAACCCTATGCCCCTAACCGGGCAAGCAGCTCGGCAGGGGTGTTGCTCTCGTCGATCAACCTAGCCACATGCTCGGCCGTCCCACGCAATGGTTCCATCATTGGCACACGGCGCAGTGGATCCCGGCCGATGTCGAAAACCAGGCTGTCCCAGTTGGCGGCGACGATATCGGCCGGCCACTTGGCCAGGCATCGGCCCCGGAAATACGCACGTGTGGTGGTCGGCGGTTCCGTCTTGGCGCTCTGTACATCGGCGGGTTCGATGAGCGTCTGCAGGCCGACGCGATTCGCCAGGCACTTGTCGGGGCGCAGGTCGTGGTACTGCAGATCCAGTGCCTTCAGCCTGGCGTCCGTCACTTTCAGGCTGTGCCGGTCGGCGTAACCCTCGATCAATCGTTGCTTGGCGACCCAGTCGACGACGTCGGCCACCGTCGAGCGATCACTTTCCAGGCCGGTCAGCACTGCTTCCCACTTCGCCATCACATCGGCCCCGACGGTCTCGCCCACCACCGACATGCCGTGCGAACGCTCGTACTTGCGAGCGCGCTCGAGCATGCCCCACTGCACCTCCAGCGCGGTAGCTCGTCGTCCGTTGCGCAACAGCACCGTGCGCTGCAGCGTTGGGTCGTGGCTGACCTGTCGGATCGCGGATACCGGGTTGGCTAGCAACCAGTCGTCGCCCAGCGCATCGTCCTCGATCATGGCCAGCACGATTGCCGTGGTACCGACCTTCAGATAGGTGGCAACTTCACTCATGTTTGCGTCGCCGACGATCACGTGCAGGCGCCGGTACTTGCTGGCATCGCAGTGCGGCTCGTCGCGCGTGTTGACGATCGGCCGCTTCAGAGTGGTCTCGAGCCCGACCTCTTCTTCGAAGAAATCAGCACGCTGACTGATCTGATACGGCACGTCGTCGGCCGACATGCCGGGCAACTCGCAGCCGACCTTGCCGGCGCCGATCACGATCTGGCGAGTGACGAAGTGCGGGGTGACCTGCGAGACGATCCTGCCGAACGGCACGCTGCGAGCCAGCAGGTAGTTCTCGTGGCACCCGTAGCTGTTGCCCTTGCCGTCGGAGTTGTTCTTGTGACACAGGATCTCGGCACCCTCTGGCAGGTGGCCCGCGGCTGCCACCATGCTCTCGCGAATGATCTCTTCGGCGGCCCGGTCGTAACGCACGACTTCCAGCGCGGTCAAGCATTCGGGGGTGCTGATCTCGGGGTGGGCATGGTCGACGTAGTAACGGGCCCCATTGGTCAACACCGAGTTGACGAGGTTGGTCTCGATGTCGGGGGCCAACAGATCGTCGACGGCGAATCCTCGGGCGTCGTTGCCGGGATGCTCGTCTTCGAAGTCCCATCCGACCTTGCGATAGTTGATGGCGAGGTAGGCATTGATCAACAGCGACGATGCAATCACCGGGTTGCTGTCGGCACCGCGCACCATGATTCCGTACTCGGTCTCGATCCCGCAGACCTTTGGGATTGCCATGTCAGCACCCTAACGAACGAGCGACTCGCTTACACGAAAATGAGCCGTCGTCACCAAGTGTCAACACTTGCGCTCCAACCAGGCCGTCCGCGGCCATCCGGTAGTCGTCGCCGCGGTTCTCGAGGGCGTAGAACGTGGACGGGCAGCCGCACAACTGCAGCCCGCCATCGCGCTGGTCGAACGCCTCGTGCAGGTGACCGCTGACGACCGCGGCCACGTGGGGGCGAACGCGCAGCGCAGCGAGCATCTGCTCGGCGCCGACGAGTTGAAAGATGCCAAGGGTGCTGGGCGACCAGGGCGGATGATGGATGGCGATCATCGTCGGGCGATCATCGTCGGGCGATCGTCGAGTCGGTCGAGGCGGGCCGTCAACTCGTCGACGTCGACCGCTCCGTGGTCGTGGCCGGGTATGGCCGACTCGACCGCGAGCACACGCCAGGAGCCGACTTCGGCCATGTTGTCGCGGCCGAATACCTCACGAACGTTGCCGATGTCGTCGTGGTTGCCGGCGATGGCCAGCACGGGCGACGACACGACGCCCACCATCGCTCGTACGCGCTGCAACGCGGCGACCGAACCGTCGTCGGCCAGATCGCCGGTCAGCACGACGAGATCGGGTGCGACGGCGCACGCCGCGACGATCGTCGCTTGCAGCCGGGCGTCCGGGTTGTTGTCGAGCGAAGTGTTCGGCTCGGAACGCAGATGGGTATCGCTGATCTGCAGCACCGTGGCCATGGCAGTAGCTACAGGTACTGCCCGGTGCCGACCCGTTCGATCGCTCGGCCACCCTCGCGGTCTGCTTCGGCTCGACCCTTGACGAGTGTGCGGATGAAGACGATGCGCTCGCCTTTCTTGCCGCTGATCTTGGCCCAGTCGTCGGGGTTGGTGGTGTTGGGCAGGTCTTCGTGCTCTTTGTACTCCTGCTTGATCGAGTCCAGAAGATCCTGCGTCGAGACGCCTCGCGCTCCACCGGCGATCACTCGCTTGATGGCCAACTTCTTGGCCCGGCGGACGATGTTCTCAATCATCGCGCCCGACGAGAAGTCCTTGTAGTACAGGATCTCTTTGTCACCGTTCTGGTACGTGACTTCGAGGAACTGGTTTGCCTCGTCGCCGCGGTACATCTCTTCGACGGTCTTGACGATCATGTCGGGAACCTTTTCGTCCTGCGCGATCGGGATCTCGTCGGTTAGGTAGCGGGCGAAGATCTGGCGGGCGGCGACGTCGTTCGGCCGCTCGATCTTGATCTTCACGTCGAGTCGGCCAGGACGCAGAATGGCCGGATCGATGAGGTCTTCGCGATTGGTCGCGCCGATCACGATCACGTTGCGCAGTCCTTCGACACCGTCGATCTCGGCGAGCAGCTGCGGCACGATCGTCGATTCCATGTCGCTGCTGATTCCCGAGCCACGTGTACGAAACATCGAGTCCATCTCGTCGAAGAAGACGATCACCGGCCAACCCTCTTCGCTCTTCTCGCGAGCGCGTTGGAACACCAGGCGGATCTGCCGCTCGGTTTCACCGACGTACTTGTTGAGCAGTTCGGGGCCCTTGATGTTGATGAAGTAGCTGCGTCCCTTCTCGCCACCGGTCTTGTCGGCGACCTTCTTGGCGAGCGAGTTGGCAACCGCCTTGGCGATCAGTGTCTTGCCGCACCCGGGCGGGCCATACAGCAAGATGCCCTTCGGCGCGGGAAGCTGGTGCTCGGCGAAAAGGTCGTGGTACAGGAACGGCAGCTCGACGGCATCGGCGATCTGCTCGATCTGGCTGTCGAGACCCCCGATGTCGCTGTAGGAGATATCGGGCACTTCTTCGAGCAGCAGATCCTCGACCTCGGGACGGGGCAATTTCTCGAGCAACATGTTGGTGCGCGGGTCGAGGCGCATGGTGTCGCCGCTGCGCAGGTGCACACCGCGTAGAGAGTCGGCGAGTTCGCAGACACGTTCCTCGTCGGCTCGGCCAACTATCAGGGCGCGCACGCCATCGTCGAGCAACTCTTTGATCGATACGACCTCGCCGGTGACCTCAGGATGACGAGCCTGCACGACGTTGAAGCTCTCGTTCAGCACGACTTCGGATCCGCGAGGTAGCTGCTCGTGATCGATGTCGGGATGCAGACCGACACGCATCTTGCGCCCGCTGGTCAGCACGTCGACGGTGCCATCGTCGTTCTTACCCACGATCACCCCGTACGCCGAAGGCGGCTGGGTGAGCTTGTCGACCTCGTCGCGCAGTGACGAGATGTGCTCACGCGCCTCACGCAGCGTGTAGCTCAGCTTCTCGTTCTGCGAGACCGCCTGGGCCAGCTGCCCCTTGGTTTCCAACAGCCGCTCTTCGAGTGCTCGCTGGCGCTTAGGTGCATCGGCCAGTCGGCGCCGCAGCTGGTCGATCTCTTGCTCGAGCACGACGACTTGCGCCTGAAGCACCGCATCAGTGGGCTCAGAATCCTCTGCCATGATCGGAACCTACACGCGCGGGGTACCCCGAGGGCGCGCACTTAGTGCGCGTAACCAGTGTTTGCTGGTGGCCGACCTGTATGCTCAGCCGGGTCTGACACCTTCGAATGAGGAGACGTTAAGTATGAAGGTCTGGATCGACCAGGATCTATGCACCGGCGACGGGCTGTGCGAAGAGATTGCGCCCGACGTTTTCACGCTGCTCGACGACGGACTCGCCTACGTCAGAGAAGGCGACAAGATTTACGCGACTGCCAAGGGAAATCCGCAAGGTGCCGAGGGTATGGCCAGCTTTCCCGACAGCAAGCTCGATGCCGTGATCGAGAGCGCCGAGGAATGCCCTGGCGAATGCATCTTCATCGAACCGTAAATTCATCCCGGGCTTGAGAAAGGGCGCCCAACGGTGCCCTTTCTTCGCGTCTCGGGTCCAAATCGGGTCGAGGCTCAGCCGAGGAATCGCGCCGTTGTGAGAAAGCCGGTGTGAGTCCGATGTCGCGACACCACGCATGATCCGACTCACACCTCGATGCCGCGCGCACCGGGCGACCGCCATCGCTCAGCCGAGGAATCGCGCCGTTGTGAGAAAGCCGGTGTGGGCG